>JBEKCW010000152.1:0-10744 GCA_050014675.1 Occallatibacter sp. | reverse complement strand
TCGGCCGAGCGCATCCTGGTCAAACTCTGCCCAGAACCACCAGCACCACAACAATCAGCAGGATGAGCCCCAAACCGCCCGTCGGATAGTAACCCCAGTTCCTGCTGTGCGGCCAGCGAGGCAGCGCTCCCAGTAGCGCAAGAATTAAAAGCACAATCAGTATCGTTCCAAGCATGATTAGCTCCCCTTATTGATTCACAAATAGACAGCTGATCAGGATCCGCTGCGGCCATTATCGGGCCGCAGCTCTTCCACGAATGTGCTACTGCAAGCTTCCTGTCGTTGCATTGGCCGGGCTGCCAATCGCGTCGCCCGATACGACCAGTTCCACTCTGCGGTTCTCCTGCCGTCCTGCTGCGTTATCGTTCGACGCTACCGGCAGAGTGTTGCCGAAGCCCTGAGATGTTACCGAATTCGTCGCTACGCCCTGTGACACCAGGTAATCGCGCACCGCACCGGCGCGGTTCTCGCTCAGCGTCTGGTTCATGTCGTCGCCGCCAACATTGTCTGTATAACCGCCCACTGCAATGTTGAGTGACGGATAAGCGATCAGGATTCCGGCTACCTTTGCCAGCTTCTCCCTTGCGCCGGGCTTCAACGAATATTGCCCGGTGTCAAACAATACATCGGACATGCTGATAATGAGGCCGCGTGCGCTATCCCGCGTTTCAAGTATTTTGTTCAACTGCTCTGATAACTGCGCGCGCATTGCCGCCTTTTCACTGTCGGCATTGTGCTCGTTCTGCTGCGCCTGCTGCGCAATGGCCCTGGATTGATCAGCGTCTGCCTGGGCCGAGGTAACCGCCGCGGCCGATGCGGCCTGGTTGCTGGCCATATCGGCTTGTGCCTGTGCCGTTGCGGCCCGTGCTTGTGCCGTTGCGGCCTGTGCCTGATCCTTTTGCCTGGTTGCCTGGTCGGCCTGTGCCTGCGATTGCGCCTGGGCAGTGGCTGAGGCCAGCCGTTCGTTTGCCGCACGATCCTCGTCAATCTTTTTCACCGCGATCTCTCGCGCATCTTCCGCCGTCTGCACGGTCTCCCGCGACGTCGCGATCAATTGCTTCCTGTCGGAATGTCCATCCGTGGCGTATCCATCGGCAGTGCTCATTAACTCTGAAGCATGCCGATAGCTTTCGACGGCGAATTGTTCGGCTCCCTCTGATTTCGCGATGCGCACTGCATTGCGCGCTTCAAGAAACTCCAATGGCAGCTTGGCATCCAGCACCACCGGGTCAAACTTGTATCCGGTCGGGATATAGCCGCCGCGTTCCAGCAGCTCATATTTCGCATCCACTGCCTCGCTGGTTCCCTTGGTATCCGCACTAACCACGTTCTCAAGCACAACCGCGTTGCTGGGCTGCCGGACTGCAAAATAAGGCTCCGCGGTAACGATCAGCGCGAATGCCTGTAGGTCCGTCGTGGCAGTCAGCTTGCTTCGATCGTTACCGCCTACCAGCACTTCTCCAAGATTCACCGCGCGCCCTTCAGGCGATATCGCCCAGAGCACGTAGGTCAGATACTCGTTTCCAAAGGTTCTGGGGCTATCGAGGTTCCCGAAGTAGGCTTCCACTTCCATGGTGCCGCGCTTGCTGCGCACTTTGGCCTTCCCTTCGGCCGAAGACATTAAAGCCGTACCGGCAAGATCCACGTCGGTAACACCGTCTTTGTGCCGGTAGTTGATCGCATTCACCGTGCCGCTGGTTACGACCACACGAAATGTTGACGCCGGACCCATGGGTTCGGTAACGATTGTTGTTTGCGAGTTGATCTGAGCAAATGCGCTCAAACTCAACGTACTGCCGATAGCCAGTAAAACTATGCTTCTCACGAGATCTCCTGCAGACAATGGCCTGCCCCACTCTGTTGTATTGCGTTCAATCCGGCAATTCGCTCCGCCGGCTTATGGGTCACGGCGTTTTATTTTCCGACCTTGAACTGCGCGAGATATTGGAGCCCGCCGGATATTCTCAGCAGCCACACAACTAGAACAATCACTACGACGCCATTCAGGATGCCTTTGACCGTGCTCTGCATCGGTACGAACCGGTTAATAAGCCAAAGCAGAACTCCTACTACGGCGATGATGATGACAACGGTGACTAATGGCATCTGAAACTCCGATCAAAACGCTGAAGCCGATGGGGCCTGGTTCGCTGGATACCGGGAAAAGAGAGCAGACAGGCTCGCGGCTAACCCCGGGCCTGTCTGTCGAAGAAGAAATACTGGAGTTATTTCTTCTCGGGCTTTGACTCGTCCTTGGGAGCCGCTTTGGGAGCCGCGGCCGCGTGCTGAGCAGGAGCCGCGTGTTGTGCTGGCGCTGCATGTTGAACCGGCGCCGTGTGTTTCACCTGCGACACGGGCGCGACGTGAGCCGCTGGCACAGCTTTTCTCTGAACCACAGGCTTTGGCGCAGCCTTCTCCGCCGGCCGTGCTTGAGTTCTCGCAGCTACCGGCGCGGCATGTGTCGCGGGCCTGGTTTCTGTCTTGGGTTGGGTCTTTGCAATTGGCCTCGGCGCAGCCTTTTCCGCGGGCCGTGCTTCCGTTCTCGCGCTTGCTGGCGCAGCATGGGCCGCGGGTCTGGCTTCTGTCTTCGGTTCGGTCTTTGCAATTGGCTTCGGCGCAGCCTTTTCCGCCGGCCGTGCTTCCGTTCTCGCGCTTGCCGGAGCGGCATGTGCCGCGGGCTTGGCGTGCGGTTCTACAGCTGCCTTCGGCGCAGCCTTTTCCGCTGGCCGTGCTTCAGTTCTTGCGACAGGCTTGGTCTCTGCTTTCGCTGGAGCCGCCCTTTCTGCAACAGCCGGCTTGGCAACAGCGTTCGTCGGGTGTCCACCGTTGGCCTTGGCATACGACGTTTTGTCGGCCTTGGCCGTTGTCTCGTGTTGCGTTTGGACCGCAGTCGGAGGCGTTTGCTTCTGGTGTGCAGCCGCCTGCTCGGCAGCCGTAGGCGCGTGCTGAATTCCGTGCGGACCGCCATTGTACGACACATGATTCGGGTTGGCTACAATGCCGGCCTCGACGATTGTCCGGTTCACGTAGGTGGTGTGAACGTAGGTCTGATTCACGCTCGTTACCGCCGTGTTGTAGGCAAAAGAGCCGCCGCGCCACTCACCGCCGGCAAACCCGATGCCCCCGAATCCGAAGCCATAGTTCACGCCGCCGTAGTAGCCCACGCTCTGGCCCCAGTAACCGCCATGGAATCCGTACTGTCCGTTGTCAAAACCCCAGTAAGGAGGTGTCCAGAGCGCGCCGCTATAGGCAGCCGGCACCCACGCGCCGGGCACAAAGTAGTAGTCCCCATCCCCACCGGAGTAGGCCCAGTAACCGGGCGTCCACATCAGGTTAGGCTGAGGGCACATCGGTTGCGCATAGACGGGCAAAGCCGGCGGAGCAAAGCCAACGTTGATGGCGACGCTGAATTGAGCGTGCATAGAAACTGCGGTAACTGATACCAGCAGAGCAAGCAGGAGTAGACGAACATTGCGAAAAAGTTGCATTAGGAGAACCTCCCGGTTCTTTCAAGCTCGCTCTACCGGGGGGAATCAGATCAATTCCATCTGCGGCAGTGCTTAGGAGCTACTGGACCAGACTAGCCAGAATCTTTTTCCAAGTCTGGTCAATTGAGCACAGGGGTCTTCAGAACCGAAACCTTACCGTAACCCCTTCTATTGCTTCGGGGCCAGGGTTGCTGAAGCATGCACCTGCTGGTCTGAAGCGCCTCCTGCGGGAGCGGCGGCAGCAACTCCATTAGCTGTTGTGGCTGGCGGTTTCGCGTCGACTGGAATTTCAGTGCCGGCCGGGAAGATGAGAACCTGAATCGAACCCCAATCTGAGTCCGGGCTCGCGCCCGTCTGTTTGCCAATGCCCATCGTCTTCAGCAGGTCGTTGTCAAATCCAAAGTTCTCTGACAAATACTCGCGCACAACCATGGCCCTTGCCTGGGTCAGCACCAGGTCCTTCTGCGTATCGCCTTCAATACCCGACGAAACCACCACAACCGCAACTCCAAATTGATTAGCTGCTAGAAAGTCGCCGGCCTCTTTCAGAGCCTTCTGGTCCTTCAGTTTGGCTGAATCCCGGCTGTCGAAGAGTTGCCTGGCCGTGAATGTAAATGTCTTTACTGGCGTCCCCAGCGGCAGCCCGCCGATCTCGTTAGCGCCCAGGCCGGCAGAGTCTTCGTAGCCGCGCTTCTTGAAATACCCGCTCAGGATGAAGTTGTGTTTCAGGGCTTCCATATTCTCCTGGAAGTCCGTTACCCCCGCCCGCGCCTGAAGCAACGTTGCATTCAAAGTAGTCGTGCTCTGATCCACGTTGTTATAGAGATCCCTTTCGTTCACCAGTGCTCCCACGGTTCCCTGGCCTGAATCGATCTTGGCGGTTATCGAGTTAATGTGCGCGGTCGCCATGGTGGTGTTGTCAATGGCTTGCTGGCTGCTGTCCATAATGACCTTCATTTTTTGGATCAGATCGGCCATTTCGAGCGGCGGATCGCTATGGATGGTATCGCCATTCCTGACGTCGGCTTGCCCAGCGGATCCAAATGAAATGGAGAGGAACTGATTGCCCAGCAATCCCTCGGTCAGGATTGAGGCCACGGAGTCCTGCTTGATAATCGCGTGCGTGGACTTGGCAAGCTCTATGACGACCGTTACCTTGTCTCCCGGCTTGTTCGGCAGCAGGATGGCTGTGACTGTTCCACTGTGCACTCCGCCCACCTGCACGTCTGCGCCGTCAGCGAGGCCGGCAGCATTATCGAATTGCGCCTTCAGCTGGTACGTGGAGCCAAACAGATATTCCTTGCCCCCGATAACAAAAACTCCTGCAGCCAGAACTGCCAGGGTCACAACGATGAATGCTCCCAGCCTTGCCAATCTCGACATAAATCCCCCTGCTACTGATTCAGAAATTCCTTCACAAACCCGATATCGCTTTGTTGAAGGTCGCTGAATGTACCCTCAATCACCACATTGCCCTCATTCAGCAATGCCAGTCGCCCCGCAATCGCCTTAGCGCTATGCAGATCGTGAGTTACTACGATCGACGCCATCTGGCGTTCTCTCTGCAGCTTGAGAATCAACTCGTTGAACTCTGCCGAGCTGATCGGGTCAAGGCCGGCTGTCGGCTCGTCGAGCAGCAATATCTCCGGCTCCAGGGCCAGCGCACGCACCAGCCCCACGCGCTTCTGCATTCCGCCCGAGATGTCTGACGGCATCTTGTCGATGTCGCCTTCCATGCCCACTTCGGCCAGCAATTGCTTTACGCGGTCGTCTCGCTCGGCTTTCGAAAGGTCTCTTCGATGGTGTTCCATAGGAAACGCAACGTTGCCGCCGACGGTGAGCGAATCGTAGAGCGCCGCATGTTGAAACAGGTAACCCATCTTCTTCCGGATCTCTCCCATGCGGTCGAGCGCCAGGCCGACAATATCCTGGCCATGAATGCACACCGATCCCGTGTCGGGTTTTTCATGACCGATGATGAGCCTCAGCAGCACGCTCTTTCCCGTGCCGCTGCGTCCCAGCACAGCCAGGGTTTCTCCGCGGCTCACGCTCAGGCTCACTCCGTTCAGAACCCTGTGCACCCCGAAAGTTTTATGCACGTTCTCGACCGCGACAAACGGCACGCCATCGTCCTGCTGAGCGCTTCGTTGCTTCATCGCATTGTCAATAGCAGTAGCCATATTCGCTTCGCGTGCGTTTCACGTAACGGTTAGTTAAAGAAAACAAGAATGAACTTCACCATCACAACGTCGGCCAGGATAAGAAACAGCGATCCCAGTACAACCGAGTTAGTGGCTGCTCGACCCACGCCTGCTGCGCCTCCGCTGGTGCGCATCCCTTGAAAGCACGCAATGAGCCCGATAATGAGCCCATAAACGGCGGTCTTGAATGTGGGCGGAAGAAAGGCGTTGAAAGTGGCGCCACTGAAGCCGCTTGAAATGAACTGGTGAAACGAGAGAGGCTCAACCAGCGCCTGCGCGACCCAGCCACTCATCAAGGCGCATGCGTCGGTGGCCAGGGTCAGCAGCGGCAGCATCAGGATGCAGGCCAGAATGCGTGTCGCGGCCAGCAGCCTGTAAGGGTTGATCGCAGACGCCTCAATGGCATCGATCTGCTCGGTTACTTTCATCGACGCCAGTTCCGCACCCATGCCGGCGCCCACGCGCCCGCTCACCACCAGGCCCGTGAGAACCGGACCCATGACCTGGATCACGGAGTAAACCAGGGTGGAGGAGAACATCGACTTGGCGCCGAATCGGCTTAGACTATAGCGGGCTTCGAGCGAGATGATAACGCCAATCGCGGCGCCCGCCATCACCACCAACGGCAGTGACTTCGACCCAACTTCGTCGAGTTGCCGAATCAGCTCGCGCCACTCATACGGCGGCGTCACCGCCGCTTTGAGAACCTGCCAGGTAAAAACGCCAAGGCTGCCGAACCACTCGAAGAAGCCGTTGAACAGCCCCGAAGCAGCGGCTGCAACAGAGGGCATGTGTTTGTTCCGCTCCTCCTGAAGTGGAGCGTCGATGTCAGCAGTTGCAGTGAATCCACGGTCGCTCAATGATTTGGACCTGGATCTGGCGAGCCGCGCGCGTTGTTCAGGCGGATGCGCGAAATCAGCGCGTGAGGCCCGCTATAGAAAAACTCCAGGGCAATGTTGCCGCCCATATATCCCAGCAGGCTGTAGTTGCCCATCCTGAATGCATCTTTCGCGCCGTAACGGTTCGGATACCATCCATAAACCGCGGTCATCGATCCCGCATAAGGTGCGGCAAGCGCGGAGAAAGAGAAGACCCGATGGCCGTCTGAGCCGCGGCGACCTGTCAGGGTAGAGATGATGGCATGACGCAGCCGCGGCAATGGGCCGGAACAATCGCAGCTGTAGTACATGGTATCTACCTTGAACGCTTCCGCCAGCCCGTAACGCGTCGTGGTTCCTATAGCCTCAATGGCGAAGTCGGAACCGAATCTCCTGCTGAAACCTTCAACGCCCTGGCCCCACTCAGGAGGAGCGTTGCCAAACTGATTAATTCCAGCCGCCAACGCGGCGCCGCCGATGGGATAAAGGCCGTATGCGTCGAAAATATAGTTGTTCACCATTGTCCTCTGCGTCGGACGCGCGTAGGTCAGGTCAAATGTCGCTGAAGTCGTAATTCCCGCACTTGCTGAGGGATCTTCCGATGAAAGCCATGCTTGCGATTTTGCCGTCATTGACAGTATTGCCATGGCGGCAGCCACCACGACCATCAGCATCGTCCTGTGAACTTTCATCCCGGAAAGCACTTTGCGCGATTGGTCAGCGCGCCTTCCCGCCAGACCTGCACCGCAGGCCAACGGCGATTGCTCTCCCGATATCCACTTGGATGACTTCACTGTCTCTCCTCTGCCGGGCATCACTCACCTGCGCGCGGCCGAGGTTGCCAATTTTCATAGGCGACGCGCTGCTATGCCCACAAAGATACTGGCAGAGCAAAGGCATCAAAGGATGGTCATAATTGATCGGAGCCGCAAGCTGTCCGCCGCCGCATCGGCCGCACCGGTCAAGCAAGGCGAAATCAGCTCTATGTGAACATCTGGTTCGCGAGGCCGATGTTCAAAACAGCACAGTTTTCACGCGTGTGAAAAGAAGACACTTCAGGGGACGCCGTTTCCACGGTTAGGCGAGGAGCCTGTTATGACGGAATCTCATGTATCTTCTTCCATCCCTACAAAAATCTTGTTGCCCATAGACTTCAGCTCATCATCCCAGGCAGCTTTGGAGATGGCCGCCGACCTCGCCAGGCACTTTCATGCCGAACTTCATCTTGTGAATGTGATCCCGATGTTTCCAGCCTCAACGCTTCCAGACTTTGTTCCCGAAGCCAAATTCCTTCAGGACGCAAGGTCACTTGCGGAACGCAACCTGGCCAAATGCCATGCCGCTCTGGCTGCCAAAGGAGTAAAGGCAACTTCCAGCGTCGAATTAGGCAACGACGTTGCCGGCAACATCATGGAAGTGGTGGAGCGCGAGCACATCGACATGGTCGTCATCTCTACGCACGGCATCTCCGGCTGGCGTCCGATGGTCTTTGGGTCGATTGCCGAAAAAGTCGTGAAGCTCGTTCAATGCCCCCTCCTGCTCCTGCGTTCAGCCAAGCCTGACGCCAGCGGGAAGATGCCTGAAGGCCACTCCACGAAATGGTGGTAGATCCGGTCGCATCAACCCTGCCTTGAATGGACACGGATTCATCCGCGCCAATAAGGCCTATTAAATGAGTCGGACTTTAACCCTTGAGGGAAGTCTCTCCTTCACGTCTTCGCGGCCATTCGATTCACCAAACACTGCCTAACCCAGTGCTAAGCCTCGCTTCCGCCTAACCCCTTTGGCGCCGGACTTCGGGCGGCCTCAAAACTATTCGTCCATATAGAGCAAAACTGACCAGACGCCAGATTTAGACCCGGGCGATGATGGACAGAGCTTGATCGTAACTGCGGTTGATCCAGGGGCCGATGTCCCATGTTACGCAAGTCTTCAGGATGCAACGCGAGGCTGCGTTGCCGACGTCAGGTCGCAAAAAAGACATGGCCTCTGACTCCCTCGAGCATTGCGTTCGCAGACTTTGATCGATTTGCTCCAGAACTCCAATCGCAGTCCACCGCGGTGAATGCTCCCTGGATATGGAAAGTACACCCGGGCAAACGGCCTGCAGCGAGGTAGCATTTTGACGACCACCATCAGCACAGTTTTCGATCCCGCAACTTTTCTTGCCAACGCAGGGCTAGGCCGGACCATTGTCGAGTTAAAGCCACAACAGATGTTCTATTGTCAGGGAGACACGGCAGACTGCGTGTTCTACCTGCAAAAAGGCCGTGCAAGGCTTACCGTCGTTTCGCAGAGCGGCAAAGAAGCCACAATCACGCTGCTATCCGTTGGCGATTTTGTTGGAGAGGAATCCCTCGCGGTGATCGGCGGGTTGCGGTTGTGCACCGCCACTGCCGTGAACGCCTGTACAGCGCTCAAAATCAGCCGGAACGAAATGATCCGGGTGATGCATGACGAGCCGGCGTTCGCCGATATGTTTCTCAAGTTCCTGCTGGCTCGCAGCATGCGAACCCAGGCCGATCTGGTCGATCAACTCTTCAACTCCAGCGAGAAACGCCTGGCGCGGATTCTCCTGTTGATGGCGGAGTTCGGCAAGCCCGGCGAACCGGAGACCTTCATCCCTCCAATTACCCAGGAAACACTCGCGGATATGATTGGCACCACCCGCTCCCGTGTCAGCTTCTTTATGAACCGCTTTCGCAAGCTCGGTTTTATCAGCTACAACGGCCGCATCCAGGTTCATAAGTCGCTGCTCAATGTGGTTCTACTCGATCAATTGCCTGAACATAACGCCCAAAGGCCCGCTATTCTTCGCGTTCCGTAGTCTGCGGCAGCTCAGAGCTTCGAGCGGCGCCACAAATTGACGCCGAGCCTCGCCAATAAAGTGAAATTGAAAGCGGATCACACTCGAGCTGGACAATTATGGCTGCCGCACCTGAGGGCTTACTGCATCGGAAGGCCGGCGCTCGGTTACCTCCTGAGCCCGATTGGAATCGAAAACATTTACCAGAGGCCAGGGGCTGCCCGCCAGATCATAGTGAAGTTCTCCCCGTTCATCCATCACGAGCCTGCTCGCCGGATACAGAAATCCTGTGCTCTTGCTATTGTCGTTGTCATTGATATCGAATTCTCCAACCAGCATGTCGAAGGACTCTGATTCCGCGCTCGATTTCACTTCATCGGCTTGAAGAGGACGATTAGTGATAAAGGTGATCTGCCGCCCGCTTGGCGTTACAACCATTTGGATGAAGGCAATGTCGAAGCTGAGACCGCCGGTAATCGAGCAAAGACCGACCGCTTTGGTTTTGGAGAGCGCGGTGGCCAATCCCTTTTCCTGGCCATCTCGGAATGCCAGTGAAAGAACCTGCAGATCCGCTGAAGTGGAGTAGTTGTATACCATCAGCGTTACGCCGACCACTTTCCCGTCTTTCGCGTATGTGGCCTGAATCGTCTCAGCACCTGGGCTGCTCGAAAATCCTGAGGTAGTTCCCAAGGTTAACAAGCACACCAGCAGAAGGCCGGAGAATCCTGACCTGCGTCCGCGTCGAGTTTCCTTCGCGAATAGTTTCATGGTCTGACCCTCCAGCGCTTCCACTGCTTGCGGAGACCTTCGCGCTATGCTGCTGTCCTTTTCTCTTGGAATCTTTGTGCCTGGACGAGTTCATCGAAGATGGTTCGGTATTGGATCATCGCCGTGCGGAGCTCTTCAGTAGATGCTTCAGCCCGGCCGGGCCGTACGACAATGGCGTGCGCCACGCGGTAGTTTTCCATAACGCGAGGGTAAGTTACTGAGATATTCTCAGCCCGCTGTTCAAAGTTGTCTTTGGGATAGCCGCGCGCTTCAAGCAGCGCAGCGATCAAGTCGTCGGCTTCAGTCACTGCGGCATGGGGATGGTCGACAAAGCGTGATTGCACCGTCTGCCACTCTGAGAGGAATCGCTCCCGTTCCGTGGCGCCGAGCTCACGGATTTTCAGTGCTTCAACGCGGGTCTCACGATCGGCCAGCTTGGCTTCGGCCTTGCGTACGGAACCATGCTGCGTGACTTCGCGGTCATATTCCGTTCCAAAGCGATTGCGGAAGGCCTTGGTACGGGTTTTGCGGCGATGCTCGAATCCTACAACCGCGACGATAATAAGGAAGACGAGCACTACAGCTGCGACGATGAGCTGAGTT
>JBEKCW010000151.1:0-10836 GCA_050014675.1 Occallatibacter sp. | reverse complement strand
TCAAGAGCTTATTGTCATGCACAGGATTTCCGAAGTTATACGTGTATGAGGTGTTGAGCACTTCAGGACGATCGGTGCTGAGAACGCCGTAATCGTGCTTGATGTCAAAGGGGTCGGCCCAAAGCGATGTGCCCAGCGCCTTTGACCAGGTGTAGTTGAGATTGTAGGTCAGCCTTTGGCCTCGTTTGACCCAGGTCGCTTGGAGCGAATTGTAGTTGGCGTATCCATGCGACTGTTCGACATAGATGGGATTGTCGCCGTACGCAAACCCGTAAGGATGGTAATCGGCTTCCTGATTGCTGGGGCAGCCCGGGCCGCTGAGATCCTCGGGATTGGGGGCGGTGCAACCGGTAACCGGATCAGCCTTGAAGAATGCCCCTACCGGCGTCTTGTTCTGATCGATGAATCCTGAGGATACGCCCGCACCCTGGTTATTGTCGCCACCCGGATCGTTCAGTCGATCGGCCTTGCTGCCAACATACGCGAGTTCCACCAGGCTGTTCCATTTAACTTCCTGCGAAATGGTGAAGCTGTAGTTCGTTGAATCCGGCACCGAATGGTCATCATAGGTATACGCTTGAACGCTACCGTTGACACCGGTTGGACCTGACGCCTTCAAGTCTCCGAACTGGGATAGAAAGACGCTGCTTTGGCCGGGCAAGTTGTACGTCTGTACCGGTTGCGCGTAGATGTTGGCAACCTCGGGTTCATCGTCCGCGACGGTCATGCGATATTCACCCCAGCCGCCACGGAGAATTGTTTTCCCATGCCCGAATAGATCGTAGTTGAAGCCGACTCGCGGTTCCACCCACAGTGGTTCGTTCGGCACGCCGCTGTCGGGAACACCAGGATCCAACCCATGGTAGCGTAGTCCGGGATTGAGCCTTCCGGCGTTATAGTCCAGCATCACGTCGCCCGGAATAAATACCGGCACACCATAGTTACTCCTGTCGTACCAGTGTCCGATGTGGTCAAACCGCGCGCCATATTCGAGGGTCAAACGGCGGTTGGCCTTCCACACATCATTGAAATAGAAAGCATGGACTTGATAAGCCATGTTGTTCTGGGGCGAATAGCTTTCTTCTGTGTAGCTTGTCACGATGCCCATCAGGAAGTTCGCGGTTGGGTTGTTTGGCGATCCAACTGCGTTTCCGGTCAGAATATTGTTGTATTGCCCGCTGAAGCTGTTGAGCGCGCCGTTTTCCTGCGACCCGTTGTCTGCAACCGCTGTGTAGTCACCGACGGTCTCCGTGAAGAAACCAACCGAGAAGGTGTGGCTCTTCCAAACCTTGGTGAGGTTGTCTGTAAAGGCGGGAATCTCTTTGCGGAATGCCAGGCCGCCGCCGTTATCCGTGACGTCCCACTGCGAAAAATCGGGGAACGTCCAACTTCCGGCCGAGGAATAGGCTGGAATGATCTTTGCGCCCGTGTTGAACACCGTGCCATAGGTGCCTGGGTAATCAAGCGTGGTTCGATAGAAGGCCGATGGGTTTGGCGGGGCAAAGTCGTTGAAGTTTCCATAGCCCCATGAGGCAATAAACTCGTTCGTCAGGGTTGGCCCGAAGATGTGCACAAAGTGGCCTGCAAGTACTTTGGTCTGCGAAAATGCCGTCGCATCTCCGCCTGGCGTTGGAATTGAATTGGCCGGGGTCCAAAAAGCATGGGGACCGGCAACCGAAGTGTCATACCCCTGCTGATAGGCGAGATAGAAGATGTTGTTCGCATCCAGGTCGTAATCCGCACGAAGCCGATAGATCCAACCGTCATGCTCGCTTGGAATGGTGGCTTTGTAATTGAAGCCGCCGGGCGTAGTAGATGGATCCAGGTTAGCCGCCGGCCAGATTTTTGCCAGCGCCTGCGCTCCAGGATCGATGAACTGCGAAGGAATCATTCCTGGCGCTCGAGTACCGACGCCTACAACAGAGCCGTCGGGCAGTATGGTGCCAGTCAGGTCGTTGCAGCCGTTCGTGTTTGTCGAGTTGATGCCGCCGGTTTGAGAACAAAACGCCGTGTTTGCCGTGGTGGCGGTAAAGTTGCCTCCCATCATGTCCGACGTGGGAATGAAGGATTCCAATTCGCTCGCGTTCCCCAGGTTCTGCAGGAATTTCTCGTACCCCCCCCAGACGCGAACCTTCTTGTGGGTAAACGGAATTGGGCCGCCGGCATTCCCGCCCGGGTAGTAGTAGTGCGCGTCGCCACGAGGTGTACCCGTGTGATTGTCGAGCCAGTCGTTTGCATCGAGTGCATCGTTGCGCGCGTAAAAGTATCCCTCACCGTGGTAATGATCGCCGCCGGATTTGCTGATTGAGCTGACCACAACCGGACCATGCGCCACATTCGCGCCGAAGTTGGATGTCTGCACGCTGACTTCCTGAACCATGTCAGGATTGACGGTTGAGATCGTGTTGGTCATTGAGCCAGGATCGATGACGTCAACTCCATCAAGGAATTGGCTCATACCTCCACGCTGGATTTCGCCATTCGCATTCAGGCTGGATGCATCGGGAGAAGTCGCGGCGCCCACGTTGAGTGCGTTGAAGGCAGGTCCGTTGCCTCCACCGCCCTGGGTTGAGGCCGGAACCTGGACGACGCCGGGAAGCGTCTTCATCAGCTCAAGCACGGCACGACCTGAAATCGCCAGGTTTTGGATGTCGTCGGCCTCCAGCACGTCGGCCCTTTGACCGGATTCAGTGGGAATGATTTCGTTGCTCGCAGCTACGGTTACAGTCTCCTGAGCCGACCCTACCGCAAGGGCAAGCTTTGGCACCGCGATATTATCCTCCAGGTTCAACTTGATGCCGCTGCGTTCCAGGCTCTTGAATCCAGGCGCCTCAATCTTAAGATCGTAGGTCCCCGGATTCAGAAATGGGTAAGTGAAATAACCGTCAGCGTTCGCTGTTGCCGGCCGCACCTCATGTGAAGCTTCGTTGATGAGCGTGATTTTGGCCCCGGGTAGAGCCGCGCCCGACGGGTCAGTCACCGTTCCGCTGAGAGTCGCTGTGAGCTGCGCGTTGGCGCTCATGATCGAACATGCGGCGACAATGATCGCCACAAAAATAATCCGACCAAATTTCAAGCATTCAAGCTGCTTGGTCATTTCTCCTCCTGAAGATCGTCCTTGCCATACAACTGGTCCCCTTCCATCGGCCAGAACGGCGTTCGTTTCATGGCCAGAGCCTTGCCGCTTTCGCCTTTCCAGAACCACATGGCCTGATCCAGGCGAGTCCATTGGGAGGTTCGTTGAAAGCCTTTATTTTGAAGCGCACCTCACTATCGCCCTGACTGCGCTTGTCCTCAGCGCGCGTCTTGAACGTCTTTTCGGTCACTACAACCAGTAACCGTTAACTATGCAGAAACAGAAATTTACCGGGCCAAATCACATCATCTGAATCCACCCGCAAAGGCGAATCCGCTATTCGTACATTTGGTTCTCTTTCGGGGCGATTCGCCCCCTGAGAAACCTCCGCTCAAGTCCTGCAAGCGCACTGGAACTGCTGCTTTGCCTCTTGTCTTGTCAGAAGGCAATTCTTACTGGGATCAACAGCCACCCAGTGAGCTATCGATAGCTTTATCGATAACTTCCATCTAGAATTACTACCCAAAATGCGTGGTTGTCAACTTCAATCGGTATGCATCCCGCATTTTGAACATTTGAGAAAGTCTTAAATCACATCGCTAACAAGTGAACCGGCACGCTGCGCGCGGCAACGAAATCGGCAGATTTGTGGTAGTTCGCGGCCTCTAACCAACCTACAGGTCGCATTGAAGTTAGACCCAGTGCCGACTTCCCATCCGGGCAGTCTAATTCTACGCTTGAATCGAGTAGTCCTTGATCTCCCACGGCGGCACTTCCGTTTGACGTCGAAGAGTATCTGAAGTCGCATCGCTCATCGCAGCAAGCGTCAAACAAGCGCGTCTCCGCAGGGGAACCCCTGCAGCTTCAGAATATCCCTGGCTGCAGGCAAGAGTCCCGCATCGAGAAATCTTCTTCATAATCGGATAGCGGATAAATTCCACTTAGCTCCAATGGGAGGGTTCTCCTCTGCGAATCTGGCCGAGACGGCGAAGCGCGTCCCATCGCGCTACTACTGAAATGCGCGGTCATCTTCCGCAGTTGCCAACAGAATACGGTATGCATGCCGCATCCTATATTGAAGAAAGAACACCGAGCATAGCATCGGTCGACGCGGTAATTCGTTCGTGGTTTCAATGGGAATGCCGCGGGACGATCAACACATGCTTCCATCCCACCCAGTGCCGCAACATAGTATTCGCCCAACCTTGAGGCTGACGGCGATCACGTCCTGACCGACAGTTGGACCAGTTTCGGCGATGCGGCTGAACTTCTTCTGGTGATGATGACTGGCCGGAAGCTTCTTGATCCGGTTGTTGCCTTCCTCGAATCCGCAAACATCCTATGGTCGGGCAGCCAGCGAATGTGGCAATCGTTCAACGAACTGCTGGATTAGCCGTTCCGAACGCCCCTGCGTCGCCCGATTCGGCATCAGTAAGTCGTGACGCGCTGATGGAGAATCTTGCTGCGTCGCGGTTCAAACCGATGTGCGGAAGGTAGGACGCATGAATGAACGGCAACGTTGACGAAGAGCGGTCTGAAGTGCCAGGGATCTGCCCGTCTGAACATAGCCCGTGTTCAAGATACGTGACTTACTGATTCCAGAATCGGCAGAACCGCTTAAATCGCCAGAAGCTACATTCTCGGGCACAAATTGGGCTCAGATTGGT
Source organism: Occallatibacter sp. (assembly GCA_050014675.1). GTDB lineage: Bacteria > Acidobacteriota > Terriglobia > Terriglobales > Acidobacteriaceae > Telmatobacter. The sequence continues at coordinate 6,093 of JBEKCW010000151.1, read as the reverse complement.
TTGCGGGCCTTCTATGTGGCCGATGTTCTTCTTCAATAATCAGAGCCAGAAACCACGCCATTTGTTGCCCTCGGCCTTCACGGCGCTCTCTCCAATCTGCCTATTCAGTAGGGCGCCTTCAGATTCCCAGGGTCTTCGGCCGCCTCCGTCCCAAAGTCTTGATAGGCACGGATAGCGGACCCGGCGGTTCGCAAAGGTTTTCCCTTGCGGCCGCTGGCAGATTTGCCTCTGGCCTGTCTGGTTGATGCATCCGAGTGGACTGCGACCGACGATCTGAACTTGAGTTCAGTTTGCAGGACGCAGTGCTTGGCAGGGCCAACATCGCCGGATACGCGATCGAGCAGAATTCGAGCAGCCGTGGTGCCAAGCTGATAGCCCGGCTGATGCACGAATGTGAGTGGAGGGCTGGTTGTCTCGGCAAAGGCCTGGTTGTCGAAACCCACGACGGAGACATCCTCTGGACACTTCAATCCCATCTCTGGGATTGCAATTAATACTCCGATGGCGATCATATCGTTGGTTGCGAAAATGGCCGTTGGACGCGGGAGCATCCGAAGAAGAATCAGGGTCTTTGAATATCCGCCCTCTCTGTCAAATGTTGCTTCCTGTACGTAATCGGGTTGCACAGCGATCCCCGAATCTTCCAATGCGCGATTGAATCCCGCCAGGCGATCCTGGGCATTGGTGAGATGGAGCGGGCCTGTAATCACGGCAATTTGATTGTGCCCCATCCGCGCGAGCAAGCCGGCTGCACGATATGCTCCCTCATCATTTGCGACTGTGACACTATCGCCTTCCCAATCGCGAGGCAGGCGATCGACACAGACTACTGCAGCCCCGGCTTTGCGATAGGATTGCGCCTGCACGGTCAAGTCGCTGAAGTTGGATGGAATCACTATAAGTCCGGCGGGAAGATAAGTTCGAAGCGCATTCAGATGTGCGAGTTCCTTTGAATGGTCATTATCGGTGTTGCAAAGGATAAGGCGGTACCCGTTTGAAAACGCCACGTCTTCCGCGCCACGCACAACGGCGGGGAAAAAGGGGTTAGTTAAATCTGGAATGATCATTCCGAGCATGTTCGTCTTGTCGCGTCGAAGACCGCGTGCGAGTTGGCTTGGCTGATAGCCGGTCGCCTCAACCGCGTCGAGAACACGCTTTCTGACCGATTCTCGAACCCCAGCGGAGTTGTTGAGAACGTGCGAAACGGTGCCGAGAGAAACGCCAGCCAGGTCCGCGATTTTCTTCATGTTGGCCAACGCATCTTCTCCGTTTTACCGAATCTCATTCGCGAACAAACGATCGACCTCGTCCTTCCAGGATATCGTCGTGTTTGAATCACTTCAAGATTTGTCAAACTCGAGGCCGTCTTCATCGTGCCGTCGAGCAGTTAACGCGTGAGCCCAGCGAATACGCAGCAAAGATCGCATCTATACATTTCTCTTGACAGGTAATTAGAGTCGAGACTATGGTGTTTCTCTGCATTAAATTGAAAGCTTTCAAATACTTGAAGCATTCAGAGGCTTGCCATGAATCGACGCATCTTGTCTTTCCTGCTTTACCCAGTCCTGCTGCTCGCTTCTGCCAACCTGGTGGCGCAGTTTGCCCAGCGCGGCAGTATTGAGGGCACCGTCTTCGACCCATCCGGCTCGGTTGTGCCGGGAGTCCAGGTGACACTGCTCAACGTGGCGCAGAATCAAAGCCAGAAAGTGCAGGCAGATTCCGCCGGTCACTTCGAATTTAGTAATCTTTCCGCGGGGCAGTATCAACTGACGGCGTCGCAGCAGGGGTTTGAAACGGAGCGATCGAATTCCGTTGCGGTCAATATCGGAGAGATCAGCCACTACGACTTCAAGTTGAAACCGGGATCGGTGAGCGAGTCGGTGACAGTCACCGACCAGGCGACGGGGTTGGAGACTGACCAGGTCAGCGTCGACACCAATGTGACGTCCCAGCAATTTGAAGACCTGCCGCTGAACGGCCGCAATTTCACAGCTATCGCGGCACTGGCGCCCGGCGTGGCGACATATCCGCAGGCCAACATTAACCCTGGCGGTACTTTTTCCGTCGGCGCTCAGTTCGCCATGGGCGGAACTGCCTACACAGCCGGGGGAACGTTTCAGGGTTCGCGCGACAACGGCTTCTACATCAATGGAGTGAACGCGAACGACAATTATGAGAGCAGCATCAGTTTTGCTCCGTCCACCGAGGCCATTGGAACGGGAACCGTGCAGGTCTCGGATTTTTCGGCAGCCATCGGGCACGACATTTCAGCGTTGAACATTCAAACCAAGGGCGGCGGGAACAAGTTCCACGGCGAGGCCTACGACTTTCTCGAGAATACTGATCTGAATGCAGTCAACCCGTGGGCGAATGCCTACTCCCTGATCACGATTGGCACTCCCGCTGTGAAGCCGACGATCGTCCGCAACCAGTTTGGCGGGAACCTGGGTGGTCCAATCCCGATTCCCCGGTTGAAAAACAGGTTTTACTTTTTCGCAAACTACGAAGACTTTCGCGAAAGTGACGGCAGCACTGAGGTCACTACCTCGGTGCCCTCGCAAGCGGAGCGTTCGGGCGACTTCAGTGAGTTACTTTGCGGAACGCCGGCCTGCGACGGAGGCTCCGGCACAAACCCCAATCCCGTTCAGCTTTATAACCCGTATTTAACGACCTACGACCCGACGTCGGGAGTAAGTTCGCGCCCGGCGATTCCGAACAATCGCCTCGATCAGGCCGGCATCGTCAATCCCAGCTCAGCAGCAATCATGAATGCGCTGTATCCTCAGCCAAATATTCCGAACACGCCCAGCAATGAAGTGAATTACTTTGCGTATCAGGGTACAGGAATCAGCAACTATCATGTCGACACACGCTTTGACGCCAGGATCACCGCGAATGACAACTTGTTCGTAACGTGGTCGAAATCAAATGGCAGCAACTCATATCAAGGCGGCATTCCCCCGGCTTCGCTTTATTCAGACCCGGTTCAAGACCAGTCGTATCTGATTACCGCGAACTATGCCCACATATTTTCTCCAAATTTGACCAACGAGTTCATCTTTGGAACCGGCCAGGGCGCACTGGTAACTCTTTCAAGCAGCCAACTGGGCTTCTACAACGGCAGCAGCAATCCGCTCAATAAGGACTTTCAGAATACTGGCGACGGTATCACGCATGGAACCTTTGGTATTTACGCCGGCCCTGGGTCTTCAAACTATCCCACTGTGGGCCTGGTCGAGTTTTTCCGCGCAGAGAATGAGTCGTGGCAGTTTTCAGACAACGTCGATTGGGTGCGAGACCGGCATACGCTGACTTTCGGTTTCAACTCCTTCCGCAAGAGTGAGATTGACTGGGACGTTGCGCGCAACGTGCAATTTGGAGGAGGCTGCAACTACTATTCGGGCGCCTGCACCAACTCTTTCAGCGCCAGTGGGGGCGACCTTGGCTATCAAGGCGGCGACGCCATGGCCGACATGGTGATGGGAGCGCCATCAGACATGTGGGTTCGTTACACCATCAGCGGCGGAAACGCGACATCCCCGAATTACAACATCCTGTTTCCCTATTGGGGCTTCTACGGAAATGACAAATTCCGCCTTAGCCCCAAGCTCACGCTCTCGGCGGGACTGCGCTGGGACTTGAGCGTACCGGACTACACACCCAACCCGAGCATAGCTCCCTGCTGCGCGATCTACACTGCGAATGCGAGCCTGCCGAGCGGCGGCATTCTCGAGTATCCAGGAATCGCCTCCGGACTTCCAATTCACTATCGCTCTGCCAGCAAGGACGATTTCGCTCCGCGTATCGCCATTGCTTATAGCCCCACTCTCACGACCGTCGTGCGGGCGGGGTACGGAATTTTCTATAACGCGGGAGCCAGCCAGATCTCCAACAATGTCGGCACCGCGATCTATGGAACTTCAAGCGCGGTGAATTACAACGTGGACAATGCAACTCTGGGACAGCCGGTCGATACGCCGTACCTGACGCTCGCCAACGTCTTCCCGGCACCGCTGCCCACAACCCTGGGATCGTTTCCAGACCCCTCAGGCACGGGCGAAGGAACGGATGGTCCAGGCGCGTTGACCCAAATCACCTACTACGATCAGAAGTCATCGCCGCTGCCCTATTATCAGCGCATGCTTCTGGATGTTCAAAAACAAGTGGCAGCCCATGATGTGTTCACGGTCTCGTACGCGGGCGTGCAAGGAAGAAAGGGAACACAGGAGGTGAACCTCAACCTGCCGCCTTATCAAACAGGATGGACATTCGGTGGCGGCAGCGGCGATCCCGTGTATAACGCCGCGCGCCCCAACAATACAGGCTACTTTGGCGATATTTACGTGATCAGGCCTAAACTGAATTCGTTCTACAACGCACTGATTGTTCAGTACAGGCACGATTTCAGCAAAGGTTTTCAGGCGTTGAGCAACTACACGTGGGGCAAGACGGTTTCTGACTATCCGTGGTCGAACGTGCTGGCAGGGAATGGCTCAGCAGGATCGGGCGCGAGCGGATTTCAGTATTCCAACCTGTACGACCGTGGCGAGGGCAACCAGTCGCACCGCCATCGATTTGTGTTCAGCGGCATCTGGTCGCCGCAGTACGGCAAGGACTGGAAGTTGTGGGCAAAGCTTCCGCTGCAAGGATGGCGCCTGGCCGGGACTGAAACGCTGGAGTCCGGCGATGCCCTTACGGTATCGAACGGTGGTCCCAGTACGCCTTGCCCCACCAGCGACGCCGGCACCACCATGTGTCCGACAGGCTTCGGCTCGAGCGCACAAGACGGTGCCGGATTTGACGAGCTCAACGTGAGCGGCAATCCGAATATCGGTCACTCGAGCAAGACGTTCATGCGCCAGTTTAACATTTCGAGATTCTCGGTACCGGCAATGAACGTCCGCGGAAATTCGGGGCTGGGCACAGTGAGAGGTCCGGGGCAGAATCGCGCAGATCTTTCGCTGGCCAAGACATTCGCTATCTATGAGAATCTCCACCTGGAGTTCCGGGTTGACTCCTTCAATGCTTTCAACCATTCAAATTGGAACAGCATAGTTACCAGCTATCCAAGCGGCAGTGCGCAGTTTCCCTTCGGAATGGTGAGTGGAGCAAACGAGGCGCGCATCAGCCAAGTGGCAGGAAAGCTGGTCTTCTAAACAGATCATGATTTCGGCATGCGGCGGCGTCTTTGTTTGGCTGGAGTTCGCACGGGCGCCCTTCCCATCCAAGGCTCTTCTGGCGTGGATGTTTCTTTTCTCTTTATTCCGCTTGACGGCGATTGCCGTTGCGCCTCTGCTTTTGTAGAGGCCTTCACGCATTGTTACGGATTTGAGGAGAATCGGAGTGTCCCGTCAGAAGCCTGTCGTCGTCGGCAGTATCAATACTGACCTTGTGTCGGTCGCTCGAAAGATTCCTGCCATCGGAGAAACTGTCATTGGCACGGATTTTCAAATACATCCCGGAGGCAACGGAGCGAACCAGGCCGTCGCAGTGGCACGGCTGGGGTACCCGGTGCAGTTGATCGGTCGGCTTGGCGATGATGCATTCGGCGCTCAACTGAGAGCTTACCTGGAAACAGCCGGGGGGAATATTGAACGAGTCGCGGTCAGCCAAGGGGCCTCTGGCGTTGCGGTTAAGCAAAGTGGGCTGGGAAGCGCTTGCCGCATGAATGGGAGTGGCAGTATGCGGCGCAGGGCACTGACGGACACATCTATCCATGGGGCAACTGCGACTGGCTTCCCAAAGGGACCGCAGTTGTACAGATTCAAGGATGCTCGGTGTTTGGAGACGTCAAAAATGCGCTTGCACCTATTCCAGATAAGGGCCGCGCGATGCAGCCTGCCAGCGATGTCGATGCGCATGCCAATGGAGCGAGCCCATTTGGAGTGGTTGACATGGTAGGCAATGTCTGGCAATGGACAGACGAATATGACGACGAACATACGCGCGGCGATATTCTGCGCGGGGGAAGCCACTATCAGCCGCAGGGCTCAATCTGGTATTTCCCGCAGGCTTATCGCAACCATCAACATGGAAAACTGCTGTTAATGGCCCCGAGCTATGATCGTTCGGGAAGCGTTGGCTTCCGCTGTG
>JBEKCW010000150.1:0-10844 GCA_050014675.1 Occallatibacter sp. | reverse complement strand
GGTTCGGGCACGGTGACCACGGCCGACCAGTGCCAGGCCACCATCGATGCGGGCGCGGAGTTTGTGGTCAGCCCGAGCCTGCATCACGACGTCATCCGCGTGACCAGGGATAACAAAAAAGTGTCGTGCCCGGGCGCGCTGACTCCCACCGAAGCCATTACAGCATGGGAAGCCGGCGCAGACTATGTGAAGATCTTTCCCTGCTCGGCGGTCGGCGGGGCGAGCTACCTGAAGTTGCTGCTGGCGCCGTTTCCGCATTTGAAGCTGATTCCTACAGGCGGCGTGACGCTGCAGACAGCCGAGAGTTTTATCAAGGCAGGCGCGAAGGCGCTTGGTGTGGGCAGCGACCTGGTGAACCTTGCGGCCATCGATGCAGGGCATCCCGAGACGATTACGGAGACGGCGCGGGCGTATCTTGAGGTGATGGCGAATGCACGAAGCAAACGATAACAACTCAAATTGTACCCATGACCAGGCCCGCCGCATCGACAAACCGAATGATGCGGCTGTCCCCGAGTGCGCTGGAAACTGGAAAGATATCTTTACCTCTCTCGATACCGCAGACTTTCCCGCTGAGTTCATGGGAGAACGCGACCAGGGTATCGCGGAAGAGCGCGAGCCCCCGGTAAGCTGGTCGCGTCGGGTCAACAATGCGGGCATCGGCCAAGCGGTCTCAACAACGGCGACATGGTCACGGTAACGGTGGAAGGGCTGGCGCCACTGATGAATCCGGTGGTCGCGGAGTAGCCGCCAATCAAAAATCGTCAATCCCGGCTCCCGATAAGCCTTCACAATTCGACTAATCGAATCCTCAATCCGCCAGCGAGATGGCCGGCTTGCCCGCCAGTCGCTGGCTGATGTGTTGTCCCAGCCGGTCGGCAAAGCCGCCGCCCCGCCCAACCGTTGCGTTATAGAGGACCACACCCGCGCGATCGTGCGTCGGATTGAAAAATGCGTAGGAACTGTAGCCCCCGGTGGCTCCGTTGTGCCAGTACTCGCCCCCATCGGGCACGTAAAGCCACGCCAGGCCAATCTTCATGCCGCCCGCATCGGCGCGCAATTCGTGCTGCTGCGTAATGGCCGCGCTCAATGTGGCGCTATCGGGCAACTGAGCGTTCAGTTTGAGCGACTCGGGATGCAGATTGGCCTCAACGTAGGTGAGCATGTCTGACGCTGTCGAACGAACGGCTCCCGCCCCGGCAAAGGCAACCAGGTTCCAGGGATGGGCCGGGTGATGTTGAGCGTCATGCGGTGTGGCGAATCGGGCAAGTTGATCCGGCGACAGCGCCACTACTGTGTCCTTGAGTCCGAGCGGTCCGGTTACTTCATCTTTCAGGAGTTCGGGATAGCTGACGCCGGCGCGATTGGCCAACGCCTGGCCCAGGAGACCGAATCCGAGATTGCTGTACAGAAAGTCTGTTTTAGCCGGCTTCGCGACGCCATGCTTTGACAGAAATTCGTAAAGCCGCGCGGCAGTGTAGTCGGCATACGGGTCGCTGTCGTCGGCAGGACTGAAATTGTCGGGCATGCGCGGAAGGCCGGAGTGCTGCGTTGCCAGGTCGACCAGCGTGATTTCGTCGCCCGCCGGTTTCTCCACCGTTCCCGCGGGCAGCAATTCGCGCACCGGCTCATCGAATTTAACCTTTCCCTGCTCCACCATCTGCGACAGAATCAGGCCGGTAAAGGTTTTGGTGATTGAACCAATCTCAAACAGGTCATCGGCCTTGACTGCGCCGTAGCTGAAGATTCGCCGCACGCCATGCTCCTCAACGGCAATGGCAACACCGCCGCCGGTTCCGGGAGCCAGCTCTCCATTTTTCAGCACTTCAGCCAGCTCCTTGTCCAATAGCTGCTGCAGATCCTCAACCTTGACCGGCGCCATTGCTGCGTCGTACTTGGGCGGGGCTGGCGGCTTGATCTCAATCGCCGCTGACTGCCTTGTAAAGTTGAGCGGCAGCGAGCTTCCCTGGTCCCACGTGCCGGTAAGTGTGTTGTTGTCGGCGGAGAGCTTCCCGCTGTAGTGGCCATGCACGACGGGGACATCGAAAGAGAAATCATCACCGGCCAGAGCCACGTTGGCACATTCCATACCCATGGCCTCCTGGTCCACGCTGTCGTTCGTGCAGTATTCCTTGCCGGCGTTGTCGCTTTTCACGCGGATCTGAACGCGAAGCGAGGTCGAGCCGGCAACGAGGGTACCCAGCCAGATCCCATCCACGCGCGAGGGTTTTGTCGCGAGCACAAAGGTGTCGCGGGCAAAGGTCAACGGCGTTGGGTTGCCCTGGTCCCAGGTGCCGGTCAGCGAGTTTCCATCGGCAGCGACATTGCCTTTCCACGTGCCGTGCACAGCAGGAACGCTGAAGCTGAAGTCCTGCCCTTCGAGCCTGAAATCAGCGCAGGGAATGCCCAAGGCGCCCTGATTTGGACTGTCGAGGGTTCCGCTGATGGCGCCGGCGGCGTCAATTTTCACGTGCAGCACCACTTTCAGCGGGCCAAGCGTTCCGCTATAGTCGCCTGCGACGCTGGGCTTTTGCTGGGCCGTCGCGAACATGGGAACCAGGGCGGCCATTGCGACGATTGCCACAAGGCAGGTAATGACTGGGCGAAAGCGCGGTGCGGCGAACAACAACGATCGATTGAACATGAAGTGATTCACTTTCTGGAAAAACTGCCGGTCGAATCGGCGGGCCATTGAGATTTGCGAAAAAAGCCGGAAAGATGCGATGACGACATTGTCTGCCTGCCGGCGCTTGGCGGCAAGGGGGAACGCCACAACGACCACCAGCGAGTTGCCTACAGCACCCGCGCCAGCCACTTGCCGGTGTGCGAATGAAGATTCTGCGCAATCTCTTCGGGAGGGCCTTCGGCAACAATGCTGCCGCCGCCTTCGCCGCCTTCGGGACCCAGATCGATCACCCAGTCAGCGCTCTTGATCACGTCGAGGTTGTGCTCAATGACGATGAGCGAGCCGCCGCCGTCAATGAGTTTTTTGAACGCGGTGAGCAGCTTTGAAACATCGTCGAAGTGCAGGCCGGTGGTGGGCTCGTCGAGGATGTAGAGCACGCGGCTGGCTTGCGAAGGCTTGGCGTTGGCATTGGCCGCGCGCACCTGGGCCAGATGCGCCGCGAGTTTGACGCGCTGGGCCTCGCCGCCTGAAAGTGTGGTCGCGCTCTGGCCAAGGCGCAGGTAGCCGAGGCCGATTTCGTCGAGCACGGCGAGCTTCTCAAGCAGCTTGGTTTGGCCGGCAAAGAAGCGCAGCGCCTCTTTCACCGTCATCTGCAAAACTTCGTGAATGTTCTTGCCCTTGTACTGCACTTCCAGGATGCGCGCCTGGTAGCGCGTGCCGTTGCAGTCTTCGCAGGGCAGTTCCACGTCGGCCAGGAATTGCATTTCGACGGTGACCGTGCCGTCGCCCTCGCAGGTATTGCAGCGGCCGCCGGGCACATTGAACGAGAAATGCCCGGGCGTAAGCGAGAGACGCTTGGACTCAGGCTGCGCGGCAAAGAGTTCGCGGACGAGGTCGAAGCCCTTGATGTAGGTGATGGGATTCGAGCGCGGCGTGCGGCCAATAGGAGTTTGATCGACCAGCACCACATCGTTAAGGCGCTCGACTCCTGAAAGTGAAGTGAAGCTGCCGGCCAGTTCGCCGCCGTCTGCCTGGCCCAGCGCCCGCGCCACCGCACGATACAAAACCTGATGCACCAAGGTTGATTTGCCTGAGCCGGAAACTCCCGTAACAGCGACCAGCATGCCGAGCGGAATGTCGACGTTGACACCGCGCAGGTTGTTGGCGCGCGCTCCGCGCAGACCCAGCTTTTCGCGGCCCGGCTCGCGGCGGCGCGTGGGAACCGGAATGGAAATTTTACCGCTCAGATAGCGGCCGGTGAGCGAATTGGGATTGGCCTCAATCTCCGCCAGAATGCCCTCCGCGAGAATTTTGCCGCCGAACTCGCCTGCGCCGGGACCGAGGTCGAGCAGGTGATCGGCCGCGCGCAGAATATCCTGGTCGTGCTCGACAACGAGAATGGTGTTGCCCAAATCGCGCAGCTCTTCGAGGATGTGAATCAGCCGCGCAGTGTCGCGCGTGTGCAGGCCGATGGATGGCTCGTCGAGCACGTAAAGCGCGCCCACCAGCCGCGAGCCAAGCGAGGTGGCCAACTGAATGCGCTGCGCCTCGCCGCCGCTCAACGTTGAGGCGAGGCGATCGAGCGTGAGGTACTCGAGGCCGACCGCGTCGAGAAAGTTGAGGCGCTGGCGAACTTCGTCAAGAATCGGGCCGGCGATCTCGGCGTGCATCGGCGAGAGCTCGAGCGCATTAAAGAATTCCTTGGCCTGCGCGATGGTGAGCGCGGCGGCCTGGCAGATGTTCTTGTTATTCAGCCGCACAGCGCGAGCTTCGGCGCGCAAACGCTGGCCGCGGCAATCGGGGCACTCGGCGTAGCCGCGATATTTCGAGAGCATCACGCGCACATGGAGCTTGTATTTCTTGCGGTCCATCTGCGTGAAAAATCCCCACACGCCTTCATAGCTGCCTTTGCCGCGCAGAACAATCTCCTGCATCTCGAAGGGCATATCGCGCCAGGGAATGTCCATCTTTACGCCCAACTCGGCGGCGCGTTTCTTCAGGTCAGTGAAAAATGGCCGGTACTTTGGCCGGTTCCAGGGGTCGATGGCGCCGTCGTTCAGGCTCAGGCCCTTGTCGGGAATAATGAGGTTGATATCGTAATCGACCGTGTTGCCAAAGCCCTGGCAGCGCGGGCATGCGCCGAAAGGATTGTTGAAGCTGAAGAGGCGCGGCTCAGGCTCGCGGCCGGGCCTGTGGCAACTGGTGCACTCGTATGCGCCGCTGAAGCGCAGGCGGCGGCGCTCGGCTGTCTCGTCGCGTGGAGCCTCTTCAAGCACTGCCTCATTGCCCTCGCGATACGCAGTCTCGAGTGCGTCGACAATGCGGACGCGATTTTCCGCACTGACCACGAGCCGGTCCAAAAGAACAAAAATCGGAGCTCGGAAATCGAGATCGATGAGCGATTCGGGAGTGGAGAACTCGAAAATTTTGCCTGCCTGCCACAGCCGGTTGAATCCGCTGGCGCGCAGGTCGGCCAGGCGAGCTTTGAGCATCTCCGTATGCAGGGCTTCGCCGGTCAGGGCCGCTGTCTTCGATTTCGCGGCGGACTTAGCAGTCGGCTTGGCGGTGCGGGTTGCGGCCTTTTCAGGTTTTGCCGCGGCTTCACCATTTGCTGCCGTAGCCGCGGGAACCACCGGGAAAAGCACATTCAGCCGTGTTCCCTCGCCGAGAGCGAGAATTGTGTCGGCCGCCTCGTCTACCGAATCGCGCTTCACCAGCCCGTCGCAATAGATGCAGTGCACCTCCCCGCAGCGCGCGTAGAGCAGGCGCAGGTAGTCGTAGATTTCAGTTGCCGTGGCGACTGTGGAGCGGGGGTTGCGCGTGGTGTTTTTCTGCTTGATGGCGATGGCCGGCGCCAGGCCGTCGATCTCGTCCACGTCGGGCTTTTCGATACGCTCTAGAAACTGGCGCGCGTAGGCCGAAAGCGACTCCACATAACGGCGCTGGCCCTCGGCATAGACCGTGTCAAAGGCGAGCGAACTCTTCCCCGAGCCCGACACGCCGCTGACCACCGTCAGCTTGCCGTGCGGAATCTCGCAGGAGATGTTCTTCAGGTTATGGGTCCGCGCACCGCGGATGATGATGGCATCGTTCAAAATGGCTTGACTCAAAGGGAAGGCACCGGGATAAAGGCGTCCGGCAGCGTCACAGAGGCCTCAGTGAGGCTCAGAGCGCAACCGGCCATTCTTTATTATAGGGCGCGGCGAAAAACGGTTGATGTGGAAGAAGATTCGGCTGGCGGCTCCGGATTACTCGTGGCCGGAAACGGACAGGCATTCCCCACAGGGAAAACACACTTCGAATAAAAGGAAGCCGGAGCGGAGCCGGCTAAGCAGCGAGCGCCGGAACGCGGGAGTAGGCGATCTGCGTACGCTCTTCAGCCTTGCGATTCAGAATAGTGTCAAGGCCCATCAGCGCCTCGGAGGCGCATGCAGGGCACTGCTTGGCGCAGTTCCCCACACAATTGCAATCCTGGCAAAGATAGGCATTGGATAGTGGCATATGCTGCATTGACAGATAGGTCATAATCTTCACCCCAACGGCTCTTCGCACTCGATGAAGGCTCTCTGCGGCCCTCACCGCCCCCGAACCTGAGCGAGCCGTGTTGTTCATTCGAGTGGATGCTTTTCGCGAGGCCAAAGTTGTCCAGGCGGGGAGCGGCGGCGGGGATTTCACAATTGGCTTCGACCGGCGCATTGAATTTGAAAGATTAAGGCCAGCGCAAGCTTGCGCCGTCGAGCGCGCGGGAGCCGGGTCGCCCTTGCTCTCATAAAAGTGGCGCCGGCAGAAGCGCTTGCGGTGAGTTGTGCGTCTGATACTTATCGCTCACGGCGCAATTAGAATTGAAGGTGAGGAATACATTGGTTCGCGCTTGTCTTTTTATTGTTTTAGCGGTGTCGATTGCGCCGCTTGGATTTACCCAGGATCAATCACCACAATCCGCGCCCCAGCAACAGGCCGCGCCCGCTGAGGCCGCAGCGCCGCAGCAGGCCGACCCACAGGTGCTGGCGGCCGAGTCGGCTATCGCTTCGAATGACCTGAAGACCGCCCAATCGAGCCTTGAGAGCTACGCCGCCGCCCATCCCGGCGACGAGCGGGCGCTCTTCGACCTGGGCTACATTGCGGACGCCCAAAACCGGTCGGATGACGCCGCGGATCTTTATCGCCGGGCAATTATGGCAAATCCAAAGTCATTTGAGGCGCACCTTTCGCTGGGCCTGCTGCTGGCGCGCGAAGGCAAGCCCGACGAAGCCAGGCCCGAACTGGCGGCGGCCACCACGCTTGACCCCGGCGCTGCCGGACCGGCGCTCAAGGCCCGGGCATGGCGCGCGCTGGCGCAGATCGACAAGCCCAAACCGGGCGGCGACAACGATCCCACCGACGCTTCAAACGATCTGATTGAAGCCCTGAAGATTTCGCCTGAGACCGATAGCGACACGCTGCTGGCCGCGAGCCTGGCCGAAGATGCCGGCCAATACGACAGCGCCGAGGCAGCCTACCGGCGGGTTCTGGCCAAAGATCCAAAATCACAGCCGGCGACTACGGCGTTGGCCCACCTGCTGCTGGCTCGCAAGCAATATCCCGAGGCTGAGACCATGCTGCGCGCGGCGCTGGAGCAATTTCCGGGCGACCCCACGCTTACCGCGCAACTGGCCACCGTGCTCACGGCCGAGGACAAGGCCGAGGCGCTGCCGCTGCTTGAACAATTGCATACGGATCACCCGGATGACGCCTCGATTACCCGGATGCTGGCCATTGTGGAGGCCGATGCCGGCGACTACGCGGCTTCAGACAAGTTGTTCGTCGCGCTGCTCCTGAAAAAACCCGAGGACCCCGATTTGCTGGTGGGGCATGGACAGAACCTGGTGCGCCAGCAACGCTACGCCGAGGCCTTTGCCGCCTTCGACAAGGCCACGCAGGCCGACCAGACAAGCGTTGAAGGCTGGAGCGGGCTGGCTTTTGCCGCTGAGCGGCTGGGAAGGCCCGAGGTGACGCTGCAGGCCCTGGCCCAACGCTCAAAGTACCTGCCCGACAACGCGTCGACCTTTTTCCTATGGGCGATCAGCTACGACAAGCTGAACCAGAAAAAGCAGGCCATCGACTTCTACCAGCGGTTCATTGAGGCCTCAGCCGGCAAAGCTCCGGATGAGGAGTGGCAGGCAAAACAGCGGCTGCAGGTACTGAAAAAGTAGTGCGCGCCGCCGAAGGGCGCCGCGGCGATCCGGATTCTGAAGTGCGACGCCGAGCCTCAACATTCCGCCAAGTCTGCCCGTAATCCCTTGCGCAAACAGGGGCTTGGGTGCCGTCGTGGGGCCGGCTGCGCAAGGCTCCCGCAGCCCCGGATGCCGTGACCAAACGGGCACCAAATTAGATTGCTGCAAAATGTGAGCAAAATTGGGCTTGCAGATTTCTCCAGGTTGTGGCTAGTATTAGGCTCAACTTGGCGCCAGAGAACGACCTTAGAACGTTATTTTGCATCGAATCGGAACGAGGGTCAGTTTTCTAGCTCTAATGGTTGTTGTGGGCTCTCGCACCTGCGACTGAGTCAATGACAAGCTTGAGGGTTGAACCGGACCAGCGGAGGTTTCCCATGCGGTTCGTTGTTCTAGTCGCCGCGCTTGCTGCAGTTGGCGCAAGTTGTTCCCCGGTGTGTGCCGCCCCCATCGATGAAAATACCCCTGAAACCCAGATGATTGCCGCGCTCGAAGCTCGCGCCAACCAGGCCGAGCCCCGCGAGCAGTGCTTCATCTACGCCCAGATCGTGCACCAGATGACCGAGCTGAGCATGAAGGAATACTCCGCCGGAAATGTGGACCACGCGACCAGCCTGCTCAAGCGCATCCAGACGTTCGCGCAAAAAATTCACCTGTCGGTTGCCGGTAACGACAAGCGTTTGAAGAATGCCGAGATCCTGCTGAGCCACACGGCCCTCCGCCTGAACGAGATTCTGCACTCGGGCAACTATGACGACCGCTCGCTGGTTGAACAGACGCTGGCGCAGGTGAATCAGGCCCAGAACGAAGCCATGATGACGGTCTTCCAGAAATAGCGGGCCGTGGACGGTCAGCGGTGGACGGTGAACCTTGGTTCGTTGCGCATCTGCTTTCAGTTTCCCTTCCTCTTGTGCTTGAATAGAGCCGCGGGAGGAATGCCGCCATGCGAACGCTTACCCCATTTCTTCTCTGCCTTCTTCTCGCAGTGCCGCTCTGCGCACAAAAGAACAAGCCCGATCCGCTTACCCCGGCCCAGCAGGAACAGATCGCCGAAGCCGGCGTCTCACCCGTCGACCGGCTCGATCTTTACGTCAAGTTTCTCAATCAGCGCGCCGACACCATTCAGGGGCTAGTCAGACGGGCCCATTCGGCAGCGCGCTCCCATCGCGTGGAAGACGAGCTTGAGAACTTCGCCGCGCTGATGGACGAGCTGAGCTCAAACCTTGACCTGTACGCCGACCGCAAGGCCGATATCCGCAGGAACATGAAGCCGATGAACGAATCGATTGCGCGCTGGCAGTCGATTCTCAACAGCCTGACCAGCGAACCCGGTTTTGAAGTGTCGCGCCAGGAAGCGATCGACGCCATTACCGACCTGGCCGCGCAGGCCAGGCAGGTGACCGCCGATCAGGAAGCATACTTCAAGGCGCATCCGGATGAGAAGGGGCAGGACCGGGCGGAGCCGAAATAAAGGCAGCCAGTAGCCAGTAGCCGATAGCCAGTAGCCAGTAGGACAAAACCGGACGTGGCAGCCGATGGGAAGAAACCGATGTGATCAGCGTCGTGAATCTAGTCTCTGAGCTTCTTCATCATGGCCACAAGCATGCGCCCGATTTCGTCGCACAGGCCTTCTGCGACGCCGCGCAGTTCATCGGACCCGAGGCCCAACTCGCTCGCAATGACAAGTTGCGTTTGAACTTCGCAGTTTGAGCCTCTGGCGTGACCAAGAAACTGAACATTCTCTCCTTTCGTTGCTCGACCATAACCCTCCGCAATGTTGCTCGCAATTGAGACGCATGCCCGACGCAGCTGATTCGTCAATCCGAACTGCTCTGACGGTGGAAAGGTGGCTGTGAGCTTGTAGATATTCACTGGGAGTTTCACAGCCTTCTGCCAAACGATAAGTTCCTTGAACGAGCCTTTCATGCATTCCCTTCCGTGATGACCACTTGACGGCATTTGACGAGAGACGGATCGCAGCACGCCTGGCGATCCATTTCAGTGATGCCGACCGGCTATTGGCTACTGGCTATTGGCTTCTGGCTATTGGCTATTGGCTATTGGCTACTGGCTGTACTTTGCTATCCTGCTTTCGGTGACCCCCGACGTTTCAGCTATCTTTCAAGAGGAATACCGGGCGCTCAGGCCGCGGGCGCCGATGCCCGTTATCCAGGTAAAGTTCAAGCGATTCACCTCGCTCAATACGCGCATCCGGCTGCGCGACGGACTGATTCTGGCCAGCCTCTCAGACCTGCTTGAGGGCGCGCCTGAATCGGTGATCCGCGCCATCGCGCACATCCTGCTGGCCAAGCTTTACAAGAAATCCATCGACGCCGCGCACAACCTGCGCTACAAGCGGTTCTGCGCCAGCGCCGCGGTCACGCGGCAGGCCGAACTCATCCGCACCGCGCGCGGCAGCAAGCGCTACTTTGGCCCGGAGGGCCGGTTCTTCAATCTTGAAGAGGTCTTCGAGTCGCTGAACACCCGTTTTTTTTCAGGGCTCATGGGCAGGCCCGAGCTGACCTGGAGCGAACATCACGCCAAGCGATCGCTCGGCCACTACGACGCCGCCCACAATACGATCGTCGTGAGCCGCGTCTTCGACCGGCCGTCGAGCCCCCGCTATGCAATCGAATACCTGCTGTACCACGAGATGCTGCATTTGAAGCACCCGGTGCGGATGCGCGGTCTGAGGCGATGCGTACACTCGGCCGCGTTCAAGGAAGAAGAGGCGAGATTTCCACAACTCACTGAGGCGCTTGCGTTTATTCGCAGGCTATAGAGCCCCGGCCGCATGCGGGTATCGACAAAAGCACTTCCGAACCCGCCGTTCGCCGTGAGAAACTTTATTCGAAGAAATTCTGATATTGCAGCAACTGTTCTCGCGCACTCCAAATTCGCGGGCGCCGGGTACCTGATCTGATTTACTTTTTCCTCGTTCTGCTTTTGCTTTCCAACGCACTGGGTTTCGTGTGCCGCTTTCAACACAAGCGCACAGGCAATTG
>JBEKCW010000149.1:0-10891 GCA_050014675.1 Occallatibacter sp. | reverse complement strand
TCGGCTGTGAGAAGCACGGGATTATGCGGAGAAATTGGAGGGTCGCAAGGAACGACCACGACGCAGTTCTATCAGAATGTGGCCCGGGCCAGTAGCGCTACCGCCTGCATGGGGAATGACTATTACGCGTTCGTGCTGCAGGACGCAGATGACACCGCGCAAATCAATTCAAACTTTGGATATGGCGAGGCGGGAAACGACTTCTCGTGCCAGACCTGTACCACTTTCCTGCTCGGATCGAACAACATTTTTGGGACCGACCCGATGTTCGCAAATCTCCCCTCATCAACTCCAGCGGCGCCGAGCTGCGGATCGGCTACAAGTGTGGTCAATTGCATGGCGCCCATGGTCGCTGACTTCACGCCCACCTCAACTGCCGTCCCTGCGGGTTGGGGATATCAGGCGCCGAGTTCAACGGACGTTTCCGATTCGCTCTTCCCGCAATGGCTGTGCGGCATCGGCCTTCCGAGCGGCTGGGTTACCAACGGCTGCCTGACTGGAACACCCTCGTCGAATGCAA
The DNA here is from genome assembly GCA_050014675.1 of Occallatibacter sp. Classification (GTDB taxonomy): domain Bacteria; phylum Acidobacteriota; class Terriglobia; order Terriglobales; family Acidobacteriaceae; genus Telmatobacter. Next base: position 10,371 of record JBEKCW010000149.1, on the reverse strand, counting down.
TCGCGAAACAGGACTATTAATAGGGCCGCAAAAGAGTGTTAGGCGTCGAATGCGGGAGGCGTTTGCGGAAATTGGAAACGAGCAGTAAGCGCCAAAAATGACGCGGCGTCCGTCATACTGTCAGAACCTGGTCGAAACGGGCCGGCAGTACGAAGAATGCGTCGCAAAGACGATTCTGGAGGATAGATGAAAAAGTTACTTACGATTTGTGCCGCGCTGGTGATGACGCTGGGCGCGGCAAAGGCGATGGCCGCCGACGTGACCGGCTCCTGGACTACCCAGATGCAAACTCAGGACGGCAACATGACCACGATCATCTTCAACTTCAAGCAGGACGGCGCCAACCTGACGGGCACTGTGGCAGGCCCTATGGGCGACCCCATGCCGATCAGCAACGGCAAGGTGGACGGCGACAAGCTGACGTTTGATGTGTCGTTCAACGGCTTGACGATTCACCACAACTGCACGGTGGCCGGTGAGACCATCAAGATGAGCACCAAGACGGATGGCGGGGATTTCCCGGCGATGGAGTTGACGCTGACGCGGGTTAAGGCTGATGCGCCTGCTGTGCCGGCTACTCCGCAGTTGCTGTAGCCCGATTGATGTTAGTTGGGGTTCGTGCTTTCCCACCCTGGCGACAAGAACAAATACGTCGCGAGGATGGGGCACCAAGTTCCGTGCTTGGTTGAGACAGGTATGGTTGGGGTTCGTGCTTTCCCACCCCTTCCGCGATGACGCTGCGGAAAGGATGGGGCAACCTCATTCGCAACCTCATTGGTGGTGAAGCGATGAAAAGCTCAGGTCGGGTCGCCCGCCTGACTCAGACCGGATCAGACTCGGCGATTCCCTGCTCGACCATTGCGTCCACGCTGCTCTCTGCTCCCGATTCGAGCGCTGCGTTCTGCTCCGGCTCCGGCGCTTCCGCACCCGATGCGTCGAGCAGTCCCTGCGGTATTTGCTTTTTGGTCTTCGGCGCTACGCCCAGCTCGCGCAGCATTTCAACCTGGCGCACTAGATTTCCGGGGCCGATGGAGAGCTGCTTGCGCGCCTCTTCATATCTTTCGCGCGCTTTGAACAGTGAGTCGCCCACCCCTTCGAGGCTGGTTACAAAGCCGACAAACTTGTCGTAGAGCTCTGCGCCGCGCTTCATCACTTTTTCAACGTTCTGCGCCTGTATCTCCTGACGCCAGAGATCCGCGACGATGCGAATCACAAACAGCACCGTGGTGGGACCGGAGAGAAGAACGCCCTTTGAATAGGCGTCGTGCCAGAGCGTCTCATCGTTCTGCAGCGCCAGCAGAAACGCCGGCTCGATGGGCACAAACATCACTACAAAGTCAGGCGACTGCAGCCCCGAGAGCGAGTGGTAGTTGCGGCTGGCAAGCTCGGTAAAGTGGCTGCGAACGCTCACCAGGTGGCGCTTGATGGCTTCTGCGCGATCCTTCTCGTCCGCGGCGTTCACGCTGTCGTTGTAAGCGTTGAGCGAGACCTTGGAATCGATGATGAGGTGACGGCCCCCGGGCAACTTGACCACGACGTCGGTCTGGCGGCGCTGCACCGGGTCGCCGTCTGCATTCACCTCGGTAAAGCTCTGCTGAAAGCTGTAGTGCGCGCCCTCCTGCAGGCCTGATTTGTCGAGAATGTTGCGCAGAATGGTCTCGCCCCAGTTGCCCTGCGCCTTGGTATCGCGGCGCAAGGCGGTGGCCAGGTTGTGCGCTTCAAGAGTGAGCGCCTGGTTCAAATTGCCCATGGCGCCAATCAGGGTTTTGAGCTCGGTGACGCCCTTCCCCGAGTCGATCTGCACCTCTTCAACTTTTTTCTTGAAGTCGGCTATCTGTTCGCGCAGAGGATTGAGCAAACTGCCCAGCTCCTTCTGGCTGCCCTCGGATAATGTCTTCGATTTTTGATCGAGAATGTCGGCTGCCAGCGCCTGGAACTGATTGGCAAGGGTCAGCCTGGCTTCGTCGAGCAGCTTGACTTTTTCTGCCATATTCTCGCGCTCATTGCGCAGCTCGGTTTCAAGCGAACCGATGCGCGCGCGGAATTCCGCTTCGGCGCCTGATTTGGCCTTCAATTCAGCACGCAGCGCATCGGCCACGACCAGCGATCCAGCCCGCTGCCCTTCCAGCTCCGAAGTCAACTCGCCGATCCGCTTCTCTCGTTCCATGGCGAGCGATTCAAAGCCGGCGCGATTGGCGGCCAGTGCCATTGAATCGCTGAGCGCGGTGCCAGCCTGAGTGAGGGCATTGGCCAGTTCCTCGTTGCGATGCACCAGCCCATCTTTTTCAGACTTTGCAAGTGCGCCGCGAATCAGGATTCCAGCCAGAATCCCGACCAGTGCGGCCGCTGAACCAATGAGCGCGAGCACTGCGACAGGCTGCGACAGGAGAGATTGCATGCGTAATTCCTCTTCGCCTAATGTACGCCTTCAGGCTCACGAAATTCCCGGGAAAATCAGCACGGATGCGGTGCCGAAAGTTCTGTTCGCTATTCCCTACTCCCTATTCCCTGTTTCATCAATCTTTTCCCCTCAGGCTGCCGCCTTTACACCCCTAACTTCGCCCAGTAGACTTGAAGTTTCGGGGCCACGCGCATTTTTTGTTGCGCAATGGTTGTGTTAAGCGCCCGTAGGCCATTATTGTAGGAGCCTGTTATTGACTTTGCCGCCGACACGCTGAAGACAACGGCATGGTCAGGATACGGTCCAGAATATGGTCCAGGCAGCGGAGTGAAATACGGCCTTTTTCTAAAAGCTCCGGAGACGGTATTTTTTGAACAGTTTTTGAAATATAAGAGGAGACGCACGCATGGCTGTTGAAGAAAAGGTGAAGCAAATCATCGTCGAGCAGTTGCAGGTGGACGAAGCGGAAGTGACGCCGGGCGCCAGCTTTCAGGAAGATCTGGGCGCTGACTCGCTGGACGTGGTTGAGCTGGTGATGCAGTTTGAAGAGGCCTTCGACCTTGAGATTCCCGACGAAGACGCCGAGAAGATCAAGACGGTGAAAGACGCCATCGACTACATCGAGAAGAACGCGAAAGGCGGCAAGTAGGCTTTGACCCAGGACGTGACCCGCAGAGTTGTAGTTACCGGCGTGGGGCTGTTATGCGGAGTCGGCAATACAGCTCCCGAAATCTGGCAGCAGTTGCTGGCCGGAGCCAGCGGTATGGCTCCGATTCAAGGCTTCGACACCACAGGTTTCCCGGTGACCTTCGCCGCCGAGGTCAAGAACTTTGACCCGCTGAACTTCGTCGACAAAAAAGAGTCGCGCAAGATGGGGCGCTTTATCCATTTTGCCTTTGCGGCAACAGCGGAGGCGATGGCGCAGTCTGGCCTGAAGATTACGCCCGAGAACGCCGAGCGCATTGGCGTGTTTATTGGCTCAGGCATCGGCGGATTCGAAATAATTGAGCGCGAGCACGCATCGCTGCTGCAAGGCGGCCCGCGCAAGATCTCGCCTTTCTTTATTCCGGCGACCATTGTGAACATGGCGGCCGGGCAAATCAGCATTCGCTACGGCGCGCAGGGGCCCATTTCAGCTACCGCGACGGCCTGCGCCACCAGCGCCAACTCAATTGGCGACTCGGTACGCATGATTTTGCACGGCGATGCGGATGCGATGATTGCCGGAGGCAGCGAGGCAGCGGTTACGGCGCTCTCGGTGGGCGGATTCGCGGCCATGCGCGCGCTTTCAACGCGCAACGACGAGCCGACCAGGGCGAGCCGTCCCTTCGACAAAGACCGCGACGGATTTGTGATCGGCGAAGGCGCGGGCATCCTGATTCTGGAAGAGCTGGAATTTGCACGCAAGCGCGGCGCAAAGATACTGGCTGAGGTTATTGGCTACGGCATGAGCGCCGATGCGTACCACATGACCGGGATTGCACCCGACGGCGCGGGCGCGCAGCGCAGCATGCGGGCAGCGCTGAAAGATGCGGGAGTTACGCCGGAGCAGGTGGGCTATGTGAATGCTCATGCAACGTCGACTCCGGCCGGCGACGGCAACGAGAGCCGCGCCATTGAACTGGTGTTTGGCGAGCATGCGACGAGCCACAAGCTCAAGATCTCTGCCACCAAGTCAATGACCGGGCACCTGCTGGGCGGCGCGGGCGGGCTTGAAGCCGGCATCACGGTGCTTGCCTTGCAGAACCAGATAGTTCCGCCGACCATCAACCTCGACGATCCTGATCCCGAGTGCAAGCTGGACTATGTTGCCAATGTGGCCCAGCCGCTCAGCTTCGACGTGGCGCTGTCGAACTCGTTCGGGTTCGGCGGCATCAATGCGTCGCTGGTGATGAGACGGTGGGTGGAGTAAAGGCAGAGAACAGAGATCAGAGAGCAGTTCTTTTGTGCTTGAACGAAGCTGGCGCGCAGACCCAACGGGTTTCGCGCCGTTTTGTTTTGGTGTGAAACGGGAAGACGCGATAGGTCGGATATATGGTAGGATAAATGGTATGTCAACTCAGGCGACACAGCGGAAGATCAAGCGCAGTTTCACTTTATCGCCAGAGTCGGTGGCGTTTGTGAGTGAAACGCGACAGCGGCGGCGAGCGGCATCCGACTCTGAGGCGCTGGAGCTACTGCTAAGGGAGACTAAATTGGCACGGCTTGAGGAAGAACTATCCGCAGCAATCACGAAATACTACGACACTGCGAGCGACGACGAACTTCGTGAGGCATCGGAGTGGGCTGAGATGGCAGGTCCAACCGTCCTTTTGTCGTCCGATCGGGGCGGTATAGAAAAGTGACGGCGCAGGAAGTCCGCTACCCTCGGCGCGGCGAAATCTGGTGGACCCGCTTTCCAACCGATCCTCCTGACAAGGGACGCCGGCCTGTGATTGTGGTTTCCCGCGATGAGCGCAATCTGCATCCGCGGGCAAACACCGTGCTGGTGATTCCCTTGTCAACGTCGATCCATCATTCGACCCGAACTCACCTATTGCTACGCACTGGCGAAACGGGTCTTCGCGAGGACTGCGTCGCTAAGGCAGAAGATATCAGCGTCGTAAGGCGGGCGGACCTCGACGCCCCGGTCATCGGCCAACGCCCTGTGACTCACCCTCAGATTTGCCGGCTGGGCTCGCTGGTTAAGATTGCGATGGGATGCGCGGAGCTGTAGGTTAAAGCTCTCAGCTTTCAGCTATCTGTGCTCAAAGCAAACTGGCGCGCAGACCCTTTGGGTTGCGTGGCGTTCTTATCTAAGCTCCGGGCTTCTCAACCAAATGCAGCCGCCCACCCCGCGCTGGCCAGCACGATGATCACCCACCAACCGAAGACCGCAATATACCCAGTGCTGCGCTTGACTCCGGACACAATCGACAACCCGATACCAAAAAGGACAAGGTACCAGATGGTCGTAAAGTCCAGCGACGTGGCCAGCTTGTATAGCGCAGGATTTGTGTCCTGCGGCGACAGAAAGGCCCCGAGGTTGGTGGGCGCAAAATTCGCCAGGTTGAACGATTCGGGCGCCATGCCCGCAAAAAGCACAATGGTGCCCAGAATCGACTTGATCAAACCAGGCAAGCTGGCATAGAACCACACCGCAAAAACGCTGCCAAACTTGGCCTTCCCGCCGAAGATAAAGTTGATTGTTCCCAGCATTACCCCGGCGATTACGACCGCGAAGACCAGCACCAGGATTGGGGTAGCGGCGAAGCCGCCTTCCATGGAGTACTGGGTGAACTTCATGGTTGTGGCGCGCTGGTCAGCCGGCATCTGGGCCATACGCTCTGCCGACTTCTGGTTCATATTCATCACATTCTCAGTCACCTGCTCCCATCCCACTTTCGTGGTGATAGCGCCAAACAGCGCATATGCAAATACGACGGAGATGAGGAACGGCAGCCACCAGCTCTTGTTACCGCGCTTGATGTCTTCAAAGGTTTTGGATGGAGCTGCAAAGGTGTAAATGATACGTTGCCCCTGGGTCAATCCGGGGGTTGACTCGGCAGTGCCTTGAATCTCTGGCTCGGTCATAATGCCGCCTTTCAATTGAGACGGATTGCGCATCTGGCTGAAACGGTCCTGAAGCCGGACTGACGAAGGCAGAAAACCTGCCTGCTGCAGCCGATTCAAGGGCAATTTCACTCAGGTGCGTTCGCCGGCGATTGTACCTCGGAACGCCGCGTGAGAACGAGTCAAAATTTTTATGAGGGAACGGCTGCGCTCGCGAGGGTTCGGTGGCAGCTACGAAAAGGCGGGCTCACAGCCCGTCCGCGGATGCTTCGTCGGGGGCTGGGGCCGGAACCGTGCGGCGTTTGGATCCGCCGGTGTGGGCCTGCGAGGGAGTTTGGCTGCGGCGCGGAACGGGATGGTAAGCGGGCAGGTAATTTTTGTAGACCGCGATATGGAAGCAGGACTGCTGGAACTCTTCTTCGACGTCGATTTTGCCCTCGGCTTCAATCGCCAGCAGGTAGCGGCGCATCCATGCCATTTCGGCGCGGCTCAGGTTGTCTTTGGGAATGTCTACGGCGGCGCCGGTAAGGTGGGGGCTAACAACGTCGCCCTCGGCGGGCGCGGCGTTGCCGTTCACATGCATCAGCCTCTTCTGGTACTCGACGGTGCGCACGGCGGAGCTGACCTCGAGCGGGCGGTGGAACTCGGCTTGATGCGCGGCGGCGAGGTCGGTAAGGAATCGCGCGGTCCAGGGGCGGCAATAGCGGTGATTGAAGGGCAGGTTGCCGTTGACGATGAGCGCCTCGGAGGCCGGCACGGGAACAAGAAGGTGGTGGGCGATGCGCGAGGCCAGATCGCTTTCGTCTTCAATGCGCTCGAGGCCCTCGGCCTCAAGGCGCTCGTTCTGGCGTTCAAGCGAGGCGCGGTTGCCGCGCAGCGGCGCGGGCATGTATCCGCGCGCAATGGTGAGCGAAGCTTGCTCGGTCTCCGCTTTCAGGCGCATGTCTTCAGAGAGGTTGTAGTCGTTGGTGTTTTCGCCGGCGGGCTCTTTTGCCGCGGGGATGCGATCGTCGAGATCGGTTGCGGTCTCGGGCACCGGGGCTGCGGCGTGGCGCGCAAACGAGGGATGCACGGCATTGCGGTCGGCGGACGTATCGGAATCGGAAGGGTAGGAGCTGGCGCTGTCTGCGTCTGCCGATGCGGCCATTGAATCGGCCGGCGGCGGAGCTGCATTTCTACGTGCCAGGGGAGCGGAAGTTGTTTCGGTTTCCGCGTCGACCGATTCGTAGCGCGTGGTTCCGCTCATCGTTTCCGATTCAGGCTGGCGCAGAGGGCGCTCGACGGCGGCCTCTTCAACGGGGGGCGCAGCGATGCCGGGCGTATAGCGGGCGCGAAGCAGTTGGGGACGGCGGTGCTCAAATTGTTGGTGCGCTGGGGCCGAGCGGCGCAAAACGGTGCGGCGGTCCATGGTGTTGCGATACCTGCGGCTGGCGGCCGTATTGCCGTGGGCTCGGTGGTTGGCGGCTAACTGGCTGCGAATTTTGAGTCCGGAGGCGCGGCCTACTTCTTCAGGAGTCGGCTTGCGGGCGGCGGGCTGGGCTGTGGTGTGCCTGGCTATCTTCTCAGGCTGGTGCTGGGCGGCGGTTTTCTGGTGAGGATGAGCCGAGGCGCGGGCTGAGCGCGATTGTGCGGGGGCGTGGTGAGCCGTCTGCGAGTGCGGGGCGTTGCCCCGGGCGTGCGCAGAGGTCACCGGGACGCCTTGCGCTGAAGCGGCTATTGCCGCCAGCGCAATCGTTATGATTGCGGTCCGGCCCATTGAGGATGGTGCGGACAATCGAGAGCCTCTTTAGTGTATGCCGAGGTGGATGACGTTCCGAGTATCAATCCGGATGCGGTTCTGTCTGATAAGTAGACCCGGGAGGGCGGGGATAGTTGTGGGGGAGCGTGAGGAAGTAAGCCAGTAGCGAATCGCCAGTAGCCAATAGGGAGTAACTCGCAGGCTGTTGGCTGCTGGCTATTGGCTATTGGCTTTACCTAGCCTTACCCTTGTCGAGCATGTAGTCCACGGCGGCTTCCAGCTCGGCGGGGGTTACGTCTTCGACTACGCCGGCGTCGCCTATGCCGATTGGGAGGACGAAGCGGCGGACTCCGCCTACGTTTTTCTTGTCGCTGGCGGTTGCGGCAACCAGTTTTTTGGCGCTGAGCTTGAGCGCGGGGAGCGGGCCGTAGCGGTAAATTGCTGATTCCATGCGGTCGAGTTGGCCGACGGAGATGGTTCCCCGCTGCCGGGCCAGATGAAGCGCCGCCACCATGCCCCAGGCGATGGCCTCGCCGTGCAGCATGGCTTTGTAGCGGGTGGCCTGCTCAAGGGCATGGCCAACGGTGTGGCCAAAGTTGAGGATCATGCGCAATCCGCTCTCGCGCTCGTCTTTGTTGACCACGCCGGCCTTGATGCGGATGGACGCGGCGATGACGCGCTCGAGGGCTTTGGGATCGCGTGCGAGGACGTCTTCGGCGTGCTCTTCCATGTAGCGGAAAAGCGCGCGGTCGCGGATGATGCCGGACTTGACGCTTTCCATGAGGCCGGCGCGCAGTTCGCGGTCGGGGAGGGTGCCGAGGACGCCGATATCGGCAAACACGGCGCGGGGGTGGTGGAAGTTGCCGACCAGATTCTTGCCCTCGGGCAGGTTGACGCCGACCTTGCCGCCAACGCTTGAGTCGACTTGCGCAAGTAACGTGGTGGGCACCTGGATGCAGGGGATGCCGCGCATGAAGATGGCGGCGACAAAGCCGCCGAGGTCGCCCACGATTCCGCCGCCAAAGGCGATGAGCAGCGAGCCGCGGTCGCCGCCGGCGCGAATCATTTCGCGGGTGAAGCGGTTGACGTTGGCCATGGTTTTGTGGCGCTCGCCGGGAGGCAGGAAAAGCGTGATGGGCGGGTCGGTGAATGAGCGGAGGAAAGCTGCGGACCAGAGCGACCAGATTTCGGGCGAGGTAAGCACAAAGACGCGGCGCGGGAGAGGGCCGATGGCGCGCTCGATGCGGGGGGCGAGGGACTCGATTAGACCGCTTCCGGCGAAGACGTCGTACCGGGCCGATGGGGTATCTACGCGGATGGTTTGCACGAGTTTTATGGTAAAGCAGCGGGGATGGCGGAGTTAGGTCCCTTCCAAGGGTGGGGACGCCCCGGATAGGAAGCCCTCGAATCGGGCCACCCGCCATGAGCTGGCTTTGTATTTCGTGCTATTCGAAGTGTTGGATTCCTCTAGCAGTCGTGTCGCCCTTCAATTAAGGTGGTGTGAAATGGACACAAAACCAAGTGAAGATCCTATTCTGGATTGGCTATATCAGCCGATACCCGAAAAGCTGTGGCATTACACATCGGTGCAAGGATTTCAGGGCATCATTGCGAGCGGCAACATTTTCGCAACGGATGTTCGGTTTCTAAACGACACTGAGGAGTTCATTCACGCTCGTAAGGTGGCCCATGCTTTGATTGAGAAAACGCCGGAAATAGGGGATTTTGGATTCCACCTGCGCTTCACTCTACAGTGGGCGGTTGATACGATTTTTGGATCAGACTTCCTGAATCCCAACATCGCCCAATTCTTCGTGGCCTCATTTACGGATTCTGAAGACGACTTAAGCCAGTGGCGTGGATATTCCCATGGCACTTGCGGCGCAAGCATTGCTTTCGACCTCAGGTTGCACAGACCACCTGTTGAAAGTGATTTGGCGGTTACATTCGCGCCGTGTGTTTACCTTGACGACGAAAAGCAAACGTTAATTCAAAGCGCACTTCAGCACTTCATCAAGAGGCCCCAAGCAAAGTGGGTCAACGCGATGGAAGGCTTCCTTCAGAAGCACGGTTCAGGGAAGACGAAGCCTGATTTCAATCAGATCCAGGAATTCATGAATGCAGAGTTGAGCGGCAAGGAATACCTCACCCAACTTCAACAAGGTCTAAATGAAGCCAAGACGCGAATCTTCAGGCTAGCTGCGCTCCTTAAGCACCGTGCATTCCATCATGAGAGAGAGTGGCGTCTCGTTCTTCCAATTTCTCCAGGTAAGGACAAGACGAATTTAGCCCATCCGATTCGATTTCGCTCGACGGGCAATTCGCTCGTCCCGTATATAGCTTTTCCTCTGGGGTTGATCCCGATCTCGCAAACCTCTGAACCGCCGCCAGTTCCGATATTGCCGGTTAACGATGTTTTGCTCGGCCCAGGTTGCAGCAATGATGCGATAAGTGCAGCAGTGGCATTCCTAAATTCGAATTCAATCAATGTCGTCCCTAGGCGGTCTGACGTCCCTTACCGCCAAGCCTAATTGCGGGTCGCCCTCCCAAAGCCTACCCTAGGAGTGTGTCGGGGATAGATTCCCTCCACGGTTAATTTTCGGATTGAATCCTTCGGCTCGATTTACGATTTTGAGTATGGGCAAGAGTTTTCTTCCTGACGATGTGAACCAGTCGTTGC
>JBEKCW010000148.1:0-10893 GCA_050014675.1 Occallatibacter sp. | reverse complement strand
AAAACACGCCAGGCGACTGTGACGCCAGTGGAAGTGGGACACAACTCTGCGATTCCCGGACACCTTTGCCTTATCTCGATGCTCACTGGAAGGAAGATTCAGTGGGATGCGAAGGAAGAGAAGATCATCGACGATCCGGAAGCGAGCAAATTGATGACGCGCGAATATCGTGGACCCTGGCAGATGAGCTAGAAATTCGATCGTTCTTCCCCGGTCCTCATTCGGTCGAGTGCGGTTCTCGGCATCAGTTCGAGAGCTCCGTGGTTTGGCTCAATCACCGGCCGGCGATAGATTGGTCGATTCAGTTGGAGGGATGATGCGACCGGTAACGCGCAGAAACTTTATCGGCGGAGCAGCCGCAATTGCAGCAGTCTCGTCAACCAGGTTCACGTTAGCGATGCCATTGGGAGTAGCGCCGGGCATCCAGTTATACAGCGTGCGGGACCAGATGGCGCAGGACTTTGAAGGAACGCTGGCGGCGGTGCGCGAGGCCGGGTATCTTGAGGTGGAGTCTGCTGCGATGCCGATCAAACCCGCAGCGGAGATCCGCGGGGCGCTCGACCGGGCGGGTCTGAAATGCGTCAGCGCACATCATTCGTTTGTCGATGTAACCCGGGACCTGGACGCCACAACAGAATTTGAGAAGACTATCGGAGTGAGTTACATCATCTGTCCTGGACCGGGACGCAAGAACACCCCTGTCTCCGGCCAACGCGCTGGGCCGCTTACGATAGATGACTGGAAGTACAACGCCGAGCAATTCAACAAAACCGGTGAGAAGCTGAAACAGGCAGGCATCACGTTTGGCTACCACAATCACTGGTCGGAGTTTGTGCCGGTCGATGGCAAGGTGCCCTACGAGGAACTGCTCGAGCTTTGCGAGCCAGACAAGATGACCTTCGAAATGGACCTGGGCTGGGTGAAGGTCGCAGGCCAGGATCCCGTCGCCCTGATGAAAAAGCATCCGCACCGCATCTCCATGTTGCACGTTAAAGACTTTCAACTTCCGCCCAATATCTCGTTCGCAACGCATGATGAAGCAAAGGTGACGGAGCTGGGCCGCGGATCAATCGATTACCTGCCGATCTTTGCGCAGGCTGCCAAAAACCAGAACATTACCCACGCCTTCGTCGAGCAGGAGGAATTCGATATCCCCTGGAAGGAATCGCTGAAGGTGGATGCTGAGTACATGAAGAATCTTACGATCTAACGCATTTTTATTGCCTGAGGATACATGGCTGCTTCAACAGAAATAAGAGTTTCACCGGTCCAGAAAGTTGCTTGGGACTCCACCTTCGCTTTTCTGGTTTTGCGACTATGGCTGGGTTTTCGAGCCTTGTTCGTCGGCATTCAGAAATATGCCGCATACAAGTCGGTTGCAATGCCGCTCATCGATTCTTCAACCGGCCAGCCGGATGCAAGCGGCGTGATGATCAACGTGAGCGTCAAGTCCTACGCCTGGGCTAATTATGCCGGAATACCTGTCGGACTCAGAGACAAGTTCGCGAACGATCCGCTCTTCCCGAAATTCGCATTGACACTGTTCGATCGCATGCTTGGCCCGGCGTTCATTCTCACCGGAATCATGCTCATTGTCGGATTGGGCACACGCGTCTCATTACTTGTACAGGGATTGCTCTTCATCGCGCTGACGGTCGGCCTGGTTCTGATCGATTCGAACGATGGCGTGGCTTATCTTGGCATTCATATCGGCCTGGTAGCTGCCGCGTTTTTGCTCGTCCAGCACAACAGGTTTGCGGTTCTGAAAAAATGGTAGACAAGTTGAATCGTCGTGAGTTTATCAGCGCCACAGCGGTGACGGGCGCCGCCTTGTTGTTGGAAGCCTGCAAGTCCGATTCCGGCCAACAGACGGCCGCTATCAAGAAGTCTTCGCTCAACACCATCAATGTCGCCCTCATTGGATATGGCGAGGAAGGGCAGGTTCTGCTTGAGTCGCTCCTGAACATTGAAGGTGTCCGGCTCGTCGCCCTCTGTGACATTTGGGACTACCATCGCGGCGAAGGCCAGCGCTACCTGCAGAAGCTGGGGAACGAAGTCCGCGCTTACGAGAATTATGAAGATCTGCTCGCCAAAGAAAAAGATCTTCAGGCGGTTGTCATTGCGACACCTGACTTTTGTCATGCGCCGATGACCAACACCTGCCTCAAGGCCGGTCTCGATGTGTACTGCGAAAAGATGATGAGCGACACCATTGAAGGTGCGCGCTCCATGGTGCAGACCATGCGTGCAACCGGAAAACTGTTGCAGATCGGTCATCAACGCCGCAGCAACCCGCGTTATGTATTCACGCTGAACAGGCTGCTTCACGATGCGCAGTTTTGCGGGCGGCTCACTGCTGTGCAGGGACAGTGGAATCGCGCGGTCAAAGAGGACTTCGGATGGCCAAAGAAATTTGAGATGGCCGCCAGCATGCTCGCAAAATACGGCTATAAAGACATGCACCAGTTCCGCAACTGGCGCTGGTACAAAGGGCTCGGTGGCGGTCCGTTATCTGATCTTGGAGCGCACCAGATCGACATCTTCAATTGGTGGCTGGGTATGACGCCCAAATCCGTAGTCGCAAGCGGCGGCCTGGACTACTTCAAAAATCATGACTGGTACGACAACGCCATGGTCATTTACGAGTATCCCCTTGCCCAGGGTGTTGCGCGCGCGTTCTACCAGGTGCAGACAACTACCAGCGCTGGGGGCGGCTACTTTGAATCGTTTATGGGCGACGACGGCACCATCAAAATGTCTGAAGATCCGTCGCTCTGCGCCATCTATCGTGAAGCCCGCGCCGATGCGGTTTCATGGGACGACCTGGCACAGAAGGGCTATGTGCGCGCAATTCAGACATCCGGCGACGCCACCAAGGTAGACGTGCGCGAAACCGCGCAACTTGCGCAATATGAAATTCCTGTGTTCTTCAATAAACCCCCGCATCAGCCGCACCTTGAAAATTTCTTCAACGCGATCAGGGGAACGGCCAAGTTGAATTGCCCTGGCGATGAGGCTTTCAAGAGTGAATACGTGATTCACAAAGCCAACGATGCGGTGGGCGCCGAGAAAAAGCTTTTGATCACCAGTGAAGAAGTGGAAGCCTGAGATTATGAAAACTATCTTTTTCCGTAATTGCTCATTTGTGGCCGCGATTGTTGTCGCTGCCGCTACTGCACTGGCGCAGGACAAAGTCCCGCTCAAAACCCAACTGCCTCGTCCTCTGTTCGTCGGCACGCCCGTTCCGCTCAATGTGCCCAATCTTGAGCCGCCGTTAAAGGGCAAGCGCCCGGACTTCATGGTTCCCGTGGGCACTGTCAATCTAGCCAGGGGGAAGAATGTTACATCGAGCGACAACAATCCTGTGGTCGGAACGTTGGACCTCGTAACCGATGGTGACAAGGCTGGCGACGAAGGCTCGTGGGTCGAACTCGGCCCGGGTAAACAATGGGTTCAAATCGACCTGGCAAAGAACGCCAACATCTATGCCGTCCTTGTGTGGCACTTCCACTCGCAGGCGCGCGTCTACCGCGATGTAATCGTCCAAATATCCAACGACCCCACGTTCAAGTCAGGCGTGACCACCATTTTCAACAACGACTTCAAAGGCGAACTTGGAGCCGGCGCGGGTAAGGACTTGAATTACGTTGAAACTTACCAGGGAAAGTTGATCGACGCCAAGGGCGCGAAAGGGCGTTATGTTCGCCTCTACAGCAACGGGAACACGACCAACAAATTGAACGACTACATCGAGGTTGAAGTGTGGGGCAAGCCAGCCTGAACTTAGCCGCCGGGGCAGCGCACTAATGGAAAGCGCAGCTACTCCTTCGCGTTGGGCTCGCTGGATTGCTTTCTTCATCGTCGCGCTTATCGGACTGGCAATTCGCCTCCCTCAACTAAGCGCTCGGCCCATGCATACGGACGAAGCCGTCAACGCCTACGTCGTTGGACAATTGCTCGCCAAAGAGCCTTTCATCTACGATCCGCAAGATCGCCATGGTCCTGCGCTGGCGGCCCTTGCTCTGCCAATGGTCAGAGCGCAGGGAGCGAAATCATTCTCTGACCTGACAGAATCAGAACTGCGACTGGTGCCAGTCGTGGCCGGGATCATCACAATTTTGCTTTTTGGAGCTGCCGTTGAAATGTTCGGCTTCATCCCAAGCCTGCTCGCAGCCATTCTGTTCGCCATCGCTCCGTTGCCTGTTTACTACGACCGGTATTTCATTCATGAGTCGCTGTTCTGCACGGCGACGTTCGGACTGATACTGTCTGGTTGGCGCGCATCGCAAACGCGCTCCGCTAGCCAGGCCGTACTTGCAGGAGTGTGTGCTGCACTCATGCTCGCTTGCAAGGAGACGGCACTCCTTCACTTTTTTGCCCTCGCAGCCGCCGCCATTGTGTTCAGGTTCACGGTCACGCGCGAAACTGGCCAAGTGCGACAAGGCCAGTGGAAGACGATACTTACCGCGGCTGTCTCTTTTCTGCTGCTCAGCACAGCGTTATTTACCTGGTTTGGCAGAAATTGGAAAGCCCTGCCCGCGCTCTTCCATGCCGCCCCCAACCTGTTTGCACGCGCAACTGGTCAAGGTCACGAGAAGCCATTCTGGTATTTCGGCCGGCTCCTTACTGTCGGCTGGTCCGGTGGACTGCTGGCCGCCTTCGCATGCCTCGGGCTCTTCATCATCGTCAGGAGACGTGATGCTTCGCCCTATCGATGGCTCGCGTATTACGGGTTGTTGATCGCCCTTATTTACAGCCTGATTCCTTACAAGACACCATGGCTGGCGCTCAATCTCTGGCTTCCGCTAACGTTATTCGCAGCGTGCGCGATCGAGTCGCTCTGGCAGTGGAGCACAACGAAATTGCCTCAGCGCGCAACCGTTCCAGCATTCTGCATTCTCGCGGCGTTAACTGGCGTCCTGATTGCGCACGACACACGCCAACGCGCTTTTCTCCATCCTGCGGACGAGAACAATCCGTACGCCTATTCCCAAACTTCGGAGGACATTTTAGGATTACCCGTTGAGATCGCAGATTTGGCTCGCCAAAATAGAATCACCACTCCGCGCATTACCGTGATTGCTGCCGATCCCTGGCCTCTTCCGTGGTACTTGCGGCACTATTCCGAAGTTGGTTTCTGGCAGCCAGGTCAGCAAGTTAGAGATGCGGATTTCTATATCACTACCACAGAAGCCGCGGATCAATACGCCGATCAACTCAAGAGCTTTCGGCCGGAGTTCTTCGGAGTCCGTCCCGGTGCGCTCATCCTGTTATGGTCGCCCGCACCCAAATAAACTCCAATGAGTGATATTCATCAATTCAACGGCAGCGCCATGGCGACCCATTTTCAGGTGCGCATCAACTGCGATGAGAAAATGTACGCCGCGCAGGCTGCACAGGCTGCATTCGATCTGGTCGATTCCCTCGAAGCGCGCTTGAGCCGCTTTCGAAGTAACAGCGATATTGCCCGCATCGCAGAGCTGGCGCCTGGTGAGAAGATGCGCTTGAGCGAGCCGGCCTTTGGCTGCCTGCAAATTGCGGAGCGGATGGAGCGGGCCACGCACCGCGCATTTTGCGCGACTCCTGCGGCCCTGGCAAGTCAGTCCTCCCTCCCCGAGTGGAGTTTATTGTCGGATGAGCAATCCATTCTTTGCAAGAGCGGCCAGCTCCAATTCGATCTGGGCGCCATCGGCAAGGGATTTGCGCTTGACCGCATGGCAGAATTGCTCTGCCAGTGGGATTGCCGCTCATTTTTGCTGATCGCCGGTGGCAGCAGCGTTCTAGCCGGGGATCCACCTGCCGATAGCCCTGGGTGGTCCTGCGGCCTGGGTGAAGAAAACGCACCGCATAGGTTCTTTCTCACTCACGCTTCATTGAGCGGTTCAGGGTTGGCGGTACAGGGACCCCACATTCTTGATCCTCGAAACGGGCGTCCGGCATCGCGGCAAATGCGTGCGTGGGCTCTCACTGATACTGCTGCTGAGTCTGATGCGCTCTCCACCGCATGCATGGTTCTCAGCGAGCCGGAACTTGAAGACGTACTCGCCCAGAACCCTTCCTGGCTGTCTTTTCTCGAAACAGGCGATGGATACCGGCCGCTTGGAAGGCGCGAACTCCCGATTCAATCGTAGATTTTTGGCGCCGACAATTCGTAAACTCCGGAGGACGGGCGTGGGTGCAAGATGAAGCTGGCGAGATGCCGGCCAGCGCCCTCCTCCCGGCATCATGGCCAACTTATTTATTTCTGCTTCTAATTGAGCGTTGAAGTGCGTACGGGCAACGTATTATGCTCACTCTCTAACCTTGCCTGCTTCAGCGCCGGAGCGTCCGCGTCCTTCCAGATATCGAGAAACTTTGCATATTCCTGGCGGCTCTCATCTTTCTTGCCTTGCGCCGCATACGCGCGGGCCAGCCCCAGATGGGCGAGGTTGTAAAGCGGCGAGCTCACGTCGGTCCCGGGAGCCGCGGCCAATAGCGTCTTATATTCGTCGGCCGCCAGGTCTGCTTTTCCTTGTTGCATGTAAGCCGCGGCCCTTTCCGTTAGAACTCTGTACTCCCTTTGCCCATACATGCGCGCTGGCTCTAAGGCGGCCACAGCCTCCGCAGGTTTCCGCCGCGCGAGGTCCAGGGCGGCACGCAGCACAGGAAGCGAGCGATGAGCGAGCAGCGTATCGAAGGTCTGGTGCTCGTGCGCTGTCAGAAAACGTTCAGCGTAGCGCGCGTCTCCCAACTCGGCGTGCAGCAATGCGAGGTCGGGATCATCAGGATAAGATTTCGCGATTCGCGCCATAGTGGCACGCGCTGCTGCGCTCATACCAAGGTCGTATTGCACCTGCGCATGATCGGTCAGGATGCTGTCTGCGGTTTCACCCAGATTCTCACGCTCGGCCATCACTCGTGAGCTTTCGAAAGTGTCATCTGCCTGCCGGATTTTTCCAACCGAAGCTTCGCTCTTGGCCCGCTCATACAGAAAGAACCAGCCTCCATGCGCCTCACCCCGCTTTGTTTCGCGCCCCAGCGCCTGTTGATCGTGCGAGTCGAGCGCCACGTCGAAAAGAAAAGTATGGATCGCGTCCGAGTCCAACCCTCGCCGCATAGCCTCCTGGCCCAATCTCTGCGCATCCGCAAATCGGCCAGCCATTTTGTAGGCGCGTATCAAAACGTTGTAAATGTTGCCGCGATTCTGCTCCATGTGCAGAGCATGCTCGCCAGCAACAATCGCCTCCTGGGGTTGATCGAGTTCGTTGTAAGCGTTGGCAAGGTTCTGCCAGGGCACCCAGTCCTGCGGATAAGTCGCCGTCCATAGTTGGTAGGTCTTTATGCCTTCCTGCAGGTCGTTTATGCCATAGGAGTAATAATGCGATTGAATTGTCAGCTTCTCGCGAGCGTTGCTATGACTGCTTAGATCGAAGGCCTTCTTGAAGTTCTGAGTTGCAAGAGTGCTTTCGCTGGAGTTGTAGTACTGTGCCGCCATGGCGCCATAAGCCATGGCAAACTGCGGATCGAGTTCCACCGCGCGCTGATAAAAGGGCAGTATCTCGGGCACTTCCCTGCCTAGCGCCTCCATGTGCTGCCCAATGGAATAGGCCTTCAATGCCTCGAGCGACGGCGTCGTAGCCTCCTGGATCGGTACTTCAAAATTTGCAACAGAGGTTGCCGACTCGCCAAGTTTCTTGCGAACGCTTTCGGCCACGCCGTCGAGCGCACTTAGGATGTCGTCTTTCGTCGCCGCTTCAGCCTTCGCACTGGCCAGTTTTTTCGCAGAGTTGCAATCGGCGGCCTCCAGAATAAGCAGATAATGATGCCCCACGCTCGAAATGCTGCCGGTGATAACAGCCTGGCGGTTGGTGCGCACACAAACATCGAGCGCAACCGCCGCGGTAACCGCGTCGTCGCTCTTGCGGCCCATCAGTTCAAGCGTGTTCACCCCTTCCTGTTCGCTCATTACATCGAGATAAGGCGACTGGCTGAGATCGATTTCGAGCGCCCGGCGCAAAGTTCGGTCAAACATCAGATCGCCGGTCGAGTTGTCAAAATCCGCTACAACAACCTTATGCAGCTGCAATGGCGTTGCGTGGCGCTTCAATATATAAGCCCCCGCGCAAACCAGCAGCACCAACGCCGTAATCCCGACAAAGAGCAAACTGCGGGACAGTCTCGGTTTCCGCTCCTCGGTTACCGCCGTGGTGGTGAGCGTACGCTGCCGCAGCACAAATCTGCTGCCTCCGGTGCCGATCCTCGTGCTCGATTCCAGAGCTTCTTCCGGCTCACCAACCCGGATGACAGGCTGGATGAACTGATAGCCGCGTCCCGCCACAGTCGCAATAAAGCCGTTCGTTCCGGGCCGCTCTTCCAGCGCCTTCCTCAGGGCTGAGATGCTCTGGGTCAGGTTGTTCTCCTCCACGTTGGCGTCAGGCCAGACATTCTTGAGCAGTTCTTCTTTTGTGACCACGCGCCCGGGGTTTTTCACCAGGTAAAGAAGCACGTCAAATGACCGCCGGTTCAGCACAACGGGACTGTCATCCCGCGTGAGCGCGCGCCGCTGAGGGTCAATCCGGAAATTTCCGAACTGGAACATCTCTTCTCTTTTCAATAACTTCAGAACTTGTCAGCCGTGGTCACAGACTTTCACTGGTCATTTGGATGGCCGCTCGGCACTATCGCCAGCAGTGAATGGGAGAAGCCTGTTGAAACGACTTTACCAATGGTTGCATGAATGGGCAACATCCATTCGTTCCAGCGGCTTATTGGGCAGTCGACAGGGCACACTTCGCACCGAAATCACAATTGAGCGGCACGAACACTCCCTGTTCATCTACGGCAACGGTCCTCCGGATGGAACCTCGTGTCCGCTGTGTGGGCAAGCGCTAGGGGCTGCCGCCCCGGATGAGCAACCATCCCCAAATGAAACGAGCCGGATATTGCCGGCGATTCGGTCAACCAAATCAGGCGACCCACGGAGACTTAAATGATCACACGCAAACTTGCAGCAACCACCGCGCTTCTCCTGCTCCAGCCATTTGTCTGGGCCGACTCCAGCTACCAATCCTCCAGCCAGATGACCGGCGGCACACTCGTAAACATGATGAAGTCTTCCCCCTTTGCGCCAGCCTCGGTTAAGACCATGCTCGAACCCACCATCACCATCACCGCCGTGCATGGCAACCAGAAGGTGGTCACCTCAAAAGAAAACACCGAGATTTACGACATCGACAAGGAAACTGTAACCCGCATCGACCACACCAAGAGGACGTACACGGTGATGACCTTCGACCAGATGCGCCAGATGTTGAAGGACATGCCGCAAAAGATGGCTGAGTTGCAGGCCAAAATGCAGCAGGCGCAAGGTCAGAATCAGCAAGCCCCGCAGTTCACAGTCACATCCGATACAAAGGTCAGCGATCCCGGCGTGAGCAAGGTAGTGAATGGTCTGCAGGCGCAGGAGAGGGTCATTACGGTCACCACCAAGGCAACGCAGACGACCCCCGCGCCCAACGCCCCTCCCGATGCGCCGCCCATCTCCTTCACCTACGTCACCACCACTGACCTCTGGTTTGCACCCGAGCCACCCGAGATGCAGCAGATTCAGGACTTCGACGCTCGCATGTACGCCAAGCTCTCGCAAGGGATCGACATGAAGGCCATTATGGAGCAGATGCAGGCCGTGGCCAAAAAAACCGGGATGGGCATGATGTTCTCCAAAAACCCCGGGGCCTCAAACGCAATGGAAGAAATGGACAAAGAGATCGCGAAGATCAAGGGCATAAGGGTTCTCGAAATCACCAGCATGACCACCACGGGACTCCCAATCACGTCTGCGGCCGCGCCTGGCGCCGCTGCTGCGCCCCCACCTCCGTCGGGAGGCGCAGTGACCGGCCAGGTGGCGACTGACACCGCCAGCCAGACGGCGGCCGGCGAGTCAAGCAAACTGGGTATCTTTGGCAATGCGCTCTCCAAGTCCGCGCTCGGTGCCTTCCACCGCAATAAGAGCACGCCGCCGCCGGCTGCCGCTCCTGCTGCGGATCCCGCTGGAAACTCGGCTGCGCCCGGCGTTGCTGGTGCCGACCCAAACTCAATGATGACCACCACGAAGCAGATGACCAACTTCTCTCTCGACCCGGTGCCTGCATCCGCATTTCAAATTCCCGCCGGATACAAGCAGGTGGATTTGCCCAAGGGCATGTTCTAGAGCGCATCTTCCTTTCACTGAAATGCCATTGCATTTAACTTCGGGAGCGGCCCCGGCCAACGTGACCCTCTCAAAAGGAGCTTCATCATGAAACGTTTGACGGTACTTTCCCTCGTTCTTGCCGGTTCGCTGTTCGCCTGTCATCACCCCACGGCTGTCGCTGCGGCACAAGGCCAACTTCCGAAGAACTGTGGTTTGATCACCCAGCAGGAGGCCGAGACGGTATTCGGCGGCCATCTCAACCCCGCTCGCGATCTTGGGGTGGGCTGCACATACTCTGCAGATGAACATTACGAGAAGGGCGTGCTTGTCTCTCTGGTCCCACCGATGGGGGTGGCTTCGGGCGAGACATACTACGACGCAGTGCTGAAGTCAGATCCGACCGCCACTGCGGTTCCGGTGGGTGGCCTGGGCGACAAGGCTCATTTCATCACTTCAAAAGATGGAAGCACGGTGACGCTGCAGGTTCTCTACCACAACTCGGTCGCGGTCATCTCGGCCACTACTTCAAAGAATCCCAATCTCAAGGCCGCTCTCACACAGGCCATTCGGCAGATGATGCAGAAGTTCTAGCGCGATCACGAAAGGGAATCGAGATGAATCACGCACGCAATCGCAGAATCGGCACAACGCCCGGAGTTGGATGCCTTGCCGTTCTTCTGCTCACCTGTCACCTCGCCGCGGCCGCGGGTCAACCGCCGAAG
>JBEKCW010000147.1:0-10896 GCA_050014675.1 Occallatibacter sp. | reverse complement strand
AATGTCGATGTCAAGATGGCGATCGAAGAAGCGCAACAGCAGGTGGTGGTGAGCGATGAAGGTGCGCCGCAGGTAAGCGTCGAAGCCAGCCAGAACTCCAACTCGATTGTGCTTAAAGGGGCGGACCTCGACGCGCTGTCAGACGATCCCGACGAGCTCTCCAACGAACTGACCGCGCTGGCCGGTCCTTCGGCGGGCCCGAATGGCGGCCAGATCTACATTGACGGATTCACCGGCGGACAACTGCCTCCCAAGTCGGCAATCCGCGAAATACGCATCAATCAAAATCCATTTTCAGCGGAGTTCGACCGCCTGGGTTACGGACGCATCGAGATTCTGACCAAACCCGGAACCGACACTCTGCATGGACGGTTCTTTCTCCAGGGCAATGACGACGTCTTCAACACGGGGAACCCGTTTACCACGGTCATTCCGGCCTATCACAGCATTCAGGGCAACGGAACATTGAGTGGCGCGATCTCAAAGAAGGCCTCTTTCTTCTTCAGTTTCGAGCAGCGCGACAACCAGGACGCCAGTATTTATTCGGCGGGGACTGCCGACCAGACTTCTCCGACTGGAGTCTGGTATGTTCCTACGGTGAACGGAAACACGAACGACGTTGTTCCAATCACCGGCGGGCTTTTTACGCCGGCAACACACACTGAGGTATCGCCGCGGATCGACCTTCAGTTGGGACAAAAGAACACGCTGACACTGCGGTACCAGTTTTTCCGCAACAATGTGAGCGGCCAGATCGGCTCTACTTCGCTGCCCACTCAAAACGCCACATCCGACACCATTGAACATACGGTGCAGGTGAGCGACTCGGAAGTGATCAGCGACCGGATCGTGAACGAAACACGCTTTGAGTACCGGCGCCAGAGCACTTCAGAAACTCCCGTAAGCACTGCGCCTACGGTGGGCGTACCGGGGTTTTTCTCGGCAGGCGGTAATGCGGCGCAGGTGAACTCCGGTCACAGCGACCACTTTGAACTGCAAAACATTACCACGATGACGGCCGGGGCGCACGCCATCAAGTTTGGAGCATGGCTCCGCGACAACCGGCAGGCAACATCAACCGACTCTAACTATAACGGCAGTTTCAGTTTTCCCACGGTATTCGACTACGCGGGCGCGCTGAATATACTGACCACCGGTACGGCGTGCCCGGCTTCTCCATCGGCAAACGACTATACCTGCGGCAGCGTGAATGCGCCCAACAAGCTGACATACACCACCGGCCCGGTGGCATTTGCGGGCAACGTCTTTGACGGAGCGCTTTACTTTCAGGACGACTGGAAGTACCGGTCGTATCTCACGCTCTCAGGCGGCCTGCGCTGGGAGACACAGAATCACATCGCCGACCACGATGACTGGGCTCCGCGTATTGCGTTTGCTTACGCACTTGACGGGCACAAAAAAGGCGCAGTGGCGAAGACTGTTGTGCGCGGGGGATTCGGATTCTTCTACGACCGCTTCCAGATCGGTGACTATATGAACCTGGTGCAGTACAGCGGCAATCCGCTGAAGAGCCAGACACAGACGGTCATCAGCGACCCAACCTGTTTTGACCCGACCAGTCTGGCGAATGCGCTGGCGCAGGGTTGCGGGGTGAGCAGCCAGAGCGTTTCTCAGATCCAGACGATCGTCCCGACTTACCACTCGCCATATACCGAACAGTTTGGGGCCACGCTGGAACGGCAACTGACCAAGACTGCAACGCTCACCTTTACCTACCTGCACTCCTATGGAGTTCACCAACTGGTTCAGCGCGATGCGAACGCCTATTTGCCCGGGACCTATCAGTACGGCAGTAGCACACCGACAGGTGTGCGGCCCGATCCCTCGCTGGGTATTGTTGACCAGTTCTTTCCCGACGCGGTGTTCAAGCAGAACCAGGTGATTGTCAATATCAGAGCGCAGTTTTCAAAAAACCTGAGCATGATGGGTTTTTACAACTACACAAATGCCGACTCCGATGGCGGCGGCGGGTCGAATCCATCGAACTCTTACAACCTGAACCAGGATTACGGCAAGGCGGGATTTGTACGTCCGCAGATGGTGTTCCTGATGGGAACATACAACGGCCCCTGGGGACTTTCGTTCAATCCATTCCTGATTGCGCAGGCCGGGCATCCCTTTAACGTGACGACGGAAAACGATCTCACAGGCGACAACTTCTTCAACGACCGGCCAGGACTGGTCTCTTCATCGGACTGCGCATCGACTGCAGGACCGCAGCCTTCGCAGTATGCCATAACGCCGTTCGGCTGCCTCGACACCGATCCGGCTTCGGGGGAGACGCTTCTCCCGATCAACGTCGGCGCTTCTTCATCGTCGGTTGCGCTCAACCTGCGCGTGAGCCGGTCGTGGGGCATTGGCCCGAAGGTTGCGGCCACCGGCGCTCCGAATCAGAGCGGCGGCGGTCCAGGTGGCGGCGGTGGCGGAGGCGGTCGCGGGGGTGGTGGTGGACGCGGCGGTGGGGGCGGCTTTGGCGGGTTCGGCGGACCTTTTGGCGGAGGCGGAGGTGGCGGTCGCGGCCCATGGGGTATGGCCAACACCGGGCGCAAATACGCACTCACCTTCAGCGCGCAGGCCCTGAACCTATTCAACGATATTGACTACGGCACTCCCTCGGGCCAGGTAGCTCCGGCCTGGGATCAGACAACTGGGATCACAGGGCCGGGAAGCCGCTTTGAAAAGTCGACCAGCCTGGCCGGCGGAATCTTCGCCTCACCCTCGGGTTCGGCGGCACGCAGGATCTTTTTTCAGGCGGCGTTTCAGTTTTAGAGACAGGGATCAGGGGTCAGGGATCAGGGAACAGAAAAGGCCGGAGGGTGAAGCTCCGGCCTTTTTTCTTTGGTGATGTGCTCGAGGCTACTGCGCTCTTTACACAAGTGACTGGTACAGCGCTCCCCATTCTTCGGCGCGGGTTTCAATGTTGAAGCTGGCCTGGATGCGGCGGCGCGCGGAACGGCCGATTGCCTCGCGATCTGCCTCGGGCTTGCGCATCGTCTCGAGCATTGCTTTGGCTAGCGCCTCAGAGTCTTCGGCGGGAACCAACGATCCGGTATCGCCAACCAGTTCGCTTACGCCGCCTACATCGGTTGCAACCAACGGCTTTTCCATCGCCATGGCCTCGGCAATCGCCAGGGGCATTCCTTCCCAGGCTGAGCTTGAGACGAATCCATCGGCGGCGTCGAGCAAGGCTGTGAGATCGCGGCGCAGACCTAACCATTCGATTTGCCTTTTGATATGTTCTTCCGATGCCAATGCGTGAAGGCGAGAATTATCTTGCTCGCTTCCCTCCCCTGCGATCCATAAGAATGCAGTCGGTTCAACTTTCAGAATGAGCGCGAATGCGCGGAGCAGGTTGGGATAATCTTTTGCGGCTGTGATTCGCCCCGCGGCGAGCCACACAAATTCGTTACCTGCGCCCAGGTTTGCTCGCGTTGATCGGCGGCGCGATGAGTCAGGCTTGAATTCGTTCAGATCGATTGCATTGGGAATGACGGAGCATTTCTTCGCGTTGACGGCCCCGAGTCTTAGGAATCGTTCGGTGACGGCCTGGCTTACTGCGGTGGTGCGTGTGCTGAGCCCGTCCGTCAACCGGTAGGCAAACATGCGCACCGAGCCGCCCTCGTAGACGTTATGGACGGTTGAGATCACGGCCGGCCGGCCGGCGAACGGGCTCACGAGCCGCGCGATTATGTTGGCGTGAAAGCTGTGGCTGTGAACGATGTCTGGAGCAAGCTCGATAAGGGTGCGGCGGGCGCGCATGAGCGACGCGATCAGACTGAATGGGTTGTTGCGAAGATTGAGTCGAATGACTTGAAGGTTGGTGGGCCACTCTTCGCTTGCCTGCGGCAGCAGCGTCACGAGCGTTACGGTGTGGCCGCGTTCGGCCATGCGTGTTGCTAGCGCGAGCACCTGTTTTTCCGCGCCGCCGACGCCCAGCGAGGCCAGCATGTAGACGATCCGCATTCGAGCATCAGCCTCGGGATTCCGGATCGATGATAACTCGCGCCGTCATTCGCCGGCTTTTTTGAGTCTGCGGGAGATAAATGTGTCGATGGCGAAAAAGCCGGGGCCGAGGATAAGAATGAGCAGCGCCGCAAACCAGTAGGTATAGGGTGATGCGCCGTAGAAGTCGCTGGGATTCGAGAAGAAATGGGTGAAGTTGACGCGGTCGTCGGGAACGCTCAGGTAGGCCATGGTCATGTTGACGACGAGAACCAGCGAGACCAGGCGCGAGGCGATGCCGGCAAGGAAGAGCGCGCCGCCGATCAACTCGATGAGTGAGACCGCGAGCGCCGTTGCGCCGGGCGCGGGCAGATTGAGCGTTGCGAAGAAGCCGGTGACTTTATCCAGATGCGTGAGTTTGCCCCAGCCGTCCTCGATGAACTGGAATCCCCAATAGAGGCGAATGGCGAGCAGGAACGGGCTTTGCAGACGGTTGAGGAGCGCCACAAATTGCGAATAGAGAGCGAGGATGGCTTTCATTGACGCTCCTTTTAAAACCCTACGTTTGAGATGGGTGGTCTCCCACCCTTCGAGCACAAAACGCTCGAAGGATGGGGCACGGGATATTGTGTTGTCGGTCGGAGAAAGAGACGGTGTCGGAGCCGTTTCCAGATTGGCAGGCCGCTCAGGGCTCACGCGCGCAGATCCATCCCAGCTCGGCCCACTGGTTGAACCAGTTCTGCAGACTCGCTGCACGCTGTTCGGCGGGGATGAGCGAATCGGCAAATCCAGCTTCGATCGCTTCGGCAAGTGTTTGCCCTTGTGCGAGCGAATTGAGAATCCGGTAGGGCTCGCGCTCCAAACGCAAGTAGTAGACCGAGAACTCGACGCGATGCGCGGCAAGCCACGTGGGTTTGCGCCGGATGCGGGGCAAGCTGGCCGGTGGCTGGTCTTCTTCGTTGGAACCTACGCCGGCTTCACTCGTTTGGCGTTTCTCGCGCTGGTGCAATTCGAGCACGAGATCTTCTGCCGGGTAGTTCAGCTCCATTAACTCGAGGTGCGGCTGCAAGGCAAGCTGGGACGATGCGCCGAGGGTGGCAATCTCGGCAAGCGTCAACGGGGTGCGCTGGGCCGAATCGAAGGCTACGACGAAGGCCCATTCAATTTTTGCAATATCGATCGCGAGCGAATGACGCCGGCCTGCAAACTCAGGATGCGCTGCGAGCCAAACAGGCAGATGCGAGCCGAGATTGCGCATGGTGAACGAGCTGCTGGGATATTCGGTGAGGTACGCGACTGAGAGCGCGGCAAATCTGTGCGAGCCTAACACGGCACGCAGGGCCACAAAGTCCTCGGCCAGGCCGCTGAGCACACGGTACCAATACTGCCGGTTGTAGATTTCGAGGCGCTCGAAGGCGTTGAGGCGGCTGTTGGGCGCGATGAAAGATTGCGCAACTTCAGTCATGGCGCGGCCGTCGGGGGCGTGTTCGCGCATGTTTTCGTCAGATGTGAGCGGCTGCATGACAGCGGCGGCCATTTCGCGCTGGATGGATTCGAGGTTCATGAAAGACTCTTCAGTTTGGGTCAAGTTCGGTGCTTTCCTACCCTGGCGACAAAAACAAATACGTCGCGAGGATGGGGCACCCGGTTTTGTTGCTGGAGCGCGTAGCTCATGTCGCGGCCTCTATCAGTTCGGGGGCCGGCTGCTCGCGATTGAGGTAGCGATTGGCTTTGAGCGCTTCGGCATGGACTTCGTCGAAGCTTGGAATGCGATCGTCCCACTCGAGCAGTGTGGGAGTGGGGCCGCAGCGCTCAATGGCGCGCGCATAAAGCTGCCAGACGGGGTCGATCACCGGATGATCGTGAGTGTCGAGAATGTATTTCTCGTAGCGCGAATGGCCGGCGACATGAATTTGCGCCACGCGCTCAGCAGGAACGGCATTCACATAGTCCATGGGATTGAACTCGTGATTCATGGCAGAGACGTAGATGTTGTTTACGTCAAGCAGGATTCCGCAGTCGGCGCGTTCCACCACTTCAGTCAGGAATTCCCACTCGGTCATCTCGGATGCCGTGAAGGCCGCATACGAGCTGACGTTCTCGACGGCTACTGGAATCTCAAGGAAATCCTGAACCTTGCGCACGCGCTCGACGGTTCGATCAACAGCTTCCCACGTGTAGGGCAAGGGCAAAAGATCGTGCGTGTATGTGCCGTCAATCGAACCCCAGCACAGGTGGTCACTGAGCCAAGGCGTTTTTGTGCGGCGCACGAGCTGCTTCAGGCGTCGCAAATGTTCTGGATCTGGCTCTGTTACGCTGCCGAAGTACATTGATACACCGTGCTGTACCACGCGGTAGCGCTCCATGATCTGGTCGAGATTCGCCAGCGGGCGGCCGGCGTCGATCATGAAATTTTCTGAGATGATTTCAAACCAGTCGACGACCGGTTTGCGCGAGAAGATGTGCTGGTAGTGCGGAATCCGCAAGCCGATTCCGACTCCGTGATCTGCATACGCATTGAAACGATTGCCGGGCATAGGGGAGTGAACGAGAGACAGTGAACAAAAAAGCGAATTAATTTCGGTCAAATGATTGGGTGTGCGAGGGACTGGGGTGCAGCTATGACTCAGTCAGGAGGCAATGCTTCCAGTCCCTCGTGTGGGTTTGTGGAGTGGACTAGGCGAAGTGGCTGGGCATCTTTGAGCCGTCGGTAGCGCAGCCGCCCTTGCCTTTGCAGGTGTTCTTGCCTTTGCAGCCCTTGTCGCTTGACTTGCAGCCGCCCGTTCCAGCGCAGGAATTCTTGCCTTTACAGGAGTGCTTAGGGGCCGGGGTTTGCTGGCCGAAGCTGAGGCCGGCCCTGGTGAATTGTGCGTTATTGCTTGAAGCGGAGTTTGCCGACTGAGCTGCAACCGTGGTGCCACCAGTCAAACCGGCGAGAGCTGCGGTCAAAAGCAGAGCATTCAGTTGATTCTTCATTGGGATTCATGACCTCGCTTGGGGGTTGGTGCGGATGGGGCTCCGCGGGTTGGAATGCGCAGGGGGCAGGTTCAACCCGTCCTGCAGAAGAGGGGTACGCTCCTAAGACAACCCGTCTGATGGAATAGTTACAGGGAAATCGAACGGTAGTAAATGAAATTCTGCCGATAGGGGGTCCGGCATCCCGGGAACGAAGCGCCGTTGGCCGGGATTGGCGACCGGCTAGCCAGTGCGCTAACCTGATTCAACCCCGGAATCCTTCTCTGTTGTGTCGCTCGGGGGCAGGAGGCGGCTTGAAATCTACTAAAGGCCTGGAGCTTGTAACCGGCACAAGCGTGGTGCTGGCCGTGCTGCAGAGCTTGTGTACCGCGGTGGTGACGGTGAACGGAATACGTGTGCTCATCGGCCT
This sequence comes from Occallatibacter sp., assembly GCA_050014675.1. Taxonomy (GTDB): domain Bacteria; phylum Acidobacteriota; class Terriglobia; order Terriglobales; family Acidobacteriaceae; genus Telmatobacter. The sequence goes on along the minus strand of JBEKCW010000147.1, from coordinate 3,548 downwards.
GGGCGCTCTGGCTGCCAGCAGTATTTCAGTTCCCTTGCTTAAGTTTCACGAGGATGCAATCCGCATTCCCATGCTGGTTTTGGCGGTTTTGGGCGCGGTGGTGAACCTCGGGGTGCTGGCGTGGATATGGCGGCTTCGCTCGCGGCCTGAGGCGAAATGGCGCCAGAAAGAGATTGCTCCGCAACAGAGACGCTCTGAGCGTTTGCAGGTAGCCATGGCGGTGCTCACGTTGGCGCTTGTAGCAGTTGAAATGTGGGCGCACGGAGTGGTGCACCGCAAGCCGCCGGCGGCCCCGGCGAACACCAGCGCACAGGTTAGTAAGTAGAGCATTTCCTTTTGCTATAAGCCGCTCTCACCCTAGCCGCAAAAACAATAACGCGGCGACGATGGGGCACCCGCACCTTACACCGTCAAGACATATGTTCTAAAGGGGACTGCCGAGCTCGAGTTCGCTGTCGATCCGTGCGTGAAGCCGCTGGCTGTAACCTGCAGGAAGTTCGAATACGCGGCCGTCGGCAACCAGCACTACAACATTGCGCGTGGAGTCGAGCACCGCAGAGCATATTTCGCAGGTCTCGAGATGCTTATCGATGTCGGCGCGCAGGACCGCGTCCACCTCTCCGTCAATGTAGGCGGAGATGTGCTCCCACACGTGCTCGCAGTCGATTCTCATTTTCCCCAGCCAAACAAGCTGCGTTTCGATGCAAACGGTTTCAACTTATGTGCCAGTTTACGCTGCAACAGCGCCCTGGCGCGGTGCAGACGAACCTTGACCGCGCCCTCTGTGACTCCCAGGGCGGCGGCGGTTTCGGCCACATCCATCTCTTCGATGTCTCTGAGCAATACTACGTTACGGTAAATATCGGGCAGGTCCTCAATTGCCTCCCTGATGAGGGCGGCGAGCTCCTGCTTTTCGAGCGCCTCAGCCGGCACTTCGCGCCAGCTGGTGAGCACTGCAGGTGTAAAGTCGCCGGTATTGTCACCCGTAAGATCTTCGAGGGAGTCCTCGCGCAGCCGCTCGTTTTTGCGCAGCCGGCCCAGGCCTTCGTTGCGGGCAATCGAGAGCGCCCAGGTCTTGAACTGCGAGTCTCCACGAAACATGTGCAGGTTGCGGAAGGCCTTGATAGCGGTTTCCTGGGCCGCATCTTCGGCGTCGGCCTCATTATGCAAAATGGAGAGCAGCAAAAAGTAGATGGCGTGCTCGCAGGGACGGATAAGCTCATGAAAAAGCTGATGTTGCCCGGCCAGAATCCGGCGAATGCAGTCTGCTTCGAACTCAGGATTCGGGGCCTTCGTCATGCTTGCCGCCACTTGCCACTGGAATGGGACGCCCGAGCCGATGGCCCGGTACTATGCCGCTGAGGACACTATAAACCCTGCGTTAAGAACCGATAAGCGCGACGGGTTTGGGGGCAATATTTTTCAATTCCCAAAAACAATGGTTGCCTTAAACACCAAAATGGGCTGTACAATTGGCGCACAAGCACAACTTCTGGGAGGCCCTATGGCCGGTGACATGCAGTTAACTTGCAGCGATTGTGGGCAGGAATTCACGTTCACAGCTGCCGATCAACAGTTCTTTTCTGAGAGAGGGTTTTCAACTCCAAAGCGCTGCAAGCCCTGCCGCCAGGCCAAGAAAGCCGACGGGGGTGGTGGCGGAGGTGGCGGCTACCGCTCAGCTCCGGCTCAAGGAACTCCTGTGATTTGTTCGAATTGCGGACAGCCGACGACGGTGCCTTTTGAGCCCCGCGGCGACCGCCCTGTCTACTGCCGCGACTGTTACGTCGCACGCAAAGGCGGCGGTGGAGGGGGTCGGGGAAGGTAGTTAATTCCGCAACCGTGCTTCGACAATCCGAGCCTGCCAACCGATTAATGGGGGATTCGTGCGTTTGACCCGTGGAATTGTGGTTCTTCGCGTGGATTTCTGGGCCTGCTGCGGCATTTGGCGAGACGCTGCACAGTCGCGCGGCTCGAATTCAATCCCCTTCGTCGCAAATGCGGAGGGTGGGTGATGGGTAGCACGGCCTCGATCACACCGCAGAGGCAAAATTGAACTACCATCTGGCAGTCCGGCTGCGGTGTGCGGCCCTTTGAAGTGCGCGGCCACGGAATGGACGCCCGATGCATGGGAGAGCGCAATGGAAGTGTGCGTAACGCAGGCTGAAGGGGTGCGGTTTTCAGTCAAGGCAAGAGGCCACGAGCTGGTGAGCGACCAGCCGGCTGAAAACGGCGGCATGGATAGTGGGATGACGCCCCCCGAGCTACTGCTTGGCGCCTTAGGCTCATGTGCGGCCTACTATGCGGTGGAGTACCTGCGCACTCGGAGGTTGGCCGAAACGGGGGTCAAGGTGCAGGTGACGGCCGACAAACTGAAGCAGCCCCCCAGGCTCGGCAATTTTGTGATTACAGTGAACTGCCCGGTTCCTCTCTCAGAGGCACAGAACGAGGGCATTCTGCGCGCCGTGCATCATTGCCTGATCCACAACTCGCTGGCATCGCCGGGCAGGATCATTGTAGAAACGCCGGCAATGGAGCCGGTGCTGGTGGGAAGCTGACGAAAGACAGTGGTCAGTGATCAGTGGTGAGTTTTCGGCAATCGGTGATCGGTTTTCTGATCCCTGTTCCGTGCCTCAAGTTATCTTTACGCTTTTGCCGCGCGAGAGCACGGCCGCCTGGCGGCGGTTCTTTGAGGCGTGGTCAATTTCTTTCCAGAAGCCGATAAAGTAATCCACGGCTGAGATTGTGGAGACGGCTACGGTGAAGTAAATGGCCGCGATGGCATACCACTTTACCGGAATCACCACGAACCCGATCTGCCAGTGATCCCAGCGATGCGCGAGGATTGCGGAGACAACAGAAACAATCTGGAGCACGGTTTTGAGCTTGCCCAGTTCGCTGGCGGTGATGGTGAAGCCCTCAGACGCGGCGATCGAACGCAGCCCCGAAATCAGGAATTCGCGGCTGATAATGACCACGGCGATCCAGACCTTGACCACCTGCGGATTGTAGGCCACCAGCGCAATGAGGGCCGCTGTCACCATGATCTTGTCGGCCAGCGGGTCGAGCAGCATGCCCATGGTGGTGATCTGCCCGCGCTTTCGCGCCAGGAAGCCGTCGAGGCCGTCGGTAATCGACGCCAGAACAAACAGAACCGACGCCAGAATCTCCTGGGTTCCCGCTGGTCCCTGCCACGGAAAGTGCGCGGACAGGATCCACAACAGGAGCGGGATCATCAGGATCCTGCTCATCGTGATGGAATTGGGCAGATTCATGTGCGAAACGGCGCGAAAACTGAATCTCGCGTGGCTCCATTATTGCACTGAAGGTACGCAATTCACCGTGCTTCTGGACGGAGGCGGCCTTGGAGGAGGTCACCGAGCTGGCTTGCGATTATCTGGGCGGTCAGGAGACCTGACGGTCTGCGCAGCTTTCCCTATTTCTGACAGGGCGCGCACTCAGGCGCCCATAAACAGCATCAAGTATCGATGACGTTCAAACCTCTTTCCGGTGCGAATTAAAGCAAAACAACCAGTGCGCAAAGGCCGATA
>JBEKCW010000146.1:0-10899 GCA_050014675.1 Occallatibacter sp. | reverse complement strand
GAGATTCACGACTTTGTGGCCGCGCAGTACCGCTGCTGGAATGAGCTACTGCTGCCTCAGATGCGCAAAGAGGGCATCCGGCTGTTGGAGTGGAAGGAACTGGGCGACGAGGCGCGGGCCTTTGCGCAGGGCTACTTTCAGCGCGAAGTGGACCCGCTGCTGACCCCAATCTCCATTGACCCGGCGCATCCCTTCCCGCGCGTACTGAACAAGGCGCTGTGCCTGGCGATCCTGCTCAGGGCCAAGCGGCGCAGCTCGGGGCCGCAGGTGCTGGGTGTAGTGACTGTGCCGCGCGCATTGCCGCGCTTTGTGCGGCTGCCCGCCGAAGAGGGGAAATTCGATTATCTCCTACTGCAGGACCTGATTGCGCAGAACCTGGGCGGCATGTACCGCGGCTACGAGGTGCTGGCCCACGCTGCGTTTCGTGTGACGCGCAATTCCAATCTCTACTTCGAAGAGGAAGAGGCGCGGTCGCTGCTGGAGACCATTCGCGTGGAACTGCACAACCGGCGCAAGGGCGACGCCGTGCGGCTGGAGATTGAAACCCGCGCCCATCCGGAGATTGTGGAGCGGCTGCGGGTGAACTTTCAGCTCGACCCGGACCAGGTGCTGCTGGGCGATGGGCCGGTGAATCTTTCGCGCGTGATGTTCCTTTATGGCGATGTGCGCCGGCCCGACCTGAAATTCGCGCCGTTCACGCCGCACCCGCTGCATTTGAGCCGCAAGTCCGCCAATATTTTCGATGAGCTGCGCCTGCACGATGTGGTGCTGCACCATCCCTACGACTCCTACGACCCAGTGGTGGAGTTCATCCAGGAGGGCGCCAAGGACCCGTTGGTGCTGTCGATGAAGCAGACGCTTTATCGCACCAGCCAGGATTCTCCGATTTGCGAGGCGCTGATTGAGGCCGCGGGCAGCAAGGAAGCGACGCTGGTTGTGGAGCTGATGGCGCGGTTCGACGAGGCCACGAACATTCGCTGGGCGCGCAGCATGGAAGACGCCGGCGTGCAGGTTTTCCACGGCGTGGTGGGGTTGAAGACCCATTGCAAGCTGGCCATGCTGGTCCGCCACGACGAAGACGGCGTGACGCGCCGCTACTGCCACCTGGGCACCGGCAATTACAACCCCGGCACGGCGCGGTTTTATACCGACCTGAGTTTGCTGACCTGCGATCCGCAGATTACCGAGCGCGTGCACATGGTGTTCAACTACCTCACCGCGCACGCCGAAATCGACGACTACAGCCCGCTGCTGGTTGCGCCGCTGACCATGGCTGAAAGTTTCTTGCGCCTGATCCGCCGCGAGGCCGAGCACGCCGAAGCCGGGCGCCCCGCGCACATCGTTGCAAAAATGAATGCGCTGCTCGAGCCGTCGGTGATCGAAGCGCTTTACCAGGCATCTCAGGCAGGCGTTCAGATCGACCTGATTATTCGCGGACTTTCCATCCTGCGTCCCGGCGTGAAAGGGCTCTCAGAGAACATTCGTGTGCGGTCGATTGTGGGCCGCTTCCTGGAGCATTCGCGCATCTTCCACTTTGACAATGGCGGCGAAAGCGAAATCTACCTGGGTTCGGCCGACTGGATGCCTCGCAACCTCTTCGAGCGCTGCGAGGTGGTTTTCCCGGTCCGCGACCCGGCCGCAATCAACCGCATTCACAACGAGATTCTGCCGGCTTATCTTGCCGACACGGTGAAGGCGCGGTTGCAACAATCCGACGGGACCTACGTGCGCGCCAACAATATCTCGAAGGATGCGCCGGCCTTTTCGAGCCAGGATTTTCTGATGCAGCTCGCCGAAGGCAAGACGGATCTGGACGCGCTTCCCGGGTTGCCGGAGCACAAACCGGCAGCAAAACATGCGGTAAAAAAGGCCAAAGCGGCGGATTGAGCTTAGCGCTGGAAAATCCCCGCGCGCGCTTTCTCTTAAAATAGAATCAGTGCCGATTATTTTCCCCAATACAACGGCGCAGGAACGCACCTCAGAACGCAGCCGAAGTTCAAGCCGGGCCGGGACCGCGTATGTGCCGCTGCATCATTGGCATGTGGCCAGTCTCGATGCATGGCATCTCACGAGTCTCGATGCGCCGACCGTTGCGCTGGCTTGGGCCTGGAGTTTCGCCTGGGCCACCGGAACGCGTCTTCCGCTGCAGGCGGCGGCCGTGATCGTGCTTTGCGTCTGGACTGTTTACGTGGGCGACCGGCTGCTCGACGCAAGTGCGGCGCTCGGCTCGCAGATGGAAGATCGGCTGCGCGAGCGTCACTATTTTCACTGGCGCCACCGGCGCGTGCTTATCCCATTAGCGGCCGCGGCGGGAACAGTCGCTGCAATCCTGGTGCTGGGTTGCATTCCCGCCGTCGCGCGCGAGCGCGATTCGGTGCTGGCCGCCGCTTCGCTTGTCTACTTTGCGCGTGTGCACCAAAGCCAGCTCTCACCGGCTCGCCGCACCAGGCCGTTCTTTCCGCCGATCGTTACAAAGGAACTTTTGGTCGGCGTGCTTTTTGCGGCGGGATGCGCGCTACCCTCCCTGGGCGCGGCGTGGGCCGCTCCTTTAACTACGCGCTGGGTGTTGGCCGGCTGCGTTGCTTTTTTGGCCGCGCTGGCCTGGCTCAACTGTCACGCAATTGAGCAGTGGGAGTCGGGCGCGGAGCGCAATGCTCATCAGCCGCTGCGTTCTGTTGCGTTCGGGCTTGCGTTGCTCGGCCTGGTAGCTGGATTGCTGCTTTACCACGCGCATCCACGGCCGGCGATCTTGCTTGCAGCGGCCGCACTCAGCGCGCTGCTGATTGCGATTCTCGATATCTCAAATGCGCGCACTCGTCCGCTGCTCGCACCGGTAACGCTCCGCGCCGCGGCCGACCTGGTGCTGCTGGCGCCGGCAGTGGTTATCTTCGTCGCAGGACCAATCGCAAGGCTGGTGCGTTAATGGCCGCACCTTTCCCACTACTCTCGTCCAAAACGCGAAAGCGCGGAGCGCCGCCCAATTTTGATGGGATGGCACGCGCCTACCGATGGATGGAGTACCTGAGCTTCGGTCCTGTTTTGTGGCGCTGCCGCACGGAGTTTCTCGCCGATCTGGCTCACTGCCGCAATGCGCTGGTAATTGGCGACGGCGATGGCCGGTTCACGGCACGGCTGCTTGAGACGAATGCTGCCATCAAAGTTGACGCCATTGATGCCAGCCCGGCGATGCTGCGGGCGCTGGTGCGCCGCGCCGGAAAAGCCGCTGGACGGGTGCGCACCGACGTTGCCGACGCACGCGATTGGCAACCCGCGAACTCCGAAACCTACGATCTCGTCGTGACTCACTTTTTCCTGGATTGCCTTACGACCGATGAGGTCAGAGCGCTGGCTGTTCGGATTCGGTCGGCCTCGGTGCCCGACACTCTTTGGGTGGTCTCCGAATTCGCACTGCCCCGTTCGTTTTTCGGACGCTTCGTCGCACGCCCGCTGGTTACCGCGCTTTACCACGCCTTCGGGTTGTTGACCGGACTCAGGGTCCGGGCGCTGCCCGATCATGCGACCGTGCTCACCGAGGCCGGCTTTCGGATCTATCTGTCGCGGACGCGCCTATGGGGATTGCTGGTGAGCGAGCTATGGACAAACAGCTGATCCGGCGGCGGTTTAGCCCGCCACCAAGAGAAGCTGAAGTCGTGCTAACTACGCCACCGCGAATATCCCCAACCCCCGCCTCCGAGCAGAAATAGCACCACCAGAACAATAACGATAGTTTCCATGTTGTAACCTCACCCTCAGGAGGGAGCGGACTCGCCTTTGTAACGACTGTCCCACTTCTTCACTAATCGCGATCCTATGCGCGGCCCAAACGGCTGTCTGATCACTTTGGACCGCCGCTAGCCGCGCTCAGGCCTCACCCTTGAATCCTGGGTACTGGGTCTCGGAATTTGCTAAGAGGCCAAGCCTTCACCTTCCGAGTTATTCCACATCCAAAGCCGACCTCGGCCTGCCCCTGGACCTCCCAATGTTACAAATCTGTTAAAATCAGATTTGTAGAAAGCTCGGCACTCCTCCAAAAGTCCCGCCGATATACCAGTTATGATCCTCTACCTGATGCGCCACGCCAATGCCGGGGTCTTTCGCGGCAATCCTCTCCTTGACGCCAAACGCGGCCTGATCAAGGAGGGTAAGGAGCAGTGCATGCTGATGGCGCGTGTGCTGGGCGCGCTCAAAGTCCAGGTGGACGTGATTGTTTCAAGTCCGCTGAAGAGGGCGCTGCAAACGGCGCAGTTTGTGGGCACCGAGATGGGCTATGACGCCAAAGTCGAGGTCAGCAAAGCGCTGGGGCTCGACGCCAGCTACAGCGACTTTCTGGCGCTGCTTGCGAAATACGGCGACCGCGACGGCGTGCTGGTGGTGGGCCACAATCCCAATCTCTTTCAGTTTCTGGGCCACATGATTACCGGCAATGGCGGCGCGGCCATCCGCATGCGCAAGGGGTCAATTGCGCGCGTTGATATGGATAACCATCCGCCGCGGCTGCAGTGGCTCATCGATCCGCGCTCGGCGCGCGCCATCTACGCCAGCGTCACAAAGAGCTCGCGCCCAAAGACCTCGCGAAAATAACCCGCCTCGCGGCGCAGCGACCAAAGCTCAAGCTCCGCGCCGGTGCGCCCCGGCTCAACTTCAAGGTAGACCCGCTTGGGATAGACCTTCACCACTACGCGCAGCACGTCGCTGGCGCGATCCTGGTTGAGCGCCACGGCCAGCCGCAGCAACACCACCGCGCGATCAACATTCTGGTGCTCCTGCGCGGGAATATTACGCAGCGCGCGGTCGCCGGGCTGCGGGCGGCTCTTGCCGAGGTAACGAGCGATCGCCGAAACAATGGTCCGCTGCATCTGCGTATAGCCGTAAATCTCGGTACTTGAAACAATATACTGCGTGTGCCGGTGATGGCCCTGGTGGTTGATGAATTTGCCGGTGTCGCGCAGGATTGCCGCGGTTGCAATCCAGCTTTCGTACTCAGGCGGCAAATTGTGCAGGTGCCTGAGCTCGCTGAAGAGCTGCACTACGTGGGCGCGCACCGGCTCGGCCTGCTTTGTGTCTACTCCGTAGCGCCGCGCCGTAGCCAGCACGCTCTCCCAGCGCTCGTGCTCAAACTCGCGATGCGCCTTGGCGCGTGCGTCCTGCCCGGCCAGCATCTGCGCCAGAATGCCGTCGCGCAGGCCCAGCGGCGAGTAGCGGAACCCTTGCAGCCCGAAGCTTTCAAGCAGTTCGGCGTAAACCTGTGTGCCGGCCACAATAATCTCCGCGCGGCGTGGGCCAATGCCCTGGATTGCCTCACGCTCGGGCAGCGTCATTTTCGCAAGCTTGCCGGCCAGCTTGCGAACCGCGCCCGCGGGAACTACGCCCGCGGCTGACTTCGATCGTACGGCTCTTCGCCCGGCAGTTTTCGCTGCTCCTTTGCTGCCCGCTTTTTTGCTTTCGATGGCGCCCGCCATCCATGCGTCAGAGAGCGCAGCAGCGGTGCCCGATGTGGCAATCACCTGCAGCGCCCGCCCCGGTTGAATTTTGCGGTGCGCCCGGCGCAGCTCGCGCCCAATCAACTGGCGCATGCGTGCCAGGCCGTCCTTGGTGGGTGGGTCGGCGCTCAAAAACTGCTCCGTAAGCCGCACCGCGCCCAGCGGCAGGCTGATGGTTTCCACGATTCGCTTGCGCTCAGAGAGCGTAATCTCGCAGCTGCCGCCGCCGAGGTCGAGCAGCAGCACGCGCCCGCCTGCACCCGGCTCGTTGTTCATCACTCCCAGGTGAATCAGCCGGCCTTCTTCAAGCCCCGATATGATTTCAAGATTCCAGCCCGTTTCAGCCTTCACCCAGGCCTGGAACGCCGCTCCGTTGCGCGCGTCGCGCATAGCCGAGGTTGCCACCACGCGGATCTGGTCGACGCCGTGCGATTGCACCGAGCGCTGGAAACGCTTGAGCGCGCGCAGCGTTGCCGCCATTGCCTCGGGCGATACCAGCCCCGATTCGAAGACGCTCGCTCCGAGCCGCGTAACTTCGCGGTCCTCGGCCACAGTCTTCAACTGGTGCGCTACAACGCGCGCAATCTTGAGCCTGCATGAATTGGAACCGATATCGATGGCGGCAAAGGTGGGCATGGCGTTGTGCGATGCGCTCCGTTATGAAAGAGTCGATCCTTCGCCAAGATACACGATGGGGGTGCGGGGGCGAATTCACTCGGCTTGCACACAGCTTCAATGCACGCTCAGCGGAGCGCCGGGCGATCGTGGCTCTCAAACCAGCCAATCACGCGGCGCTCGTACTCGCCGGGCGCCGTCGAGAGGGCGCCGCAGTGGCCCGCGCCCGCCGGTTCCCAAAGTTCGGCGCCGGGGTCGGCGGCCTTGATCCTCTCAGAGTTAATGGGCGGCAGATTGTTGTCGGCAAGGCCGTGAATCAGCAGGATGGGAACGCGCGAGTGCGCGGCAGCTTTTATGGGAGACGAGGCCGCCAGATCGACTCCATATTTGAATCGCGCGTAGATCAGCCCAGCTTCGACGGTGGGAAACAGGAATGTGCGGCCCAGCCAGGGCCCGGCGCCGAAGGTCTGGCCTAATCTCAGGTAAGCCGTTTCACGAAAACTCGAAAAGCCGCTCTCAGCCACAACCGCGCAATAGCCGGGCTGGCTGGCCGAGGCCTCAAGCACAATCGCCGCGCCCATCGAGTTGCCGATTGCGTAAACGCAGCGCGGCGCTTCACTCCTGGTGATCCAGTTGTACCAGCGGTTGAACTCGCCGGCCTCCAGCACGCCAAAAGTCACCAGCGCGCCGCCGCTCGTGCCTGCCGCGCGCGAATCCGGCAAAAGCACGTTGTATCCGTGGCGCAAAAGCATATCGGCGTAGCCCAGCATTCCCGCGCGGCTGTCGCCCTGCCCATGCTGCACAATCACGGCATCGCCATTGCCGGCACGCGGAACAAAGTTCCACGCCCGCAGAATTGAGCCGTCTTCAGCGCTGATTTGTACGTCGGTGATCGCCGCGTGGTTGCGATCGGCAATCGCGTGGGCGGCTCGATTGTCTTCGGGCGTAATGGGCCGGCGCGCCGTGTGCAGATTGCGCTCCATGAGCACCACGCCCAGGTCTGATGCGAGCGCGACCCACGCAATCACCAGCGCCGCCGCGAGCCACGGAATCAGCCTCCACGCATTGAACTTCCGGCTTCGCATCTCTACACCATAAACCGGTTACGCTCTTTCTTCGCGTCGCGTTCCCGCGTGAAAAGTGCGTCGTAATGCGTTTACCTGATGAAACGCGCCATCTATGCGGCTGATATCCTTGTTTTGATGTCTCAAGAAAATACAATGAACGCTACCAGCACATACTATCGCCCGCAGCAAAAGCCTTCAGCCCGCGCTGTGTGGGCGCTTTTCCTGGGTATTTTTCTTGCTGTTTATTTTGCTTCCTTGTTTACGCCCCCGCTGCTTGACGATGTTGACTCGAGCCACGCGGAGGCCGCGCAGTACATCGCGCGAACCGGCGACTGGGTGAGCCCCAGGATCGACGGCATTCGCTACATTGAAAAACCACCGCTGCCTTATTGGATCATCGCCGGCATCTATCGCGTGACGGGTGTTGAAAACGCCTTCACCACGCATCTGCTCAATGCGCTGGCCATGCTGGCGCTGGCGTGGATTGCGTGGCTGTGGACGCGCCGAGCGTGGGGTCCGCGGGCCGGGCTCTATGCGGGGCTGGGCGTGCTCACTTCGGTGGGGCCGTTTCTGTTTACGCGATTCATTATTCCCGAGTCGCTGCTCGCCTTTTTCCTGCTGGCCGCGCTCTACGCCATGATCGACGGCCTCGAGACCGGCCGCTCAAACCTGATTTATTGGACTTGGGCCTGCGTGGCGCTGGCGCTTCTCACCAAGGGATTGATTGCGCCGGTATTTTTTGCGGGAGCCGCAATTCCCTACCTCGCGCTCACCGGCCAGTGGCGCCGCTGGCGTTCGCTCAAACCGTTTACCGGATTTCTGCTGTTCCTGGCCATCGCCGCGCCGTGGCATATTTTGTGCGGGCTGCGAAATCCTGACCAGGGCAACCCCATCGGCAATCACCCCACCATCGGCAATGTGCACGGGTTTTTCTACTTCTACTTTGTCAACGAGCACATTCTCCGCTTCTTTGGCCAGCGCTACCCGCACGACTACAACAAGATGCCGGCGATGCTGTATTGGTTCGGCCATTTAGCATGGCTCTTTCCCTGGAGCCTGTTTTTGCCCGCGGCCTTCGCGCTGGCGTGGAAGACGCGCCGCACCTGGCTCACGCACCTGCGCCACGACGCCGGCCAGACCGTAGATTTCTATCTCGATAATGCCCTGCGCGAAGATGTGGCCAGCTACGTTTTGCGCCTCAAGTTCCGCGTGCGCACCATCTGGCTGCTCAGCCTGTTTACGGCGTGGACGCTGCTCTTCTTTTCGATCTCGACCAACCAGGAGTACTACACCTTCCCGGTTTGGGCGCCGCTGTTGATGCTGACGGCCGGGGTGATGGCGGGGATTGAAGAACGGCGCGGGGTTGACGAAGAGGCTCCCAGGCTCTCAACCAGGTGGCTCACCGGCGCGCACGTGGCCTTCTCGGTAATCGGCGTGCTTTCCGCCGCCGCGCTGGGCTGGGGATTGTGGGAGTCGCGCAACCTGCCTTTTATTGCCGATATCGGTACCCTGCTGGCGCATCGCGGCGTGGGCGACTACACACTCTCGATGTCACACCTCTTCGATCTGACCGGGCCGTCATTTGCCGCGCTGCGGCTGCCGGCGATGCTTGCCGGTGTGGCGTTGCTCATTGGCCCGGTGATCGGCCTGGCGCTCAGGCTCAAACGCAGGCACATGGCCGCTACCATCAGCGTGGCCCTCACCATGACGGTGTTCTTCATCGCCGCGCACATCGCCTTCGCGCGCTTCGAGCCCATGCTCAGCTCAAAGCAGCTTGCCGACGTGATTGTTGCCAAGGGCACGCCCAATGACACCTTCATCATCTACGGCGAACAGTCGTCGGGCTCTTCGGTCATTTTCTACACGGAACGTTTCTTCAACCATCGCCCGGCGCTGCTGGTATTACCCCGCTGCGGACAGAACGGCGAGGGCACCACGCTCCTGTGGGGCTCCTGCTATCCTGACGCGCCCAACATTTTTCTTACCGACGATCAGTTGGCTAAAATTTGGGGCACCGGCGAGCGTAAGTGGATTTTTGCCGAGGACCCGAGCCAGACAAATGTGGAGCAGGTACTGGCCGGGAAGCTTTATCCCGCCGGCTCAATTGCCGACAAGTCGCTGTGGACCGACCGGCCGCTGCCGTAAGACAGGGAGCGAGGGAGCTAGGGAACGAGGCTGGCGGCTTGAGGCGCTACGGCCGAAATGGGTATTCGCTCCAGCGGGCAATGACCTCTTCAATATCCGGCGGGGTGATCGACGCCGATGGAGTCTCTTCGGCTCCGGCATTTTTCAGCAGCAGGAGAAGATTCTCCCGTTCCTTGCGCTCCTCGTCGGAGTAGAAGCGCGCCTTCTCGAACTCGTGATTCTGAATGCTTGAGTCCATCCGGTGGACAATGAACCGTATCCTCTTCTGAAGTTCAGCTACCTCAGGCGCAACCACTGCCTGGCGCAATTTGGCCCGCGCTCCGGCGGCGTCAATCAGCTCGAGCGCCTTGCCGGGCAAAACACGATCATGCAGGTAACGGCTGGATGCGTTTGCGGCCAGCTCGAGCGCCTCATCGGAGTAAGCCACCTGGTGGAACTCCTCATAAAACTGTTTGCGCGCCTTCAGCACCTCAAGCGTCTCCGCTTCGTTGAAGGGGCGAACATGGATCGGCCGGAAGAGATCGCTGATCCAGGGCGACTCGCGCAGGCAGCGCTCGAGCTCGCCGGGAGTTGCTGAAGCGATGCAGCGAACTTTGCCCTGGAGCGGCGATTGCCTGAGAACTCTCCCCGGGCCCCACGGAAATAAAAATGAAGGGGGAGCAAGAAGCGAGCCCAAATCGCCGACGAACAGAATCGTCTCCTCATTTTCGGGGATCGTCTTTTGAGCGGCCGGCAGTTTTTCTCGAAGGGATTGGAGGCCGGCCAGAGAGGCGGGCGCAGTGAGATGCGGGTCAATGAGCAGAATGCGTTTTTCGGCGAGGAATGGAGGCACGTCGCCCAAGGCAATGCGCTGCGCAAGAGCGGAAACGATCGCGCATTTTCCTGCGCCGGGCTCGCCCACAAGCAACGCGCTGCCTTTGCGGAAACTGGCCAGGACCTCAATCAACGCGTCGAGTTCGCTTTCACGGCCGATGACCGGTTCGAGAGATTTGTCGATGGCGGCCTGCGTAAGGTCTTGGCTGAACGCTACAGGCGAAGCGGAACCCGGTGACGCTGGTTGTTCGGGCACATGGGCGACGCGGGCCAGCCCTTCGCGAACCTTATCGAGCTCGATGCCGCGCTCTTTGAGCAGGTTCGCGGCAAAAGACTGCCCTTCGCGCAGGAGGCCCAGCAGCAAATGCTCGGTGCCGATGTGCTTGTGCCCCATCCGCTCAGCTTCCTCGGCCGCGTAGGCTAGCACGCGCTTCGATTCATTCGAAAGGGGCAGATCGACGCTGGTGGAAACCTTCTCGCGAATGGTAGTGTGTGCTTCAACCTGTTTGCGGATCGATTCAACGCTGCTGTGCGAGTGGAGAAACCGGTTGGTCAAGGCCTTGTCTTCGCGCAGCAGACCCAACAGCAAATGCTCCGTCTCAATATAAGGCAAACCGAATTGGCTGGCCTCGTAGCGGGCGAAGAAGATCACTCGGCGGGCTTTCTCGGTGTATCTCTCAAACATGGTGAGCCGCTCCATTCCATTGAGCTGACTGCTTCAGTTTGCCGCGAAAGGTAGGGTTTCGCAACGCGGTCTGCGTGAATTCCTGTCAGGCCGC
>JBEKCW010000145.1:0-11113 GCA_050014675.1 Occallatibacter sp. | reverse complement strand
TGCAAGAGGTTCTGAATGGCTGCGCCCCCCAGGCCGATGGCGGCGCCTTCGAAAGTTACTGCCGCGTCGTTCTTGTCGCTGGCTGGATAGTAGATATTCGAGATGCCGCCGGCAGCCAGGGTGCCCAGAATGCTGGAGTAGTCGAATTGCCAGTGCATGTTGTCGCCCTTGCAAATCACGGTGTTGGCGAGCGCGTATCCAATGCGCGACTTGATGGTTCCGGTTCCCTTGTAGAAGTAGCGCGGATCCTGATGCAGGAGCGAGGGAAGGATTGCGCCGCCGATCATGTCGCCGAAGAAGCCGTCCGCGGTAACTGCGCCCATGCGCTTGCCGTAACCCTGCATTCCCTGGCCGTACCCTTTCAATGAGTTCGTCGCCTGCTGAATACCTGCGAACCCTGCGTTCGTGAGCCAGCTGTAAGGGTCGATATTGGAGTGCCAGGCAAGCTTGAACTTCTGTTCTGTGGTGAGCGGCACGGGATGCCGATCGTAGCTGACATAGTAGTTGGGAAAAAAGCCCAGCACGCGCTGCTGTTCCTCGATATGGATCTGCTGCTCGGCAATCTCGACCTGCTGCTCGGCAGAAACGTGAACCACGCTCACCGATTCCTTAAGGCCCAGGACGACGTTGGGAACGGTAACGGCCTCGCCGGGATGAAGCTCGCCGGAGATGGTCTGAGTATCGAATCCCTGCGAGCCGAACGAAAGCGTAAACGGCCCGGGAGCAACCTGTTGAAAGAGGAATTCGCCGTCAGCGCCCGTTTGACTGGATTGCTTTGTTCCGTTGCTCGAGAGGGTGACGCGAACGCCCTCGTAAACCTCGCCATCTTTGCCCGCGACTACTCCGCGAACGGACCCGGTTTGCGTTGCCCCAGGATCAGGAGCGTGCGCGGGCGCGGCCGGGAGATTGGCGCCAGACTGCGCGGCTGCGAGCATTGCGCCGGCGGTAACCGCCAGAATCAAAATGCACTTGCAGATTGAAGTGACGGGCAAACGACAGGTGCCGCGTGCTGCGCGAGATAATTTGGCATGAAAAAAACGCAGTATGGACCTCTTTGACGCCTTACGGCATTTTCTGAAATACCGCGAACTATTGAGAGTCGCACATGTGGGTTTTTCTTAAAGAAAAACCCACTCAGCAGCCGTGGTTTCGATCTACATCATTTCAGAAAATGCTATAGGGGAGACAGGAAGAATATATCAGCCCGCTAATGAGTTTGACGGAGCTGCGATGGAAAGGCTGTGGCTGCAGGCGAGTGAGCGAAGGAGCCCTTTGACTTGAGCGCCTTCGCCCGCAGTTACTGCAATTCGCCAATGTAAATGCCGAACGGGGCCAGGACGATCTGGTCGAGCGACTTGGGATCGACGCCGCCGGGCGATTTGAGCAGTGTCTCCAGCTTGCCGCCCGCCAATGCTGAACCGCCAGCTTGCAAACTCACAATCTGCGGCTGGGCGGTAAAGTTCACGCTCACTAGCACCTGCGGCATGCCGGGGGCCTGGCGCAGCCAACTCAGCACGCTGGTGTTCTCAGTATCGAGCATGATGTTGGAGCCTTGCTGAAAGGCCGGCACAGTCTTTTTGAGGCGAATGAGAGCGCGATACCAGTTGAAGAGCGAGTCAGGGTCGGTGCGCTCGACTTCAACATTCTTTTCGTCGGCGCTGGGCGGCACGGGGAGCCAGGGTGTTCCGGTGGTGAACCCGGCGTTGGACTCGGTGTTCCACTGCATGGGAGTACGCTCGCCGTCGCGGCCTTTCTCTTTGGGCCAGCCGGTAATTCCGATGGGGTCTTTCACGTCTTCTTTGCGGGTGGGCGGCGTGGTGACCATGCCGATCTCGTCGCCGTAGTACATAAGCGCCGCGCCGTGCGACGCAAACAAGACAGTCGCGATGACGCGCTCGATCTGGGTGTTGTGAATGCCGTCGCCGTAGCGCATGTCGATGCGCGGATTGTCGTGATTGTCGAACAGCAGCAGCGGCGTATTGCTGTCGATCCTGGTCTCAACGTCGGTCAGTTTGGAGCGAAACGTGGCTACATCCAGCCGGTTGATCATGCCCACCTGGGTATCCATGGGCAGCTCAAACTCGGGATGCGCTGTGGTGCCGTACATCTTGTCCAGCTCCGCGATATTGGGCAGATATGTCTCGCCGATCATGACACGCGTCCCGGGGAAGGACCTGGAGTCGAACTTGTCGGCTTCAGCGCGCATTTCGGCTACCACCTGGTGCAGACCCGGCTGGTTGCTGGTGCGTGAGTCGTCGAGTTGCGGGTCGCCATATGCGTTAATCACGGGGTTGCCGCTCTTGTCTTTCACCACGCCCTCGTCGCGCATCTGGGGATCTTCATACAGTTGCGTGATGGCGTCGAAACGGAAGCCGCCCACGCCGCGCTGGAGCCAGAAGGCGACGATATCTTTAAACGCGTCGTGCACCTTGGGATTGCGCCAATTGAGGTCGGGCTGCTGGATATAGAACTTGTGGTAGTAGTACTGGCGTGTTTTCTCGTCCCACTGCCATGCGGAGTGGCCAAAGTAGGATTGCCAGTTGTTGGGCGGCTCGCTGGGGCTGGTTGCGGTTTCGCCTTTGCCATCGTGCCACACATACCAGTTCCGGTAGGGATTGGTGCGCGCCGAGCGCGACTCGAGGAACCACTTGTGCTGGTCAGAGGTGTGATTCATCACCATGTCCATGATGATGCGGATGTGCCGCTTGTCTGCTTCCGCCACCAGGCGATTGAAGTCGGCCATGGTGCCGTACTGTGGATCGATGGCGCGGTAGTCGGAGATGTCGTAGCCGAAGTCGATCTGTGGCGAGGGGTAGACGGGGGTGAGCCAGATGGCGTCGACGCCGAGATCCTTCAGATAGTCGAGATGTTTGGTGATCCCGTTCAGGTCGCCGATGCCGTCGCCATTCGTATCCTGAAAGCTGCGCGGGTAAATTTCGTAGATAACTGCGTTCTTCCACCAGTCCCGCTCATTGTTGTCGCTGGTAACCGTCTTTGCAAGATGCGGCTTAGCGGTTGCTGATTGCCCTTCCGCGGAAAGCGCTGCCTGGGCCAGTACAAAGGCCGCCGCGAAGCCTGCCAATATGATTCCGATACGATTCAGTTTCCCCATAGTGCCCCTGGTTGCCCGGCTGGAATGAAAACAATCCAACTCAAGCAAGCTATCACATTGGGGGCCGGGTGAATTGTGCTTGCGGGTTGGGTAAATTGTGACCGGCGGCGAGGCTGCGCGCGGGGCGGGAGTGCGGCTTAGGCCCACGTTGGCCGAACCCGCGCGAACGCCCAGCAGTCAGACAGCAGGAAGTTCACAATCGAGCAGCAAAAGATGGCAATCGAGTTGGCGGCCAACAGCGGCAGATGCGCATGGCCCACCAGCAATCGCATCAGCGCAATGTTGCCGGCGAAAGAGACGAGGCCGTTCGATAGATGAAAACGCAACAGCCGGCCGGTCAATGCGGAGCCGTCGCGACGGTCGCGCCATGTGTAATTCACGTGCCAGGCAAAGTTGTGCAGCAGCGTGATTTCGATGGCCGCTGCTGTCGCCATGAGATAGTGGCCGGGCGCGATCCGGTTGAAAGCGGCCAGCGCCGCAAGCTGGACGACCACGCCGGCCGCGCCCACCAGGTTGAACTTGCCCCATCGAATAAGCAATTTCACGGCAGCGGCTCCTCGCGGTAGAGCTGCGCCGTGTGGCGCAGGGTTACGGTGACGGCCATGGCGAACATGATCGTCGCGGCGACGACCCCGCCGATATCGAAGAGCAGGAATCGATGACCGAAAACGGTGGCCCAGGGGTTGCGCAATAGTTCGAGCGTGCCGATGGCCAGCACGATGCGAATCTCTGTGGGACCGAAAAGGCCCAGCGAGAGCTGGAAGCGCGAGAGCGTATATGTGGCGAGGTAGCTTTCAGCGGCCAGCACCAGAAATGCGAGCAGCATGGCGACGGCGACCGCGGGGTAAAGCAGGCCGGAGCAGCCGAGGCCGAGCATGAGAGCTACCGATCCGAAGACGTCGGCCATGTGATCGACGTAGAAGCCATAACGCGGCCGTTCGATGCGGCGCACGCGGGCCAATGTTCCATCCAGCGAGTCGCCCAGCCAGTTGAGCGCCAGGCACGCGACGGCGGCAAGCAGAAAGCGGCGGTCAAAACGGGCAAGAGCGTAACACGCGCCGCATCCGATTTGCGCGGCAAAGCCCAGCAGCGTGAGGCGGTCGCTGGTGACCCAGCGCGGGGCGCGAATCGCCATCCATGCAAGCGCGCGCCTTTCAAGCGATGCGGTTAAAGAATGGTTGACGCGGGTGGCTGAATGGAAGCTTGACTTGGCGGGCATAGATGCAACGGTGCTCATGGTGTTTTCCTTTCTGAATGCGGCTGACGCCGTAACGCGTTGGTCGTCGCGCGCAACGTAAACTCCAGGCTCTCGCGCGGGATGCTCTCAATGAACGGCCCGATTGCCCAGCCAAGCCCGCTGGGAATCGAGCGCGTCAGTGAAACCGTCTCGATCTGCATGTAGAGGCCTCCGTCGCGCTCTTCCCAGCTCCAGTACGTGTTCAAGCGCCACAGAAAGCCGTGTTCGTGGTTCGCATCGAGCGCTTTTTCGCTGGCTGTTCCAGGCGACTGAATCTCGTCGATATGCGTCGAGTGCGCGATGCTGTATCCGCGAGTGCCAGATGGTGAACTGTATGTGCCGGTGGGGTAAAACTGAACGTCGTACGACGTATCGAGCACCACCGTGATCACGTGCTTCTGAACGACACGCAGCGTGGTTTGAAAATGGCCGTCATTCCCGGGTGTTACGCGAGCTGAAACAATCTGTGGGGCGTAAACCTGCGGATAGCCGGCGAAGTGGGACAGAAGGCGTTCGAGATCGCAAGCTGTGGCCCCAGGCGCAAATGCCGTCCCGCGCCAGTGGTAGAGCAGCGCGCCTGCCAAAACGGGAGTTGGGTCTGCATTGACTCGTTCGATTACAAGCTCGCCCCGTTTCACCCGCACCCAGTCTGCCGCAGCAAGAAAGCCGTCGTTCGACTCGTGCTGTTGCTTCAGGCGAGCTTCAACCTGCGCAACATATTGGTCAAAGCCCTTGGCGGCGGCGGCCGTTGGCCCGCAGTTGGCGCGTTGAGCGCCGGTCGCCAGCATCGTTGCCATCGCCGCCGCGCTCCCCATCTTCGTCACCCAGCGCATCCTTGATCCCTTCTTGTCGCTCACGAAACCACTCTGCCCCTTCAGACGTTTGAACGCAATACCGGGCGCGTCATTTGATCTCAAACATTTCTCATGCCGCAAGGCATTGCATGCAAAGGGTATGCAGGAACTCCTCCAAAAAGTAAAACCCCGTAAGGGGATAAACTGAAGGCGAGTTCATGACAGAGCCCAATCAGGATCGGCGCTATCGCTTCGGAGTCTTCGAAGCGGACGCGGAAACCGGAGAGTTGCGCCGGCAGGGAGTGCGGTTGCGCCTCAACGCGCAGCCGTTCCATGTGCTGCTGATGCTGCTGGACCGGCCCGGCGCTCTTGTGACGCGCGAGGAGATTTCGCGCGAGCTGTGGCCAGAGGGCACCTTTGTGGATTACGACCACGGGGTGAACTCAGCGGTGAACAGGGTTCGCGAAGCGCTGGGCGACACGGCCGGCAGCCCGCGGTTTATTGAGACGCTGGCCCGGCGCGGCTACCGATTTATTGCGCCGGTGGAGCGGATTACAGGCCGCGAGATTCTGGTTGCTCCGGGGCGATCTGACGCAGCGACCGGAACGACAGTGGAGATTGCGCCGCCAGTCGATCGAGCGAGCGCTGCGGCAAGCCCTGAACTCGCCGAGCCCAAAGGCAAGACTGGATTCGCCATTCTGGCCTCGGAAGAGGACCTGCCCAAGTCGCCCTATGCGGTGGTGCAGACGCTCTACATTCTTTTGCAGCTCATGTATCTGGGCTTCTACGTGGGCGCGCTTGCCAATCTTGCGGAGATTGAGGAATTACTCTCGCCGCTGCCGCATGCGGCCATCGTCTTCGGCGGGGTAATTGCGACCGCTGCGGTTCTGATCCCGGTGCGCGCCTTTTTGCTGTGCGCGGTGATCTTTCATCCGCCCGGCGTGCGGCAAAAGCTGCTTACGGTATGGCCGTTTGTGCTTGCCTTCGATGTGTTGTGGGCGCTTTCGCCGTTTCTGCTGCTGCACCACATCAACTTTGGTCTCGCCCTGGCGTGCACCACGCTGCTGGTGTACTCGCCCTTTGCGCAGCGGTCGCTGGTGCTGATGGGCGCGGGCAGCGCAACGCCGGCTCGTTGAAGATTTTCTCTGCGATCTTCGCCTGCCTCGGGGGCGCCTTTAGCGGCCGCCGTCTGGAGCATTGTCTCCGGGCCGCTCCGGCGAGGTGTGCTTCATCCCTTTAATATCGAGCCCAAAATGCGGATCGTCCCTGGTGCCGTCGACCTTGATGCCAACCTCGGTCCCTGCACCGTCTTTCTTGAAGAAACGGTCGATCGGCGTAGCCAGCGCGCCCTTCCATCCGCCAATCATTTTTGAGATCGTGGCCTGCATCTTTGCCTTGCCTGCAAAGTTGATCGCGCCGCCGTCGAGCGTGTAGGTCCCATTCAATGCAATGTTGGCGCCCGGCACCCGGTAAACCAGGTCGGGCAACGTGATTACGCCGCCAGCCATGGTAAAGCTGCTCTGCATGGTTGATTGCGTTGGCGTGAGGTCGCTCTTGTCTTTTTGTTTGGCTTCTTTCGCCAGTCCCTGCCCGCGCAGACTCAGCTCGTCCACCCGGTCCTGAATTTTCGAGCTGGTGAATTCGGCATCGTTCAGCAGGAACGTGCCTTTGAGTTTCATGCGCTGCTGAACCGAATCCTTGCCTGGCGGAATATCGAGCGCGGTTTTCAAGTTGAGCACGCCGTTGAGCAGGGGTGGGCCCGATTTGCTGACCAGCTTCATGAAGTCTTCCATCCGCCCCTGGGGCACATTCACCGTGAGAGAAATGTCGTGTCCCTTGCTGGGCGGCTCGGCGCGCGGATCGGTTTTCGGATTCTGGCTTTCAGTCGCGGCAGTTTCGCTCACCGGCACGCGCACTATTTTGCCCTCGACGATAAAGTGCGACTGGCCGAGAACCGCATTCACAGGTTGAAGCCAGGTGTCGCCGTTGGTGCCGTCGACCCTGGCATTGAACTCAGTATGCAGGGGCATGGGCGCGCCAAATTGCGTGAGTGCAAAGTTGGGCACGTCGGCAGTGCCGTTCACCGCCAGATCGCGCAGCGTCCCGGCGTATTGACCAGTGGAGTGCATTGTTCCGTCGATGCCCTTAAAGTCGCCCAGCCTGGCGTTATTGAAGGTGTACTGCCCCTGAATCGAGCTCCCTTCAGGATCGTCGATGGTCCATGGGCCGAATGTTCCCGTAGTTTGAATCTCTCCGGTAGGAACCGCGTTGATGAGGTTGGCCGCAAAGTTCATGGTGCCGGTGGGCTGAATGTTGGTGAGCTTCAGCGAGGAGATGCGGAATACCTTGGGCAGCTTGCCTGGCTTATCGGTCTCAAGCCGCAGCACGGTGTCGATGCAGTCGATTTTTTCAATCCTGAAGTTATCCAGCGCCTTATTCACGTCGTCTTTATTGCCGCTACCCGTGCGTGGTTCGCGGGCCACCTTGGCGTTATGCGACTTGGGAGGCATATCGATAGTGATCCCGCTCAGTTGCACCAGGGAGATGCGGATAGGTTGTTTGGGCGAATAGTGCAACGGCGCCCTGAAACGGAAATCCGCGATGGAGATAAGCGGCTGACCTGACGCCGAGGGTTCGCTCAGCGCGTCTGACGGGGGCCAGATGCGCAGGCCTCGGCCTTCGGCGCGAAGACCGCCCTTGAGCGACATTTGAAAGCTGTCAAGCTCAACGTGCGAGTGGAACTCCTGCTCGAGGACGTTAACGATCTGCGCGCGCAGGATGGGCGCGGCATTGCGCAGGAGAATTGAAATGCCAATGGCCGCCGCAACCAGCAGAACGAGCGCAACGCCGCCAACCCAGGTCAGAACCCGGTGACGCCGCCAGAATGAGGGTTGATTGGTCATCAGCGCAATTCTCGCTTATCCGGTATTGTCGCAGTCCCCAAGCGCGCGCTGCCACAGATGGAGCCGCGAAGGACTTGGACCATAAAAGGCGTCCAAGGATTGTTGGATGCAAATTGACAGGACAGAAGATCGGAGGGTCAGAGAGCGGGGCAGGTTTTCTGAATGTGCGGCGATGGCGTAGACTCTTCAACACAGATGGAAGCGCTTATTGAACATCTCGCCAAACTGCAGGCCGTGGAACTGGAACGCGCCTGCCTGACCAAGGAAGCCAATGCACTGCCGGCGGAGGTAAAGCAGGCTGAAGCGGCGCTGACCGCGGTTGAGCGGCAGTCGGCAGACGCTTCTTCCGCGCTGAATCGCGAAGAGACGGCGCGTACGCGTCTTGAGCGCGAGATCGACGGGCACCGGCAAAAGGCAACAAAGTTCCGCGCCCAGCTTGATGTGGTGAAAAACTCCGCGCAGGCCGAGGCGATTGAGCATGAGATCGGCTTTGCCACTACAGAGATTGAGCGGCTTGAGAACGAGGAACTGGCCAGCATGGAGCGGTCTGAAGCGCTGGAGACAAGTCTGGCAAAGTCGCGCGCGCAGGTTGAGTTGCTGTCCGAGGCGCTTGAAAAGACACGCGCCCGCGTGGCGGCGCGGCAAAAGGAACTGGCTGCGGAGTTGGCGGCTCTTGGTGTTGAGCGCGAGGCCGTCCGCAACGAGATAGAGCCGGACTGGCTCACGCGCTTTGACCGCATCGCAGCGTCGCGCGGCACCGGTATTGCGCGGGTCGACAACCAGCAGTGCACGGGCTGCCGCATGGGCATCAGGCCGCAGACGTGGAATCAGCTTCGCGAAGGCCAGCTGCTCACCTGCGACACTTGCAACCGGCTCATTTACTGGGATCCGGCCATGGCTCCGGCGGCGAAAGCCCCGCAGCCCGAAGTGGTTCCCGGGGCCGGACGCGCCATTCGCAAGCCGGGGCAGGTTGGGGCGTAGCTCGCCAGATTATTTCAGTGTCCGCAGAATGAATCGCGCTCATATTCCATCTCCCTGCCCCTGCTACCCTTTCCTTGAGCAGTTCGCTCCGGCTTTTTCTGATCGCTGACCACTGTCCACTGACCACTGTCTTTCGAGGTTCCCCGTGCGCCGCATCTGCGTTGACATGGACGAGGTGATGGCCGATACGCTGGCCGAGCACCTGCGCCGCTACAACCAGGAGTTCGAAGAAGACGTGACGGTCGACGACCTGGCCGGCAAGGGTCTGTGGGAGATTACGCCGGTCGATCGCCAGCTGCAGCTCCGCGCATTTCTCGACGCCGAAGATTTTTTCGAAGTGCTCGAAGTGATTCCCGGGTCGCAGGAAGTATTGAAGGACCTGTCGACGCGTTTCGAGATTTTCATCGCCACGCAGGCCATGGCTGTGCCCAACTCACTGGGGCCCAAGTATCGCTGGCTGCAGCGGCACTTTCCGTTCATTCCGCCTACGCATTATGTTTTCTGCGGCCACAAGTCGATACTGCGTGCCGACTACCTGATCGACGATCAGCCGCGCAACCTGCAGCGATTCGAGGGGCAAGGTTTGCTCTATACCGCGCCGCATAATATTGCCGTCACCGGGTTTGTGCGCGTAGACAACTGGCAGCAGGTGGCGGAGTACTTTGCGCGCATCCCGGCCGAAGACCCTGAAGACGCCTGAGATTAATCGGCATCTCAGCACAGCCCGTATTTCCGCATCCAATCCAGTGGCAGCCGGCACTGGTCACAACGGCTCAGATTCTAAGTCCAGCCGGTGCTATCTTTGCCAGTCAACTGCATGAAAATGACGCCGGTCCTCAAATTCCTCAGCCTCGTAACTCTAGCGCTGCTTTTGGTCACGCCAGCGTATTCCCGCGCTTACTCTCTGCTTACCCACGAGCAGCTCATCGACCTTACATGGTACGACTCCATCGTCCCTCTGCTCCTGAGCCGCTACCCCGGCCTGACGCCAGCCCAGCTCGACGAGGCCCGCTCTTACGCTTACGGCGGCTGCGTGATTCAGGACATCGGCTACTACCCCTTCGGCGACCACACATTTTCAAATCTCACGCACTACGTCCGCAGCGGCGATTTCGTCATCAATCTTTTTCGTAACGCCAAAAATGCTGACGAACTCGCCTTCGCCATCGGCGCACTCTCGCATTACATCGGCGACTCTTACGGTCACTCTGAGGCCACCAATCTCGCCGTGGCAGTTGAATTCCCCAAGCTCGAGGCCCGCTATGGTCCCGTCGTCAATTACGCCGAGGGCGAGAAACAACATGTGCAAACCGAGTTTGCCTTCGACATTGACCAAATTGCGCATCATCATCTCGCCCCGCTGCCCTACCTTCGCCACATCGGGCTCAACGTTCCCGTGCATCAGCTTGGCCTCGCGTTTTATCAAACCTATGGCCTCACCGACTTCGCCGATCACCGGTCGCATCGCTTCAAGGTGTGGGAATACCGCTTCGCCGTCCGAAACTTCATTCCCCACGCCGCTTACGCCATCACGCTCCGGCGCGGCAAGCACGAGCCTGCCGAGACAGATTCCGCCGAGGCAATCGAGATTGGCAGGGAAGCCGACGCTGCCGCCGCGCTCGGCAACTGGGCTGCTTATCGTAGCGGCCATCCGAGTTTTGAAACCCGTGTGCTGAGGGTCCTCTTCTTCATTCTTCCCAAGGTCGGCCCGCTCTCACTTGTGAGCGTGAAAGGGCCCACCAACGCTACCGAGGCCGACTACATGCACAGCGTTTACCAGTCGGCGGCGGCCCTTCGCTATGCGCTTCGCGGTTTTACCCCGCTGACTTCTCGATTCGAAACGCCCCATGGCTATGCGATCGTCAAGCAGCCCTTCGGCGCGCGCGACCCGCTTCATCCGTTGCCCAATCGCGATCTCGATACCGGATATGTGGTTAAGCCCGGCGGCTACTCGCTCACTGATTCCACCTACGCGAGCCTGCTGCATCGCATCGCACAAAACCCCGTCCAGCCAATCCCTCCCGGCATCAAGCGCGACATCGAGACCTATTACTCGAATCCCGACGCCCCCATCACGACAAAAAAG
>JBEKCW010000144.1:0-11140 GCA_050014675.1 Occallatibacter sp. | reverse complement strand
CTGCCGATGAGTCCGTTGTGTATCTTATCGATGGCTTCAATTGTGCGCAGGCACGATCGCTGCTGCGTACCCTGCTGCACCTGCTTCTGGTACTTCTGTTGAGCCTGCACCAGCATTGCGCCCTCGGCAGGGTTATGGCTGCATGGCTTCTCAACATAAACGTGCTTGCCGGCCTCGAGAGCGGCGATCGCAAGCGGAGTGTGCCAGTGATCCGGAGTGGCGATTGTGACGGCATCCACGTCTTTTTGCTGAAGGACGGAACGAAAGTCCTTGTCGCTGGCGGGAGCATATCCCAGTTCATGTTCGGCGATACCCGCAAACTTGGCCAGAATGGTGCTGTCCACATCGCAAACATGCGAAACACGGGCGGCATCCTTATTCCCCATGAGTGCGGAAAGATGGGCATAGCCCCGCCAGCGCAGGCCCATGATTGCAAAGTTGAGGCGATCGTTCGAACCGAGAATCTGGCTGTAGCTCTTTGCGGTGGAACCGATCGCCAAACCTGCCGCCCCTGCGGCAAGCGTGTCGAGAAAGTCGCGTCGATTAATCATCTTGTCTCTCCATCGGATCGTCCAATCTTCCTGTTCTGTGCGAGGAATGATGGGGAATCCATTGCGGCACAAAGTATACACAACAGAGCCCTGATCGTCCGATTGTCATACATTAGAGTTCCGCGCACGCGGTTTGCCCCAATGATGCCCCAGTCTTCTTGACGCTCTCTTGATCCAGGTGCAACGATCTATTTGGATTTGGAACCGGCGAATGAATTGCGCGGGATTCGGCCACCTACCCGCGACGTTATGCAAGAAGGATGGGCAAGATCTATGACTGATGAGTCTACTCCAGGGACCGGCCGCAGAACCTTTATGAAGCGGGCGGCGGGAACCATGCTCGCGGCGGGAATGGACGCCCGTTCGTATGCGCGGGTAATGGGCGCGAACGATCGCATTCGCCTGGCCCAACTGGGATGCGGTGCGCGCAGTCAAGGGCATGTGCACATGGTTCAGTTGGCCTCACGGAAACTGCCGGTTGAAACAGTCGCCGTATGCGACATCTGGAGTCTGGCGCGAGAGCGCCGCGCGGCCCAGATCAAAGAGATCTTCAACCTGACCCCGCAATCCTATAAGTACTCTGAGGATCTGCTTGCCCGCAACGATATTGACGGTGTGATGATCGCCACGGGTGATTTTCAGCATGCCAAACTCTGCGCGGAAGTGGTGAGGGCAGGCAAGGACTGTTATGTAGAGAAGCCGTTTGCCAATGTACTTTCCGAAGCTAAAGAGGCTCGCGAAGCGGTAAAGGCTTCAAAGCAAGTGGTCCAAATGGGGTCGCAGCACCGCAGTGAGCCTTATCAGTTGGCTGTTCGCGACATCGTTCGGTCCGGCCGCATCGGCGCTATCGTTCATATCGAGCAGGAATGGAACGTGAATGAGGAGCGTTGGCGGTTTGTGAATATGGATACGGGCAACTCACCCGCGATGGAACAGGATGGCAATCTGGAATGGAAGAAGTGGCTCTTCGAGCGCAAGTCGAAGCTTCGCGAAGAAGACACGGACTGGGAACGCTGGCTGTCAGGCAAACCTCACCGCCCATTCGATCCGCATGTATACCTCGAATTCCGTCTCTATAAGGATTATTCCTCGGGAATCTTCGATCAGTGGATGAGTCATGGTTGCGATCTGGTCCACCTCTGGACTGACGAAGCGTATCCCGAGAGTGTTGTCGCCAATGGAGGAGTCTTTGCCTGGCAAGATGGGCGCGAGAATCCAGATACCTGCGTTGCCGCAGTCACATATCCCAAGGGCTTTCTGTATACCTACAAGAGCGTATTCGGGAACAGCTTCCGTAGCTTCTCCAGGATCCAGGGCCGCGACGGCACCATTGCGAATTATGGCGGCGAGGGCGCTTCGCTCTTTACCGTTAGTAAGGAAGGCGGCAGGGATGAATGGTCAGGATCCGTCGAAGCAAATACCATACCCCTGGTAAGTCCGGCAATCGACCGGGAAGAAATCGTCAAGGTTCCTGGCGCCGAGCCACCGAGTTCGCTCGGCCCTGATGACGACAGCGAAGTGCATATTGTGAACTGGCTTAAGGCGATGCAGTCGCGAAACCAGCCAAATGCAAACGTGGATCACGGGTTCTCGCACTCGATTGTTACCATCATGGCCGCGCAATCGTACTGGAGTGGCAAGAGACTCTATTGGAATCCGCAGACGGAAGAAATTATGGATCAGCCCCTCGCCCGTACCAGTTAGCTCTAGTTCTGAGCTCGTTTCGGCAGAGCGAGAAGAAATGAATTTGGTGAATCTCCCGGGCCTAAGCGAAGGGGCGGCCAAGCTTTGCAGCCCATGACGAATGCTGCCCCTCACCGAAATCAATTCCCTGATATCAGAAGTGCATTCTCCGCCAGTCCTCGGCCATCTAAAATAAATGACAATCGGCCACACTTTGTAACAACAGGAAGGCGATCATGGCGGACGAAATAGCAGAGCTCGAAATGTTTGTCGAGATCGTAAAGGCCGGCAACCTTTCTGCCGCAGCCAGGGCGCTCAACTCCTCGCCCGCGGCCATGAGCAGAGGCCTTAGCGCTCTTGAATCGCGCCTGGGCGTGCGGCTGGTGACTCGGACATCCCGTGCATTTGAGCTTACCGAAGAGGGCCACCTGTTCTACGAGCGCTGCGAACGCATCGTAGCGGACATCGCCGAGGCCGAAGCGGAGGCGTCATCGCGTGGCAAGACCGTAAAAGGCAAGCTGCGCGTCGGCGCTCCGGTAGCAATTGGCCGAAGGCTTGTTGCTCCTCTCGTTGCACAGTTCGTTGAAAAGTATCCGGGCGTCCAGGTTTATCTCTATCTGTCGGACTCGGGCCTGGATGTCGTCGATGACGGACTCGACGTATCCCTGCGCGTTGGTCTTCCCACGGATACAAGTGTGATTGCCAAAAAGATCCTCTCCACGAGGCGTATTGTCTGCGCCTCTCCGTCTTATTTGAAGCGCCATGGAGTTCCCCGAAGACCCGAGGATTTGCGGCAGCACAACTGCATTCGACTCGTCCGAGGCCGCCAGGTGACTGACGCCTGGTCGTTTCAGGAGGATGGCAAGCCATTCCAGGTGACGGTCAGCGGAAATTTGACGACAAACGGCGGCCTGGTTCTCCATGACTGGATAAAGTCCGGAAAAGGAATCGGCATGAAAGCAGCCTGGGATGTTCAGCCCGACCTTGAATCAGGTGCGATTATTGAATGTTTGAAAGAGTTTTGGTGCGATGAGATTGATTTATTCGCGATCTGCGTCAACCGGCAACATCTATCTCCGCGCATTCGGATTTTTCTCGATTACATTTCTTTGACACTTCCAGAGATGGTTCGCAACGAATGCCGAACCTGCTTGCCGGAATCATGGCCAGCCGCTCCGCCGCGCGGACGGATTACGAAAAGCACGGGAAAGCATGGCGCGGCGAAGCGATAGCCGCTGGCGCTTATAGCCTCTGTTCGCACCAACATAGCGATGTCAGCGTTTGCCAAACGACGGTCCGGAATATGACCAGCTTTGCATAAATCGCAAAGCTGGTATCCGCATTATCTGACTCCTCAGGCGAATCGTAGATTCGTTCTCTCGAATCTCATGTCAAGAAAGATTCGAGGGTACTCAAATGTGGATTGTCAGAATAGCGCTGAGCCGGCCGTATACGTTTATCGTCTTGGCGCTGCTCATTCTCATCGTGAGCCCGGTTGTCATCATGAGAACGCCGACAGACATCTTTCCCAACATCGATATCCCCGTAATCGCCGTGGCGTGGAACTACACGGGGCTAAGTCCGGAAGAGATGGAAGGGCGCATCACCTCTGTGTACGAGCGTGTGCTCACTACCACGGTCGACAACATCCAGCACATCGAATCCACAACCGTAAACGGCACGGCGATCGTCAAGATCTACTTCCAGCCAAACGCCAGTATTGATCGGGCAAATGCGCAGGTCACCGCAGTCTCCCAGACCATCTTGCGTCAATTGCCGCCGGGCTCTTTGCCTCCGCTGATTCTCGACTACAGCGCGTCGACAGTTCCCATTCTCCAACTGGGCATCTCTGGAAAGAATCTAACCGAGCCGCAAGTGAACGACATTGCGATGAACTTTCTGCGTCCTCAGCTGGTTACGGTTCCGGGCGCTTCCATTCCCTGGCCGTTTGGTGGAAAGGTGCGCCAGGTCATGGTCAATCTCAACCAGGGATTGCTGCAGGCCAAAGGGCTCTCGCCGAACGATGTGCTCACCGCGATTGGCAATCAGAATCTCATCCTGCCCGGCGGCACTGCCAAGATCGGCAACTTTGAATACGACGTTGACCTGAACGCGGATGCAAAGACCGTTCAGGAACTGAACGACCTGCCCATCAAGACAGTTGGCAACTCCACCATCTATCTGCGCGATGTTGCAACCGTCAGCGACGGTTTTGCGCCGCAGACAAATATTGTTCGCCAGGATGGCAATCGCGGCGTGCTGCTCACCGTGCTCAAGGCCGGCGACGCCTCGACGATCGACGTTGTCAATGGCATCCGCCAACTGCTGCCGCGAGTCCAGCAAACCCTTCCGCCGAATCTCAGGATTCAGCCTCTCTCGGACCAGTCGATCTTTGTGAAGGGCGCCATCAACGGCGTTATCCGCGAAGCTGTGATTGCTGCCGCGCTCACCGGCCTGATGATTCTTCTCTTCCTCGGAAGCTGGCGCAGTACCCTCATCATCGCCATCTCCATCCCGCTCTCCATCCTGTCGTCTGTGATCGTGCTCAGCTTTTTGCATCAGACCATCAACATCATGACGCTTGGCGGCCTCGCGCTTGCCGTCGGCATTCTTGTTGACGACGCTACCGTCACCATCGAAAATATCGAGCGCCATCTTGAACAAGGCGCCGCGCTGCACGATGGCATCCTCGATGGCGCCGCACAGATTGCCGTTCCAGCACTGGTCTCGACTTTATGTATCTGTATCGTGTTTCTCCCCATGTTCTTCTTGAGTGGCGTCGCAAAGTTCCTCTTTGTCCCGCTCGCTGAAGCGGTCATCTTCGCCATGATTGCGTCGTACGTTTTGTCGCGCACATTGGTGCCTACGCTTGCCATGTACCTGTTGAAAGCCAGGCGACACGGCGGTCAACAGTCACGCAACCCGTTGGCTCGCTTTCAACAGGGATTCGAGCGGCTCTTCGAAAAAATCCGCGCCGCCTATTCTTCGCTGCTGGCCAGGCTGGTGTCAGCCAGAAGGCTCTTTGTCCCAGCCTTCCTCGTTGCATGTCTCTGCGCCTTCGCGCTGGTTCCGTTTCTTGGCCAGGACTTCTTTCCCTCCACCGACAGCGGGCAGTTCATTCTGCATGTGCGAGCCAAGACCGGCACTCGCGTTGAAGAGACTGCGCGGTTAGTCGACGAGGTTGAGAGCGACATTCGGCAAACGATTCCGCCAGCTGAGGTCAACAACATCCTTGACAACATCGGCATGCCGATCAGCGCCATCAACTACATCTACAACAACACGGGGCTCACCGGCGAGGCCGATGCGGACGTGCTTGTCTCTCTGAATGAGAAGCACCACGCAACTGCCGATTACGTGCGGACCTTGCGCGAAACGCTGCCTCGCGAATTTCCCGGCGTCACGTTCTATTTCACGCCGGCTGACATTATGACCCAGACACTGGACTTCGGTCTGCCTGCGCCGATCGACATTCAGATCGACGGTCCCGACGTTGCCGGCAATAGCCGCATTGCCGACAAGATGATGACCGAGCTAAGTCATGTGCGGGGAATTACCGATCTTCGCATCCAGCAGCAGGCCGATTATCCCAAGTTTCACATCGCGGTTGATCGCACCAAGGCCGCGCAGGCAGGCTTTACCGAACGCGATATTGCCAACAGCATGCTGGTGACCCTCAGTGGCAGCTTGCAGGTTACGCCCATGTTCTATCTCAACCCGAAAAATGGCGTATCCTACAACCTCGTCACGCAGACTCCGCAATACGATATACAGTCCCGGCAAGATCTCCAGAACATCCCCATCAGCGGCTCGAACCAGAAGCAGCCGGAGATCCTTACCGATGTAGCTTCGATTCAGCGCACCGATGAACTTGCCTCGATCAATCACTACAACATCCGTCGCGTAGTCGATGTCTACGCATCGGTGCAGGATCGGGATCTGGGCGCGGTTGGGCGCGACGTGACCCACATCGTCGATGCCAATCGCAAATTGCTTCCACGCGGAAGCTTCGTGACCATCCGCGGCCAGTACGGCACCATGCGCACGTCCTACATGGGCCTTATCGGTGGCCTGGGCTTTGCCATCATCCTGGTTTACCTGCTCATCGTGGTCAACTTCCAGTCCTGGCTCGACCCGTTCATTATCATTACCGCGCTTCCCGCGGCGCTGGCCGGAATCGTGATGTTCCTCTTCGTTACACATACGACTCTCAGCGTTCCAGCGCTGATGGGGGCAATCTTATGCATGGGCGTTGCCACTGCCAACAGCATTCTTGTCGTGTCCTTCGCCAAGGAGAGGCTGCTGCATCATGGCGATTCATTCATGGCCGCCATTGAAGCCGGCGCTACGCGTTTTCGCCCCGTCATTATGACCGCCCTGGCCATGATCATCGGCATGATTCCGATGGCGCTCGGCCTGGGCGACGGCGGTGAGCAAAATGCGCCGCTGGGCCGCGCAGTCATCGGTGGCTTGCTCTGCGCCACAGTAGCCACACTCATTTTTGTTCCTTCAGTATTTGCATTGCTGCATCGGCAGCAGAAGCCCGCGGAAGGACAACCTGTGACCGAACCGGACAACGAATTGATTCACGCGTAATCGCTGCGTATGCGAATGGAGATGTGACATGAACACCACTGAGATCAAAGCTTCTGAAGTTCCCCAGGCCGGTTCGGGAGAGCCGATGGCGGCTCCGTCGAAATCCTCATCGCGCTGGCTGCTGGCCGGTCTTGCGGCTTCGGTCGCTGCCCTCGGAACGGTCATCTACACGGGCATTCACGAGCGCGCTCATGCGGAGACCACCCTGGGTATTCGCACAGAGCAGGCCGCAGTTCCCACAGTGACTGTTGTGCTGCCAACTCCAGGCGCAGCATCTCAGGAGATTGTGCTCCCCGGCAACACTGAGCCGTTCAACGACACGCCGATCTACGCTCGCACCAATGGTTATCTCAAGCGTTGGTATGTCGATATCGGCGCGCATGTGGCGCAGGGACAATTGCTCGCGGAGATCGACACTCCCGAAATCGATCAGCAACTGGAGCAGGCGCGCGCGGACCTGAAGAATGCCCAGGCCAACGAGCAGCTGGCACAAATCACCGCAACGCGCTGGCAGAATCTGCTTAAAACCAACTCCGTTTCCAGGCAGGAGACCGATCAGGCTGTGAGCGACCTGGCCGCCCGGCAGGCATCTGTCGATTCCATGATTGCAAACGTGCATCGGCTTGAAGAATTGCAATCTTTCGAGAAGGTCTATGCTCCGTTCGCCGGCGTGATTACTGCGCGTAACACAGACATCGGCGCTCTTATTAATGCAGGGGCGGGTGGTACCCCGCAGGAACTGTTTCACATGGCAGCGGTGAACCGATTGCGCATCTATGTAGCTGTGCCGGAGGTTGACTCGCTGGCCGCGCAGAACGGAGCCAGGGCCATGCTTACTTTCGACGAGTATCCTGGTGAAACTTTTGCCGGCACAATTGTTCGCAACTCCGACTCCATCGATCTCGCATCGCGCACGCTGAATGTCGAAGTGGAAATCGACAACGCGCAGGGCCGCATCAAGACGGGCGCCTACGCCTCTGTTCATCTCAAGCTTCCGCAGACTGCGCAAGGTGCAGCTGCTTCGCTTACGGTGCCCGCCAACACACTGCTCTTTCGGTCAGAGGGCCTGCGCGTGGGTGTGGTTCGCAACGGTCATGCAGTGCTGGTTCCCATCAAGATAGGTCGCGACTTTGGATCCACGGTCGAAGTGGTCGCCGGTCTTCAGCCCGCAGACCAGGTGATCGTCAACCCATCCGACTCACTCGCCAGCGGCAACCCGGTAGAGGTGAGCCTGCCGCAGCCAGGCGGTGTGAAATGAAACGCCAACTACTCTATGCTTCTGCATGTTCACTGAGTCTGCTTCTCAGCGGGTGCATGGTTGGGCCGAAATATGTAAAGCCAACCGTGGCCACCGCTCCGGCATTCAGGGAGCAGCCGCCTGAATCCTTCAAGGAAGTCGACGGCTGGCAGACTGCACAGCCAGATGATCAAGCTCTTCGTGGTAAGTGGTGGCAGATATTCGGCGACCCGCAGCTCAATGCGCTGGAAGATGAGCTGACTGCTTCTAACCAGAACCTCAAAGTGTCCGAGGCCCGCTTCCGTGAAGCGCGCGCCATGATTCGCTTCAACCGGTCTCAGGAGTTTCCAACCATCACTACATCGCCGAGCGTCACCAACGAACGGGACTCTGCCAATGCTCCTTACTTTCCGCCGCAGTACGCGAATAATGGCGTCGGCAATTACACTTTGCCGTTCGATCTCACGTATGAAGTGGACCTGTGGGGAAAAGTTCGCCGCAGGGTGAACGCGTCGCGCGAGGAGGCGCAGGCCAGCGCCGCCGATCTCGAGACGGCCAGCCTGAGCCTGCATGCCGAACTTGCCATGGATTATTTTGAATTGCGCAGCGCCGACGCGCAAAAACAGCTTTTGGACGACACGGTGAAAGCGTACACCGATGCTTTGACACTTACTCAGAATCGCTTCAACGACGGCGCGGCTCCCAAGTCAGATGTGGCTCAGGCGCAAACGCAGCTCGATGGGGCACGGGTTGAAGATACCGACGTTACCGTGATGCGCGCGCAGTATGAGCACGCCATCGCCACGCTGATCGACAAGCCTCCAGCCAGCTTCAGCATCGCATTTGCGCCGCAGACGCCACTCAAGCTGGCCGCGATTCCGGTCGGATTGCCTGCAACTCTGCTCGAGCGCCGGCCCGACATTGCCGCCGCCGAGCGTCGCGTGGCAGAAGCCAATGAGCAGATCGGCATCGCTCGAGCTGCATACTACCCGGCGCTGACCCTTGATGCAGCAGCGGGGTTTGAGGGAAATACAATTGCCAACCTGTTCAGCTGGGCAAGCCGCGTTTGGGCAGTCGGGCCACAGGCGTCGCAAACGCTCTTCGATGCAGGTCGCCGCCGCGCAGTTTCTGAATCCGCAACTGCGAACTACGACGGGACCGTGGCACAATATCGGCAAACCACACTCAACGCATTCCAGGAAGTAGAAGACAATCTAGCCGCGTTGCGCATTTTGGAGCATGAAGCGCAACAGCAGCAGGAGGCTACTGCATCTGCCTCAGAGACACTGCAGCTTTTCACCAACCGGTATCAAGGTGGCGTCGACAACTATCTCCAGGTCATCACGGCGCAGACGGTGCTTCTGAATAACGAGCGCAACGACATCGATCTCCAGCGGCGGCGCATGGATGCAACCGTCCTTCTGGTTAAAGCGGTCGGAGGCGGATGGAATGCGAAGCAACTACCAAAGCTCTGATACTGGCAATCGATTGATTGCCCCGCAATTGAGGGGTCGTTATGAGAATCATCCTGGGATTTCTACTTGCTTTTGCAATTGGTGCGGTGTGTCGTATCGCGCGTATACCGTCGCCCGCGCCAAACGCCATTCTGGGAGCCTTGCTTGTCGTGTCTATGAGCGCGGGGTTCGCATTGACCGACATTTGGCTTGCACGGCCATCGAAGTTGATTCCCGTTTCATCTCAACCGCAATTTCCATCGCACCGGGGAGGAACTTTGTGCAAGTAATCCAATTTGAACAATTCGGCGCCCCTTCCCAACTTCATATAGCACACCTTCCGCGCAGCAGGGCAGATGCCGAGACCGCCGTCGTTCGCCTCGAAGCGGCGTCCGTGAATCCGAGCCACTTCAAAAATGCTGCACTCAACAAAGCCGGCGGCGACGGCGACGAATAAAGCAAATTCCAGCTGTAAAGAGCCCTCTCTCCGATAACCGGGGAGAGGGCTCCCTATTCCTGCCTCAAACGCAAATCGGTCGCTGCGCGTGGTTCCTATTGCTCAGACACGTGCGATGTCGGCGGCTAGATTCACACATGTAAGGGCAGATCAATAATTGCCCCGATTGAGTAACGGGAATTCTTGAAGAGACTCACCCCCCTTATGTTGGCTGCTGTTGCCGGGTTGTTCTTAGCGGCATCAGAGCATCCCACCCTCGTAACGGGAATCGCAGACACCTAAAAGGGGGGTCACTTATGCGCGGACTCAAGACTCTACTCGGCACCACAGCATTGCTCGCGGGCTTGGCCATGTCGCCACCGGCTAAAGCACAGGTTGTGATTGGCATCGGCATTCAACCAGTCTGTTCTTACGGCTACTACGGCTATGCGCCTTACGCGTGCGCTCCCATGGGCTATTACGGACCGGGGTACTTCTACAACGGCATCTTCCTGGGCATGGGCCCGTGGGGCGGTTGGGGCTACAGCCACGGCTGGGGCAGCCATCGCTTTGTGAGTGAAGGCGGCGGAAGCTATCACGGCGGACCTGGCCGTGCTTCCTATAACGCCGGCGGCGGCCAGGCGCGCGGCGGCGGCCAGGCTCGCAGTGGCGGACAAGTTCGCAGCAACACAGCGGTGGCCCGTTCTGGCGGAGCAAAACCGAACGCAGGCCGGTCGGCGGCCCGTCCCAAAGCCGCTCGTGTCAGCGCACCGCGCGCATCCGCTGCTCGTAGCGGCGGCGGCGGACATGCCGCAGCGTCGCATGGCGGCGGTGGTGGACATGCCGGCGGCGGATCGCATGGCGGCGGTGACGGAAAACGTTAACCACTGGCTGCCGAATCAGGCAGCAGGTTGGAAGACAAGCGGTGGAGCATACCTGCTCCGCCGCTTTGCTTTTCAAGATGATTACGGCCGCACCGTATTCGAGCGAAAACGAACTCGAGCTAATCCGAAGTCTGAGTGGCACTATCTGAGTTGTTTAATCCGAGGCAAAGTCTTGTAACGGTCCGCCACCATCGTCTCCGACCCGCGATGAATGAGACATTGGTTGCCCCATCCATCGAGTGTCCTTTTGCTCGATGGGTGGGAGGCCACAAAGCCCACCTATCGGCAAATCCCGCCCT
>JBEKCW010000143.1:0-11221 GCA_050014675.1 Occallatibacter sp. | reverse complement strand
TGCGTTCAAAGATTTGCGGCATTGCTTGTACCCTGCCTGGTTTTCGTGTCTGGGGGTGGCCGCGTGTGCCGGCGGTCACACAGGTTATGTACAAATACCGATCTTAAGCAAACTAAAAGAGGGAGGCGGAGAAGCCCGAAAGACCAATATATCAGCCGTAGATGCCGCTGCAACCATGCGGATGCGCAAAACTTATAAAAAATTTGTGGGGAACGCGGCTTTGTAAGCCTCAGAAAAGAATGCAGATTGTGATTAGATCGAAATCTGGATATATCACATCGTGGCTCTGGCCGCTTACGTACCAGAGACTGGGATTTCAATAACAAATTATCATGCCGAATCACACCCGCGCCAGACGATCTTGATTTGCAGGTGCGGTGCAGCCCCGCTGATTCGCTGTCTTGCTCTCACAAGAACGGATTCATCACTCTCAGATTTCCAAATCTCTGCCCATGTTGCAGGTCTTCGGTGTACAAAATATCGCAGCCGGCCTGCAATGCAGCCGAAACTATTAAGGAGTCAAACCATGAAAGTCCGCTCTGGCCGTGCAGGCGGAGGGCCTCGCCATACAACGCAATCGATGAGTGCACCGCGATGAGCGGCCTGAACACTGTCACAAGGTATTGTTCGGCCTCGTGCGGCTTCATTGGGCGAGTGAAGCGCTTGAGCGCGACATTAAAAAACTCCTCCGCAACCTGGTAGCTCGTAACTCCCTTTTGCGAACCGACCGCCTCGCGAATCAGCTCCCTGGCGCTGGCCGCTTTTTTCCGGGCGCTGTGATCGAACGAATAAACAAAGATGTTGGTGTCGAGAAAATACTTACCGCTCATTCATCTCGTCCCGGGTGAATCGCCGGCCGGCGTCCACGCTGCGCAGCTCGTTCATCAGCGCAACAAAGTTGTGCGCGCCGCCCTCGCTCGCCGCAAACTGCGCGAGCCACTCGCGAAACTCCGCATTAAGCGTCGAGCGCTTGGCCCGTGCAATAGTGCGGGCCTTCTCGATCAAGTCGCCATCGGCACTGAGGGTGACATTTTTCATACGAGAGTAGTGTACACGAAAATCGTGCGAATATCCAGCCGCAGTCAGCGGCTCGCGATCAGCCGGTCACGCACCTCGGGCATCGTCGCCATATCGATACAAGTCCACGCCATCGCCATCGCGCCATCGACAAGCGCCTTGTCGGCGTCGGCAGTGATGCAATGCGCGGTGAACTCCGGTTGATGATTGACCGCAGGCAGTGAATTGATCCCGATCATCGGATGGATCGAGGGCATTGCGCGCGACACGTTGCCCATATCCGTGGACCCGGTCGGGCGCGTCTCCCACTCGCCGAGATTGGGGAACGGCCTACCGATCGCCTCGGAATTCTTCCCATAGAGCGCGGCCATCCGATCGTCGTGGTTCATCTCGGCGTAGGGCTTGTCGCCGCCTTCAATCGCCAGGCGTGCTCCGGTCGCCAGCGCGCCCGCCTCAAAACAGCGATGCACCTTGCCGCGCAACTCGTCGAGCTGATCCAGCGTCTCCGATCGAACGATGTACCTCGCCGATGCGTGCGCAGGAATTACGTTCGGCGCCACACCGCCGTTAGTAACGATGCCGTGAATTCGATCGGTAGAACGGATATGCTGCCGCAGCAGTCCCAGCGAAGTCTGCGCCACCGTAAGCGCATCGGCCGCATTAATGCCAAGCTCGGGAAACGCCGATGCGTGCGACTCCTTCCCGGTGTAGTGAACGTCGAACATCGACGCCGCAATCATTTTGGCCCGCAGCATGTCGAACGGCGCAGGATGAACCATCATGGACGCGTGAATGCCCACAAACGCTCCCCGCTCCAGCAGCAGGATCTTTCCACCGGCGTTGCCGGCCTCTTCGGCAGGCGTGCCAATCACGCTTACAGTCAGGCCCACGTCGTCTGCCACGCTGGCCGCCGCCAACGCTGCGCCGATCGACGAAGCCGCGATAATGTTATGTCCGCAGGCGTGGCCGATGCCGGGCAGCGAATCGTACTCAGCGCAAATGCCGATATGCAGCGGCCCCGAGCCGAAGCTCGCGCGAAACGCAGTCGGCAGTTCGCAGATTCCTTTTTCGACTGCAAATCCGGCTGCGTCAAGCGTCTCGCACAGCCACAACGAAGCCTTCTCTTCCTCAAAACCAAGCTCAGGGTTTGCGTGGATGCGACGGCTGATTGCAATCAGCTGATCGCGAACTGAGTCCAGACGTTCCTGTGCTCCCGGCTTCGCATCCATAGGGAGATCCTCCTGCGTCTATCATCTCTATCATCCACGAAAGCTCCGTGCCCCATCCTTCCCGCGCCTCTTGCGGGAAGGGTGGGAAACCTCAGAGACCCCGATTCGATGCCCCAGTCACTCCCCGCTGCTTTCGCCAAATGAGCTGTCGGGCGACGACGCCGGCCAGCCAATGATCACCAGAAACACGTCCAGCACAAACAGCGCGATGGCGATGTCGTTGAACAAGGTTGCCCGCGGAGAAGCTGGCCAGAACTGATTCGCGGCCCAGAACAGAAAAGCCGCTGCCAGCATGATCGCCTTGAAAAACTCCGAGGCGGCCGGCCGACGCTCCAATTGATAGACAACGTACGCGACCGCAATCAAAGCCAATGAAACCGCCCCGAGAACATCGTGGCTCCCAACCGGGAAGATCGCCGGAAACGCATCCCAGACCATCAGAACTAATACGTCGGCAAGAGTAATGACGCCGAGAATGACTGCAGGCGTTCGGTGTTTGCGGTCGAGCCGGAAGCGCATACTCCATTATCGATTGCCGCGCGAAAGGAAACCGTAAAGGCACGGCCAGAGGCTCCCCGCACTGTGAATGAATCGCGGAACGCACGGGCTGAGAGCCGATCATTACAATTCTGTGATTTAAAATTCATAAAGGCGCGCAGCAGGATAGCAATCTCTATCCAGACTGTCTCAAGAATCTGAAACCTTAACCTGCGGTAATGGGCGGCATTTTACCGCTGACGGTGATGTCTACCCGAACCGCTCAATCTCTGCACTTCCCCGCGAGAGGCACGAAAGAAGGCCATGAAATACGCCGGATTGCTAGTGATGCCAGCTGGTTTCTTTCTCACCATTGCCGCTCTGGTGCTGTTTGCCCAGCCGGCCCAGCGGGGAATCTTTGTAGTTTGCGGCCTTGCGGTTGAAATCCTCGGACTGGTAGTCGCAGTTCGCGGCCACATGCCTGCCAGAGGGGAGAGCCAGTCATGATCCCCGCTCCTCTTCCGGCAAACTCCGATACCTGGTACGGCCTTGCGCTCCTGCTTCTGCTGCTGGCGCCGCTCGCCATCGCGGGCCTGGCCCTGGTCAACACCGGCCTCGGCCGATCGCGCTCCGCGGCGCAGAGCATCCTCGGCAACATCGCCATCATCTCAGTAGCCGTCACTGCCTTCGCCCTCTTTGGAGCCGCCATCGCCGGCAATCTTCCCGGAACTCCCGGCGGCGCCGGTCACGCATTCCACGCGGCCGGTTACCCATGGAACTGGATCGGCTCGGGCTCATTTTTGCTCTCTGGATTCGGCTCCGCCCCGGTTCCCGCGCAGCTCGCGCTGTTGTTTGAGCTGTGGGGCGTAGCGTTGGCGGCCATTATTCCCTGGGGCAGCGGCGCCGACCGCTGGCGCCTGGCGGCCGGTTGCGCCGCAACCGCATTGGTGGCCGGAGTCGTTTGCCCTCTTGTGATGCACTGGGTCTGGGGTGGCGGTTGGCTGGCCGGTCTGGGCCCCAACTTCTCGCTCGGCGCGGGATTCCTCGACCCCTCGGGCGCGGCAACTGTGCACGTGGTTGGCGGCCTCAGCGCACTGGCGCTGGTTTGGGTCATCGGCCCGCGCGCCGGAAAGTTTCCCCGGGGTGGTATCTCGACCGCCATGCCAGGACACAACGCGGTTTATGTGCTCTTCGGCTGCCTGCTTAGCCTGGTAGGATGGCTGGCCTGGAACGCCGCCGGAGCGATGCTGTGGATGAATGCTCCTCTCACGGCGTTGCCCGTTATTGCGGTCAATACAGTGCTATCGGCGGCGGCGGCGCTGGGCGCAACGCTGGCCGTTACTCGATACCGTTTCGGCAAGCCCGACGCCAGCCTCTGCGCCAACGGCTGGCTGGCCGGCCTCGTCACTTCAAGCGCCTGCGCGGCCGTGGCCACACCGGTCGAGTCTATCTTTGCCGGCCTGGTTGCCGGCATCATTACCCCGCTGCTCGTCGAGCTGCACGAGCTCGCACTCTCCGTTGACGATCCCTCCGGCGCCATTGCCGCACACGCAGCAGCTGGGATATGGGGCCTGCTCGCTGTTGGATTCTTTGCCCCAAAGCCCGGTCAACTGCTTGCCCAACTCACCGGAATCGCCACGCTTCTGGGCATCGTGCTGCCATTGCTCTATTTGCTCTTTGCCCTGCTTAACCGCATCGTTCCGTTCCGCGTCGATCCCGACGGCGAGCGCATGGGCATGGACCTGCACGAGCTGGGCAGCGGCGCCTATCCCGAGTTCGTGATCCACCGCGACGAATCGTACCGGTAAACCAGGTTCGGGGTATCATCGGGATATGGCAACGGCTCGTAAATCCGAGGTACCCGCTTCTGCGGTTGCACCCATTCTTGCCGTGCACCAAATTGAATTGGAGACGCTCTGCAGGCAGTTCCACGTCCAGCGTCTGGAACTCTTCGGCTCAGCCCTGAACGGCGGATTCAATCCGACTGGAAGCGATCTCGACTTCCTGGTGGAGTTTGATCCGCTTACTCCCGCAGATTACGCCACCGCCTTTTTCGGATTTAAAGAAGCCGTCGAGCAGTTGTTTGGTCAGCCGGTCGACCTGGTCGTCTTTTCAGCCATTCGAAACCCGTACTTCCGCCGCAATATCGAGCAAAGCAAGGCCCTTCTTTATGCGGCTTGAGGCGCGCAAATACCTCTTCGATATTCAGGAAGCGGCAGGGCTCGTTGCTCAATTCACCGCTGGCAAGGAACTGGCGGATTACCAAAATGATGCTATGCTGCGCCTCGCCGTTGAGCGTGCTTTCACAATCATAGGTGAGGCGCTCACGCAGCTGAATCGTGTCGATGCCGTCGTGGCCGCGAGAATCACAGACGCTCGCAATATCATCGGCTTCCGAAATATTCTCACCCATGCGTACGCATAGATCGACGACCGAATCGTTTGGGAAATCGTCGAATCAAAGTTGCCGGTTCTTGTTCGCGAAGTCGCGGAACTTATGAATGAGCCCGATGAGTCGTAAGCGTCGCAGATTGGTTAATAACCCGGCCGCTTAGCGCCCCTCACGGCTTCTGCGATTTGGCCGCCGACGTCGCCGCCGGTGGATACGCCTTATCCACCGCCTCCTCAAACTGCTCCAGCAAGATCACCTTCGGCCCGTTTAGCCCATTAGGCATCGACTCTTGCCACAGCGGAGCGCTCAGCCCGCCGTTGCCTTTCACCCGGCACACCTCGAACAGATCCTCATGCAGATCGGGCCCGGCGCCTATTTGCTCATCCGGCCCTATTCCTCCCGGCTGGCCCGCGCCCCCCGGCAATTGGCCCCGGCGCGGCGTCATTTCCCCGTCCCCGTTCTCCGCTCGCCCCTTTTGCAACACAATTACAATGTCCGCATCGCTCCTGCTCGTGACGAGAGCGTAGCGCTTCCACTTGCTCAGCGCATCGCGCACGTCGGCTATCGCAATCCTGTCAGCGGCATTCACATTCTGATCGAACTCCTGCCCATCCACGGCCTCAACGTAAATGGACTTGGCCTGGGCAAAGACCTCCG
The DNA here is from genome assembly GCA_050014675.1 of Occallatibacter sp. Taxonomy (GTDB): domain Bacteria; phylum Acidobacteriota; class Terriglobia; order Terriglobales; family Acidobacteriaceae; genus Telmatobacter. The sequence goes on along the minus strand of JBEKCW010000143.1, from coordinate 5,449 downwards.
GCACGGCAGGCTTTTTGCTCTTGCCCTGGAGAAGCAGAGCAGCCGGAAAAATAAGCAGAACCGCAACTGTCTGATAAAGCTTCATGGGACGCCTCGCGTGTTGCGGCGTAATCGGGGTGACGATCGCGCCGTTCGCAATCAGATTATGCCTTCCTCGCGCCGCGGAACCGCAGCTTCTCAAAAAATTGCCTTTGAATGCGGTCGTGACCATCAATCGTTCGGCTCCCCGCGCCTCCTCCCCCTATAATTTCGATAATCCCGCTTGAACCAAAAAATCATGGGACTTCTATCGCACCTCTTCTATCTCGGCCCTTTGGGACTGCTTCTGCAGGCTGCGGCCCTCATCCACTTCATTCGCCGCAGGCCCGACATGTTCTGGCTCTGGATCATTCTTTTCCTGGGCTGGATCGGCGCACTTGTCTATCTCGTCGCCGAGGCTCTGCCCGACATCGGCCTGCTCAACAACTCATTCAAGGCCTTTCCGCGCCGCAAGCGCATTCGAGAGCTCAAAACGGCAATCCTCGACAACCCATCGAGTGGCAACTACGAAGAACTGGGCGACCTCTACTTCGACGACGGCAAACTCACTGAAGCCCGCGCCGCCTACGACAAGGCCATTGCCGCCCGCTCAACCACGCCCGACTGCTTCTATCGCCGCGGCATCTGCACGTTGCAGCTGGGCGATGCACAGGCCGCGCTGCCCGACCTCGAACGCGTCGTCGTTCAGGATCCCGATCACGACTTTCATCGTGGAGCAGGTTTGCTCGCCACAGCCTACGCGCGCACCGGCCAGCCCGAAAAGGCCGACCAATGGTTCCGGCGCGCAGTTGAGAAGTCGACGCTGTCGGAGACTTATTTGAACTACGCCGATTTTCTGATCTCGCAGGGCCGTGCGCGGGAAGCCCGCGAATATGCTCTCAGGGTGCTGGCCAAAAAACCCACCATGCCCAGCTACCTGCGCCGCCGCGAACGTCCGCTGTTCGCCCGCGCCCGCAAAACCCTCAAGCGCGTGCCGGCATAAAAAAGCAAAATCTCAACTGCGCCGCCCTAATCGAGCACAAAACTGGGTGCCCCATCCTTTTCACTGCTTCATCGTAAAAAGGGTGGGATACCACCAAGCCTACCCTCGCCTATCTCAATCAGGCACAGAACCGGGGTGCCCCAGGTCCCTCGCCTTTGGGGACCTGGGAAAGTACACCCGTTACCCCACCACTAACAAGCTGAAAGCTGCACCCCCGCCACATCCCGCAACGCGAAGCTTCACGTTTCTCTTGACAAATCATAACCATTTGGTTATGGTTTTTCCGTGCCGCAAGTCAACTCCAAATTCGTAGTCAATCACGTGCTCAGGGCTCTCGCCGATCCAACCCGCCGGGCCATTTTTGAGCAGTTGACCCGGCAGGGTGAGCAGACCGTCCACGCACTCACTCGTTATGCAAACGTCTCCCAACCCGCGGTCTCAAAGCACCTGACCGTGCTCAAGCGCGCCAAACTGGTAAGGCATCGCCGCGAGGGACGCGAAACCCACTATCGCGCCCAGCCCGAGGCGCTTGCGCCGATGGTCGACTGGCTCGATCAATACGGCGCCTTCTGGCGCGAACGGTTTGACCGTCTCGAATCTTTGTTGCAAAGGATGGAACCATGACCAATCAAGGACAGTGTCCCCGCTCCCTCGTCATCGAAAGAGTCTTCCCGCACCCGCAAGCGAAGTTGTGGCGCGCGCTCACTGAGAGCGCGCTCCTCGCGCAATGGATGATGAACAACGACTTTGAGCCAGTGGCCGGAAAAAAGTTCCAATTCCTCGCCGACCCCATGCCCAACTGGAATGGAATTGTCGACTGCGAGGTAGTGCTCGTCGACCCGATCCAGCGCCTGTCGTATAACTGGGGCACCGGGGGCCCCGAAAGCGGCCTGCAATGGGTGGTTGAATTCACGCTGACCCAGACCATGGGCGGCACGCATGTCCGCATGGAACAATCCGGCTTCGGCCCCGATCAGATGGCAGCCTACAGCGGCGCGAATTACGGCTGGCAGAAAATGCTCGGCGGCCTGGAGCGCGTGCTAGGCGAGGCGAGCTGACCATGAAAACAAAATCCATTGTCTATTGGATAACGACCGGACTCGTAGCGTTTTTCATCGGCGGCGGCGGCATGGCGCAGATCTGGCAATACCGGGCCAATCCCCATGGTGTGGTGCCCCAACTTGGCTACCCACTGTACTTCTTCGCAGTCCTGGGCTTTTGGAAAGTCTGCGGAGCCATCGCTATCCTCGTGCCGCGTTTTCCGCAGCTCAAAGAGTGGGCATACGCCGGAATCTTTTTTGACCTCACAGGCGCGGCCGCATCCTGCGCCGCGGTCGGAGGCTACGGTGCTTATGCCTTTCACGTCATCGCGCCTCTCGTCATCGCTGGCTTCGCCGTAGCATCGTGGGCGCTGCGGCCGGAAAGCCGTAAGACCGGCGCTCTACTTCCAGTCATGGGCGTGTGATTATTGGAGTCATCATTGGAATCAATGACGATGACAACGAGCAAAACCAATCCCAAGGTCGACGCATTTATCGCCAATGCCAAAAAGTGGCGCGATGAATTGACGCGGTTGAGAGCCATCCTTCTTGATTCTGAGCTCACCGAAGAATTCAAGTGGTACCAGCCCTGCTACACCTTCCATGGGAAAAACGTGGTGGTTATCAATGCAATGAAGGAATCGTGCGCGTTTGCGTTTTTCAAAGGCGCACTGCTCAAAGATGTCCACGGTGTTCTGACCGCGCCGGGGAAAAACTCACAGTCAACGCGCTGGATCAAGTTCACCTCGGTGCGAGAGATCGCCGAGATGAAATCAATCTTGAAAGCCTATATTCGTGAAGCCGTCGAGGTTGAAATGGCCGGATTGAAAGTCAAGTTGAGAAAGACTTCGGAACTGAAGTTTCCTGACGAATTGCAAACCATGCTGGACGAATTCCCTGACTTCAAAACCGCGTTTGAAGCGCTGACGCCGGGACGGCAACGAGCTTATATTTTTCATATCTCCGCTGCCAAACAATCGAAAACCCGCGAGTCGAGAGTTCTGAAGTGCATGCCGCAAATCCTCAAGGGCAAGGGACTGCTGGACGAGTAGATTCGATACAGCAGCGGAGGCAAAACCTCATTCCGAGTGAAGCGTGGTAATTGGATCGAGACGCATGGCACGCAGCGCCGGAATGTAGCTGGCGGCGAGCGCGACTGCGGTGAGCACAAAGGTGACTCCGGCGAACGTGGTTAGATCGTTCGGTGACACGCCGTAGAGCAGGCCGGCCATGAGATGGGTAACAATGAGCGCGCCAATCAGGCCCGCGCCGGCGCCCGCTGCAGCCAGACTGAGGCCCTGCCGCAGAACCATTTTGAGGATTGTGCCTCTTTGCGCGCCCAGCGCAAGCCGAATAGCAATCTCGCGCGATTGCTCATTAACGACATATGAGATAGTCCCGTAGATTCCAAGGCCGGCGAGCAGCAACGCAGTTACGGCAAACAGCGCCACCATTTCCATTGAGAACCGCCGCACAGAAAGCGAAGAGGAGAGAATGTCGTCCAGGGTCTCCGCGCGGAAGACGGGTAGCTCCGCATCGACGGACTGGATTTGCGTGCGCACCTGCGCGGAGATGGTCGCGGGGTCGACCTGGCCACGCACGTAGAACGCAATAAACTTGGCGGGGCGCTGGTAGATGTCGAGATAGATCTCCGGAATGTTGGCGTCAGCGAGCGATTCCGTGCGTGCATCGGCAATGACGCCGACAATGGTGATCCATTCCGGCTTTTGACGGCCCAAACCGCCCAAACGGCCTCGCTTGCCGACCGGATCATCGCCCTTGCCATCTTTGCCTGACCAGTACATGCGGGCCGCGGCCTGGTTGATCACTGCTACCAGGGGCGTGTCTTCAACATCCTGGTCGACGAACACGCGCCCACGCAAAAGACTCATGCCGAGAACGTGGAAGTATTCCTGTGAGACGGTCAACGTATTGATCAGCGGAGGTTGGCTGCTATGCACCTCCTGGCCTTCGCGAAACAATGGAACCGCTCTGCGATCGTTCTGGCTGTGGCCGAGGGGAATGGCCGCGCGATCGCTGACGGCGGTTTCTTCCACGCCCGGAATCGTCAGGTTGCGGCGCAGGACTTCGCGCAGCAGCACGGCTTCCTGCGTTGCGGTGTGGTAAACGTCGGTTTTGGGATCGTTAGGAGTCGGCAGCGAGGTCTCGATTGCCACGACCCGCGTGGGATTGAAGCCGAGTTGTACCTTGAACAAATCCCAGAAGCTGCGCAGCAGAAGGCTGGCAGCGACCATCAGCACCAGGGAGAGGGCTAATTCACCAATCACCAGAACATTGCGGAGGCGCGAGCGCTGCCGGGAACCGTTGGAGCCGCGGCCTTCCTGCCGTAGCGTCGCCGTCAAATCAAGGCGGCTGGTGAGCCACGCGGGGGCAAGCCCGAAGATGTTTCCGGCGGCGACCGAGACGACGACGGCAAACGCCAGCAGGCCCCAGCTGATGGATATGTCATTGAGGCGCGGCAGGCTTTCCGGAACAAATTGCAGCAGGAATTTCCGGGCGCAGAACAGAACCGCGAAACCGGTGATGCCGCCAAGCACAAAGAGTAACAAGCTCTCGGTGAGGAGCTGACGGATCAGGCGCGTTCTTGCGGCTCCCAATGCCTGGCGAACCGCCATCTCGCGCCCCCTCGCGCTGGCACGGGCAAGCAGCAGATTGGCGACGTTAACGCTGGCGATCAGCAGGACCAGGCCCACCGCGCCGAATAACAGAATGAGAGACTGGCGAAAGTTGCCGACCAGAGTCTCGGCCAGGGGAGTGAGGTGGATCGTCCATTCGGCCTGGGGCGGATAATCCGCCGGATATTGCTTCTTCAGCGATGCAACCAGGGCATCGAGACGCCCCTGGGCGGCCTGAGGCGAGAGACCAGGCTCGAGGCGCGCGATGGTCTCGAAGGGGAAACGCGTGCTGCGCATCGGCTGCGGGGCGGGGTCGGCGGCAAATCCGCATGCAGCCCACAAATCGGTACTGCGCTCGTCGCTGTTTTGGCCCTGGTCGCGAAAGCTGGCGGGCATCACGCCCACAACACTATAGACATCGTTGTCCAGGCGCACACTCTTGCCGAGAATGTGCGGGTCGGCGCCAAATGCGCGCTTCCAGAGACCATCGCTAATGACGACTTCAGTGATGAAGCCGGGCGTAGTGTCGTGCGGATCCCAGGTGCGGCCCAACTGCGCATCGACGCCGAGCACCGCGAAGTAACTCGGGCTAACCGACTTTGAGGCGATGCTCACGGGCTGCGCGCTGCCAGTGAGATTGTTGGTGCCGAAAAAGGCCAGGGACACATATTGGAAGATTCCCGAGTTCTGAAGGTCTCTGAACTCAGGGATGGAGAGGCCAACGTCGTGCGCGCCCACACCGGAAAGGTTGG
>JBEKCW010000142.1:0-11389 GCA_050014675.1 Occallatibacter sp. | reverse complement strand
ACCAGCCCAAGGTAATAAAACGCCTCTCCATCGTAAGGATTGGGATTCCTAGCCGTGAGGCGGCGAATGGCGCGCACAAAATGCTCTTCGGCCGCGGCTAATCTTCCTATACGCAAACTGCGCAAGCCCATGGCATTGTTAAGGCGCGCATCATCCGGGTCGCGCTTCAGGCCTTCGCGCCAATATGCCTCAGGGGACCGTGTGGCATGCCGGTACTGTTCAAGATGCACGCCGGTCAGGTAGAGCTCATCGGTGCTGCGAATCTGCTCTGGAGGCGGCGGCTCTGTGGCAGGGCCGGGAATCTCTCGATCGATGTGAACCTCTGGCCTGTATGCAATCAACGCGCGGCCGTCTTGGTCGAGAACAGACAACTCAAAATCCTCGGGTCTGGCATCGGCCCGTTCGATCGATGCTGTGAGAGGCTGGCCCGGCGCCAGTCCCAACTCTCGATCGAACACAGGCAGCCGGTTGTGCGTCAACTGCACGCGCACGGTGCGCTTCGAAGTGACGCAGACGCCGACGCTCACCTGTTGCTGGCTGAATTCAAGATTTACGGCTGCTTCGGTGTTTGCATTCTTGGCTGGGCCGATCTTTTGGATCGGATACCAGAATTGACTGAACCGCTTGGTCTCATACGGTTGCAGCCACGAGAAGTCCGGTTGATTGTCGGTATAAGCTCCGGCCATCAGTTCGACGTATGGGCCATCCTGATCCGTCAGGTTGCGATCCCACGCATAACCGAATTCCGCATTGCCCCATGTCCATAGCTTCTTGCCCGGCGCCACGCGATGATTCGAAGTATGTACCACGCCCGCTTCCGCTCCGTGATCGTACCCGCCGCAAAAGTCATATTTGGATTCGGTCACCATATAGGAAGTAGGAACCGGAATATTTTTGTACCAGGAAATGTCTGTTCCCGGGCTGTAATCCACGCCGTAATAGCGATTGCGCGCGATGGGGTAGGTGGAGATCGCCCGCTTGGCATGATCCGCAACGAAAGTCACATCGGGTGGGAAGAATGCCTGGTATTGGTCGTGAGCGCGCACCGCGACATTAGCCCACCACAAAAATGTTTGGGTCACAGGCGTGCGGTTGTACAGCCTGACTCTGGCCTCGACAATCGCCTTGCCCGGAGACAAGTGAATGCCGACCATTCCTTTCATGCGCAGCATCGGATCGTGCTCGCTGAGCCAAACCGTGCAACCGCCCTCAGCGTCTCGCTCGATGGCCGTATGGACCGGCATGAATGTCGAAGGGCGGTGGTGTTGCGGCCAATTGAACTCAACGCCGCCTGAGATCCAGGGGCCTAACAGCCCGACCAGCGCCGGCTTGATAACATGCTGACGGTAAAAGAAGTCGTAATGATTCGTCTTGTCGAGTCCCGCGAAAATCCGCCCGCCAATCTCCGGCAGCAGAATCACCTGGATGTATTCGTTCTCGATGAAGATCGCGCGGTAAGTCGCGTCTACTTTCTCAAGAGCTACCCGGTCGGTAAAGGGGTTGGGATACACTTTGCCGCTGCTGCCCTGATAAACCCGATTCTCAAAGAACATGGGATTCAGGTCCGCGGCTTGGACAGGATAGGTGGGAATCACTAACTGCCGCTCTGTGCAGTGCACCGCCTCGTACTTGATCGCATCGTTCACCGGATTGCGCCCCAGCTCTAAAGTTTAATCGGAATCCGTAGGGCGGCGTCGACCCGGGCCGCATCGCCAGACATTGCGCGGGGGTCCGTGAACTTCTGCGCCACTCGAACTCGAAGATTACGTTGGACGCTTACTGCAGAAGAAGTTCTGAGAGATGGTAGGGCAAAGAGCGATTTGGAGCGGCCAGTGGGGATCGAACGCTCTAACCACTTTTATTATCTGCCACCTACAGATGACAGGTTGCAACAGACGCCGCAAATGTCATGACTGCAGGCGGCCATTGCCCGCCATTGCCCGCACTTCTCACCAAGCACCTCTGGTCAATTCTAGCGTGCTAACCGTCAAGTCGGTTGTCGGCGATTACGGCCCCATGCTCGCCGGCGTGCAGGGGTTGTAACCCAGCGACTCCTCTGTCACCGGCGCGGGTGGGGTGGGCGGCGTGGCCCACTGGGCAGTGGTGAAATCGAAGAACTCAAGCAGATTGGGCTGCGCTTCATCGCGCGGCGTCAGATACGTGCTGCTGCCAATGAAACGATCCTCGACAAACTTGATGACGGCGGTGTGATCCATGGGCGTGTGCGACACGTAATGCTTTCTGGTGAACGGCGAAACGATGATGTTCGGCAGCCGGAATCCAAGCTGTGCGGCAAAGCCGCCAACAGCGGCCGCGTCAGAGGAATTGGTTCCGGGAAAATCCGATTCCAGGTCGCAATGCAGCGTAGCGGTTCCACCAGGGGGCAGGCAAGGATCGTACTTATCCGGGTTCACTGCAATGGTTGAGATATCGGCAATCGTTCCGAAGGATACGTCGGTGTTCTCGTTGGAGTGGCCGGGGACGGGCGGAACGTGATCGTAGGGTCCGCCGCCCTCGTCGTAGCTTAGGAAGAAAATGGAGTTCTTCCACTCGGGACTGGCCATGAAGCTATTCACGACTTTGGCCACTTGCGCCTGGCCCTCCAGAACCGATTGTCCCGATCCTGGATGCTCATCGTTGTTGCCGTAGCCTGCCTCAATAAATGCAAAGCTGGGAAGTGTGCTATTAGTGAGATCGGTGAAATAGGTGGACAGCGGAGCAATGTGAGCGGTATCGATGCAGAATGAGTTAGACGCATCACCGACCACGCTTGACTTCTGTGTGGGAGCCTTGCAGGCCGCGCCAGTCGGATTCTCATACAAATACTGATACGAATAGGACAAGTCAGTGAAGTCGGTCGCGGGGTACTTGTCACCGGCTGAGCCGCTGCAGTCATCCTCCTCGAGGCAAAAGCCCTGGGTGACGGTGTAGTAAATCTTCCACGACACCTTGGCCGTGTCGAGTTCCTCGAAGATCGTTGGAATATCAAGCTGAGGCAGGTGGTCATCGCCACCCGGATCCCTGACCAGGCCCTGCGTCGTGCCGCCGGTGAAAACGGCAATGCGATTGTCAATGCTTTTGCTCGCCACGGGTGAGAACCAGCGATCGGACACCGCAAACTGCGATGCCATGTAGTAGTAGTAGTTAAGGAGGCCTTGGTCATAGTAGCCCATCGCGCGCTCGCCATTCGTATCGGTAAATGCGCCTGAGCAAGACGTTCCATCCGCACAGCTCTTCGCGTAGCCTTCGGCGTTGTGAACGAAGCCATCCATCAGTATGGGGCGCGTATCCAAAAAGTCGTACGTATTCGCGTCTCCATAGCTCGCCAGCCAATCGGAGCTCATGTCGTCGACGCAGGTGGACTTGAATTTGAAGAGCGGGTATACGTCGCCTGCATCATTTGCATTACTGGTTGCGCTCAGCTTGTCGTCGATGCCATCTACGTTGTAAGTAACGCCATCTTCGCCAACGTCCCAGCCGTTGGTTTTGCGGTAGGGATTCAGCATACCGAAGTAATTGTCGAAGGTGTGGTTCTCCTGCAGCATGAACAAGACATGGCTGATGGCCTGGAGGCTGTCCGCGGGGATCACGGTGACGGTGGTTGCATCTGAAGCCGCACCATCCGATCCTGTCGCATCCGCTGTGTAAGTCGTCGTTGCCGTCGGGGTAACTGTAACTGTTCCACCGGCGGCCGCCAGAGTATGACTGCTGCCGTCTGATCCGGTCACCTTCACCGCGGTGGAATTTGCGGCGGTCACGGTAAGTACCGACGAACTGCCATCAGTGATAGTGCTGGATTTGGCGGTGATGTCGACGGTGGGCGCAGCCGAGGCTTCGACTGTCAAATCGAGGTTCACATACGTAGCTCCGCCGCATTTATCCCACTCTTCGACTGTGGCTTGCTGGGACCCCACGCTGAGAGTGATCTCGGTATTCAGCGTTGCTGCATCCACGACATAAATCAGCTTGCTGTTGACGTAGACTCCCATGGATCCCACCCCGGTTGCGCAAGTGGTTGCCGTGGCGCTCGCCACGAAGTGCGCGGGTGAAGCAACAGTGGAGCCGTTAGTTGGACTGGTCACAGTGACGGTTGCAAATACTGGGGGGGTCAACGTCAACAGTGTGGAGAGAACCAAGAGTGAGTTTTTCATGATGCCGCCTTTGGAATCTGCTTTATTGAAGTGCGCCGGAGAGCTGAAATGCCGGAGGCTAAGTTCCCTGCTCAAGTGTTGGCCCTGTCGTCAGGAGGGCAAGCGCAGGTGGGCGCGAAGTTGGAACGCGACTCCTCTAAGTAATTACTCTCGCCCCTATCCCCGCGCTCTAAGCGCTCAAGCACTTGCGAGCCGGCTTCCAGCGATCCTTGCGACAGACCGGACGGGCAGAGGCGAGTGAACTGCTTGCGCGTGATTGACATTAGCGCGAGCAAAGGAATTTATATAAGACTGCGCGACCCTGCTCCAGACCATTTGGCGCCCATAGATGTAAGCGCGCTTGCGCATTGCTTGACGTGCCGCTTCGTTGTCCAGGAGCTCAATTGCCGCAGTCGCGATCGCAGCCGGGCTCTCGAACGGTACCAGCATTCCACGCCCCTCATCCAGAAGTTCGGCTGCATGCCAGTAAGGGGTCGAGATAATCGCCTTGCCGGCCCCCAAGGCATAAGCCAGGGTTCCCGATACAGCTTGTGCTTCGAATCGATAAGGAGTGATGTAAATGTCGGCCGAACCGACCAGCGAAGCCATTTCCTGAGGGCTGACGAACCGGTTCAGGAATGTCACCTGATTCTCAACTCCAAGTTCTCTGGCTAAGGCTTGCAACTGATACCGATATCGATCACCCTCGTGAGCCCTGACATGCGGATGGGTCGCGCCTGCGATGACGTAGATGACATTCTTGTGCAGGGACAAGATGTGCGGCAGCGCTCGAATCACATTCTCGAACCCTTTGTTGGAGGACAACAATCCAAACGTCAGCAACACAGCCTTTCCAGTTGCGGCGAGTGAATCCTTGTAGAGCTCCGGCTCCACGAAAGGCAGGTCGGGAATCCCATGAGGGATCAGGTCGATCTTCTCGGCCGGAACTCCAAACACATCTTGCAAAACCCGCGACGAGTACGCACTCATCACTATCAGGCGATCAGAGAGTGTGGCGACCTCTCGCAACACAATTCGTTGTTCGAGATCGGGCTGGCGAAGAACAGTATGGAGCGTAGTCACAACGGGCATTGTGAGCTCCCGCAGCAACTGCAGGACATAACTCCCAGATTTGCCCCCGAAAATCCCATATTCGTGCTGCAGACACACTAAATCTATCTTGCCGGAATTAAGAGCCGCCGCAGTTGCCCGATAGGAAGAAATATCGCCCTCCTCAATTTCGAACCGTACCCGCTCTGGATAAGCGTATGACGAATTCCGATCGTTGACCGCCACAACTGACAACCCGGCGGCTCCGTACTCAGCGGCGATCGCATCGCACAGATCATTTGTAAAGGTTGCAATTCCACACTGTCTGGGAAGATGGTTGCCCACAACTGCAATTCGCCGCGGTATGGATTTGTCGCGCACAAGTTGCCCCGACAATGTTGGCGCTTTTCCAAACATCTGGGGCCGCAACTCGCGCCTTGCCTTGCTGCCAGACTGCGAAATTGAGGAGGTGCTCGATGCGGACATTGCGGACTCCTATCAACGAAAGTTCGAAAGCCAGTCGCCTTTGAGGCAGTACTTAAAGATGAAGACAAGCGGAGCGCCGAATTCATCTATAGCGCTTCACTGCTTCGGAAAGTCATCGAGATGCGCATTACGTCGCATTCGGAGTGTTCCACTTATTAACTGAAACCGCCGGATAACCAGATATGCCACGAGCGGGGGTGAGTCCAGCAATGTTCGTTGATGGCTTCCTGGGACTTAAGGGTGACGCAAGTCGATGCCGCCTTGCCCGGCCCTTCTTTTCCTATGGCGGCTAAGCCGTGACCGCGCCTGAATACGAAGCACCCGGTTGTGGACAGGGACGGACTCCACATAGGCGATCCGAGATTGTGAACGGAGTTAACCAAGCCAGTCATCTTCGCTTGAAGTTACTCCAGCGTGGTTGGATTGAATGTACAGTTTTGTACTCAGAAGAAGTTATTTGGATCAATATGAGTAGATGGAAGAATGACGGGGCAGAGTGAGGATAAGTGCCAGGTTCCACGAAGATTAGCTAAACAAACTAACGATTTTGTCACCCCATTGGTGCGAGGACCCGAGAGGATTATTCAGGATAAGGGCCGCTAAGCCTGTGCAATACTGCTCATTTCGCGGTGGGTGACCAGCGTGGACTTCTCGGCTCTTAGGCAAGATTACCGGGAAAGGCGTATCATAATAGACAATAACTACGTGCAATTAGGCACTGTCGAATTGCTCCTAAATACCTTGGGTAGTAACTTGTGTGGTTAGAGCTTGAAAGTAATGCGGACAGCTTGAGATGTTACTGTGTTTAGTGCTGTTTGTTCGATCTTCCGCATTTTCAGGCACGAACCGCACTTCGGTTGGTAATTATAGAGAATTACATCCTCTATAGCCGCTGAAGATATTCATTCAAAAGAGGTTGCTGAGCCTGTACCAGGCGCATTGCGTCTTGTGTCGCTCACACCAGCCCGTTTTAAAAATCGAACATACTCGGCTCCGCCGTTGACATGGCGCTGCGAACGGAGACGTGTGTTAACTTTAACTTCAACATCCACGGAGCCTCGTTGTCGAATTGAGGAAGGTTTATGAGAAGTCTGCTTTCCGTTTTTAGTATGGATGTCTATAAAAAGTTCTTGCTTGGCTCATCGCTACTCGCGACTCTGGCTGCACCCGCCCTGGCAAGCGTGACCGTTAGCAGCCCAGCCAATGGCGCCCAGGTTGGATCGCCATTCTCGCTTTCAGCCAGCGCGGCGAGTTGTTCGTCACAAAACACGTCTACCATGGGCTACTCGCTCGATAATAGCCCTGATACAACCGTTGTAAAGGGTACTTCCGTGGAGGCGCACGTTGCGTCTGGAACGGGATCGCACACTCTGCATGTCAAGGCGTGGGGCGACGCGGGTTCGGCGTGCGTCACCGATGTCGCGATCACAGTTGAAGCCTCTTCTGCTACTTCCGAAATTCCCATAGATGCAATAAGCGTCGGAAGCTTGCAGGCCTTGAGCGGCTGGGTCGATCAACACGACGCTGGGACTTCCGGCAGTTCGAATGGTTCGATGAACATTGTCAGCGCACCTTCATTTGGTGGTGACGCACGCCATTTTGTCAGCAATTACTCGAACTATGGCGGCGAGCGATTTTACGTCTCCTTCGGAGACGACACGACCTCGACTAACTTTCTCTATGACGCCTGGGTCTATCTGCCATACCCTTCCACTGCGATCGCAAACCTGGAAATGGATATGAATCAGGTAATGCCCAATGGCCAGACGGCGATCTTCGGATTCCAGTGCGATGGCTGGTCAGGCACATGGGATTACACCGCCAATAAAGGAACCCCCGAGAAGCCCGTGGACGAATGGCTGCACTCCAAAGCCGCCTGCAACCCGCACCAGTGGAGCACGAATACCTGGCATCACGTTCAGGTAAGCTATTCTCGCGATGACTCCGGCAATGTCACGTACCGGTCTGTGTGGCTCGACGGCGCCGAATCTGCTCTGAACGTGACGGTGCCGTCTGCCTTTGCGCTCGGATGGGCGCCAACACTGCTGACCAACTTTCAGCTGGATGGCTCGTCTGCCACAAACGGCACCGCCACAGCGTACCTGGACGAAGTGACTATTTATCGCTGGTGAGGAAATAGGAAGAGCCTCGTAACTTCTTCCGTAGCGGCTGGAACCGTGCACCCTCCCGAGTCGAGAAACCCGAGAGGGTGTGTCATCCACGATTGCCGATGAACTCCGTCGGTCTGAATCCTAGTTCAGGCCATAGACGTCAATTTCACCTTGCGGATTGGACACGGTGGTCAGATCGTGGCCGGTGGAGATATACACCTTGCCGTTGGCAACAACCGGCGAAGTGAATTTGATACCGTATCCGGGCTGATCGGTGGTGCCATTCTGATCGCTGCCATAGAGCTCAGCCATCCACAGGTTGCTGGCTTCGTAGGCGCGGAGCGTTGCGCTTGTCGGTCCGCTGCTGGCGGGGGTTTGCAGAGGCTGCCCTTGATCGATCATCCACAAAATCCCGTCAGAAGTGCCATTGGCAGAGATAAATGGAGTGGCCTCGCGCGTATTTTCCTGAATGTATTGCGTAGTGTCGGTCCCTGGAACCCACTGGCCGTTGGTGTACGTGAATTGCCGTATGCCGGAGGGAACGTCACCCGGCGGGAGCCCCGGGGTATTTGTGGGTGTGACGCCCAGGTAGATCGAACCGTTGAAATATGCTGACGTCCCAAAGATCTCGAACGAATTGATGGTTGCGGTAGGGTTCGGAGTGATATATGGGCAAGGTGCTGACGTATACGGTGTAGCCAGTGGCGACTGTCCGGGTGCCGCGGCTCCCCATTCCAGAGTCTGAATCGCTCCTGCGTCGCCGGTTTGCTCCTGGCCAAGATCGGTGCTGTTGACAAAGTAGAGCTTGCCCATCTTGCCACCGGCAACGAGTTGCGCCGGACTGGTTCCCGGAATCAGCAGCAAGCCTCCAGACGCTAGATCGGAATCGTCGCAATCCATGTACACGTAATCCTGGGGCGTGAAGTAGTCTGCCAGAACCAGCATTCCGCCAACGGGCGTTGGGCTGAACCGCAGCACCGAGTCAGCCCAGGCCCCCGCGGTTGTGGGGGCCGGATCGGTGGGCACGGGAGTGGGAGCAAACGGCCCGTTGCCGGTTGTGATGTAGATGTTCCCGTTGCTGTCGGCAACCGGACCGCCGGCGCCCATCCAGACGCCACCCGCACTTGCGTATGGACCTACGCCGTTATTATTCGGGCTCATATCAAACTTTCCGGTCTGCGCCAGCGTCGCCGCATCGTACTGCAGCAGCCACCCTGCATGGCAGCCGCCAAATCCGATATACACGCTGCCGTTCTCAAGCAGCAGCGCCGCCCTCTGCACGCACGAGGTGGTCAGGTAATCGATGTTGCCCGTCTGGCTGGCGTCGGAATTGGTCCCGGGAACGCTGGCTGAAATCGTGACCGGGCCACCGAACTTCTGCGCGCCAGTGGTTATATCGAGCGCAGTGAGGCGGAAGGTAGCGCCGGCACTCGATGAAGTCTGCGTCGAGACCACATAGATGGTGTTGGTAGTGGGATCGATGACCGGGGTGGACGTGATGCCCTGATAAGGCTGGATGGGGCCATCGGTCATTGGCGTTTCTCCCGATTGCAGCAGGGGAGTCTGCCAGAGTGGAGCGCCAGCCGTGTCCGCATCGAAAGCGTACACGGTGTTGTGCTCGGTAGCCACGTACAGCACATTATGCAAGGCGCCTTTGACGGTAATGTTGGACATGATCAGCGGAGTGCCGTACACATAACCATCGACGAGATCGGAGAAGAGCTTGCCGAAAGTGAGGGCGCTTACGTTGGATGGGGTGAGAATTGTTTCATTCGCATTTAACCCGCTGCGATTGGCGTCCACATGGAATGTGGTGATATTGACCCCGGCGCTGGACGCAACGGTGACTGTCAGCGAGGCGTTTCCGCTCACCCCATTTTGCGTGGCCGTTACGGTGGTGGATCCCGTACCGATGGCAGTGGCCAGCCCGGATGAGCTAATCGTCGCGACCGCTGCGCTTGCACTGGCCCAGGTGGACGTTGAAGTCACGACTCCCGTCGAGCCATCGCTGTAGGTCGCGGTCGCTGTGAACTGCTGCGTAGTGCCCATTGCAAAGCTCGCAGGGTTCGGCGACACAGCGATTGCCGTTACCGTCTTCGCCGCTGCCGTCACACTCAGTGCCGCGGTGCCGCTGACGCCGCTTAGTGAAGCAGTTATGGTGCTGGAACCCGCGGTTGCGCCTGTGGCCAAGCCTGACGAGCTCACCGTCGCGACTGCAGCACTCGAAGACGTCCAGGTGGCTGCCGACGTCACATTCGCCGTTGAGCTATCACTGTAGGTCGCGGTCGCAGTGAATTGCCCGGTCGCTCCGACCACGATGCTATCGGTAGCGGGTGTTACGGAGATTGTTGTTACTGTCTTCGTCGCTGCGGTCACACTCAGCGCCGCTGTGCCACTGACGCTGCTCAGTGAGGCAGTTATGGTGCTGGAACCCGAAGCTACTGCCGTGGCCAGACCGGAGGCATTTGTCGTTGCGACTGCTGTATTCGAGGATTTCCAGGTAGACGTGGTAGTGACATTTGCTGTTGAGCCATCGCTGTAAGTTGCGGTCGCGGTAAATTGCTCTGTCGCTCCAACCGCGATGCTATCGGTTGCGGGTGTTACTGAGATTGCTGTTACCGTCTTCGTCGCTGCGGTCACACTCAGCGCCGCCGTGCCGCTGACGCTGCTCAGTGAGGCAGTTATGGTGCTGGAACCCGCGGTTACGCCCGTGGCCAAGCCAGACGACTTCACCGTCGCAACTGCAGTATTCGAGGTCGTCCAGGTAGCTGTTGACGTCACATTCGCCGTTGAGCTATCACTGTAGGTCGCGGTCGCGGTGAATTGCTCTGTCGCTCCAGCCGCGATGCTATCGGTAGCGGGTGTTACGGAGATTGCTGTCACCGTCTTCGTCGCTGCGGTCACGCTTAGCGCCGCTGTACTGTTGAAGCCGCTCAGCGAAGCGGTGATGGTGCTGGAACCCGAGGTCGCGCCCGTGGCCAAGCCAGACGAATTCACCGTCGCGACTGCTGTGCTCGAGGTCGCCCAGGCAGCTGTTGACGTCACGTTCGCCGTTGAGCCATCACTGTAGGACGCGGTCGCGGCAAACTGCTCTGTCGCTCCAACCGCGATGCTCGCGGTGCCCGGCGTTGCCGCGATCCCGGTCAGCGTCTTCGCCGGAGGGGGCAAGGGGACACCGTTTGTGCACCCTGTGCTCGCAAGGGTTAGCGAGAAGCAAAGACAAAAGAATAACAATTGAAGCTGATTACTGCGACGGGAGTAAATGCGCATTTGGTCCCTCAAAGGAAGTAAGACATTTCAAATTAGGGTTTCTCTTCACGCGCAAGTGCCCTCTGCACAAAGGGCAGGTGGCAATTAACTTTCACCGAATAAAGCAACAGAATACGAAAGTGTAAGGTCACACTAAGCCACTGAAGCAAAATTACGACTTATTACGAAAGTCCACAGGTGCGCTGATCGGATTTCCCTGCTAATTGTTTTGCTGTGCGGTCACGTGGAAGGAGCTACACTAGAAAGCCCCTCGTCCCTTTCTAGTTTTCTCTACTAGTTTCGTATTTGCGTCATGCTGCGTCTGAGCACTAATGATCTATGTGCTCATTCAGTGGCGAACGG
>JBEKCW010000141.1:0-11391 GCA_050014675.1 Occallatibacter sp. | reverse complement strand
CGGCGATTGGCGCGCCGTTGGCTAAAAAAATGTCGAGCCGGCCATCGTTGTCGTAGTCGAACAGCGCAACTCCCGAACCCATGGTCTCGAGCAGGTATTTTTTCGCAGTCGGCGACGCTTGTTGGCGGAAATGAATGCCCAATCGTTCTGTGGCATCGATGAAATGCCCGGCTGCCGGCGGCTCTTGTCCGCGCAATGGGAAGACCCACTTGACGGCAATTGCGACAACCAGGGCGGCACAGATTGCCTGTCCAATCCTGTGGTGAGAGTTCTTCATTTAACGCAGAGGTCTACGCGGCTTAAGCTTATGTGTGCGCAGGCCCATTATAGGCCTTGCGATGCCAGTTATCGGCGCGCTGATATTCAGACCAGCCCCTCATTCGAGGACTACCCCAACCTCACCGGAGCACGTAGAATGAACCAGTCGATCCTGGAGCAACGCCTATGAATCACGTACGGCATCGTCATCTTTGTCTCTGTCTACTGCTGGCTGGCCTGCTGCCTGCCTGCCTGGCGCAGCAGGTCAGCTTCCGCATCACGCCGCTGCGTCCGGTCGCGGAGTTGCGGGCGGAGGCGCTCAAGGAGCAGCCGCCGATCGAACAGGGAACCTTCCGCAAGCCCGATCTGGTGGAACTGGTTACGCTCGACCCCACCATCAAGCTCGACATACGCTACGCAACTACCAATGATTTTCTCGGCACGCCCGTCTACACCCAGGCGCGCGCATTTCTTCAGCGGCCAGCGGCTGAAGCCTTGCTTCGCGCTCATCAGGAGCTCAAGGCACTTGGATACGGCCTGATTATCCATGATGGATATCGCCCGTGGTATGTGACGAAGATTTTCTGGGACGCGACTCCCGACGACAAGAAGATATTTGTGGCCAATCCGGCAACCGGCTCCAACCATAACCGCGGATGCGCCGTGGACCTGTCGTTATACGACTTGAAAACGGGCCAGGAAGTTGAGATGCCCAGCGGCTACGACGAAATGTCCGATCGCGCCTATGCCGACTACGCCGGCGGCACCGCCGACCAGCGCGCCCGCCGCGCCGTGCTGCGCCAGGCCATGGAAAAGCAGGGCTTCAAAGTCAACCCCGACGAATGGTGGCATTTTGACTATAAGGATTGGAAGCTGTATCCGATCCTGAATGTGAAATTCGAGGACCTGGGGCGATAGAAGTTTCTCTGCCTCAATCAAGCACAAAGCTGGGTGCCCCAGGTCCGGATTTTCGGACCTGGGATTGCACGAACCTCAATGCGCGGAGGCCGCGGTATTCAATTCCGGCAGCTTCCAGCGCGGGGCCAGCCGCGCATAGGCCGCTTCAGGCAATTGCACCAGCAACGGTTTGCGCGCCGGATCGAGCCACAGCATAAGCGCCTCAAGGTTCGCCTGCGTCATCGCGGTGCATCCGGCCGTACCCTGGTCGCTGTTATGCCATATATGGATAAAGACACACGAGCCGCCTCTGGATACGGGTGCGTTCCTGCCGGGGCCTTCAACGGTGCCGTTATGATCCACCACAATTCCCCAGCGGTACGACTCGCCGGTGTTCCGCATGTGCTCCGAGCTATTCCAGTCCGGATTGACGGTCGAGCGATCCACGATCCGGTTGTAGTACTTTGAACGGGCGTCGTCCACGCACTCGATCGAAGGCGTCAGGGCGAGATACGGTAGTTTCAACCCCAGCAGGGGCTCTGCCGCATAGCCAAACGCGGTCCCCAGGTCAAAGATGCCGGCCGGCGACTTCCCGTCCCCTTCCTTTTTTACGGGTTCCTGCGCCGCGCGGATGCTGGGGTCCTCCGCGGCCAGGCCGATACCCCACCCAAGGCCATTTTTCCCCACCACAATCGGGATCGGCTCGCCTGCGGGATGCCATGCGGCATGCGCATTGGCGCGCTCAAAACGCTGCAATCGCCCTTCCACCGCGTCCCAGTTGGGTGTAGTCACCACGATCATCTCGGTGGAATGGGCAAACACCTCAGCCCCGGCAGCGTGGCTCCGGGTTGCTGAAAACGCGAACCCGCCCGCCAGAAACACCGTGCAAACGAAGAGGCGAAAACACTTCATCAAGAGCAGTTTAAGCCATCGCCCAGGAAGCCATCGATTTCAGCCTACGGCGCTCAATTTGAAGTTGGCTCTGACCCTCGATCTCCTGATGTTCCTGAATGTGATCCAGAGCACAGCCGAGCCGAAAGATACTGCATTCTAATTGCGCTAGTTTTTCAAAGCGTTTCTCACTGTAGTCTGTGCCACCTGGCCGGGTTTTCAACAAAACGACCATCCAGGTTAACGTCTTCGCTGAAGCTGCAATCCTGAGCTTGAAAGTCACAAGAGTTACGATTCTGCGTTCTTATTCGCGCAATGGCAGCTGAGTGACAAATCGGTAATCGTTCCATCGTAAGCGGGAGTGAGTTATGCCCGAGGGCCCCTGGCAGGTTTTGCACGTCATTGCCAACCACGAAAAAAAGGTTGCCCAGCATCTTTCCGTGCGATCACTGGAGCACTACCTCCCGCTCTACACTGAGCGATCCGTGTGGACTGACCGATCCGTCCTGTTAGCGCGCCCGCTCTTCATGGGATATGTGTTTGTTCGCTTCGCGCAGCAAAGCCGGCTTTCCGTCATCTCTACACCAGGCGTAATCCGCCTTCTGGGAGACACCGACACCGACACCGTGAGCCCCGCGGAAATCGACAGA
This sequence comes from Occallatibacter sp., assembly GCA_050014675.1. GTDB lineage: Bacteria > Acidobacteriota > Terriglobia > Terriglobales > Acidobacteriaceae > Telmatobacter. Next base: position 8,695 of record JBEKCW010000141.1, on the reverse strand, counting down.
ATTCGCGAGGGGTTGGCAACTGGATGCCTGTTGCGGCCCCATCCCGAAGTTTCAGTTGGAACCAGCGTCCGAATCCGCAGCGGGGTGTTCAAAGGAGTTGAGGGCATCGTGACCGAGTTTCGCCACCAGTGCAGGGTAATCATCGCACTGGCCGCCGTGAAGCAGAGTTTTTCGCTGGAGCTTGAGCTTGGAGAGATTGAAGTCCTCCACAAGAAAACTCCTGCGACTGATTTGATTCAGAAGCGGAGATTGGCGGTTGCGCGGAACTGAGAGTGGATACAGCACATCGCATCATGCGGGAATTCCGCTGTGTTGCGAATTCCGATGCAATCTTCAATGGGCATGCAAAGTGCATCCACAGGAGAGCTAAGTTGCCCGTTTCACGCCGAGCGAGAACAGGCAGATTAGAAAACTCCAACTTAGAGCTGACCATGCAGCGTGCAGTTAAGTGGACTGGTGATGTTGGCCTGAAGGTAGTTACGGCTAAGTCAATCAGTTACGAAACCGTTTCGCTCTTGATTAGTCAAATCTAATATGTTGCGTGCGCGAATGCCCCAGGAAATGCTGTTCAGAGAGTTAACTCACAATTGCTTTACAAATGTGGTGTTTTGTCACGACGCTGCCAACTTTGTGTGTTATGGTCTTAGGTATTCCCCAAACATAGAGGTCGGGTGAAGAATCTTTCACCAGAAGAATAATTGATGTGCACCTTTGTCACTTACAAAGGTGATGGGATTCGTGTTTTCAATTATCGGACCTGGAGTTTGGGACCGACGGGCGCGAAGCGTGTCCCTACCGTGATCTAACTAGTTATTCGATTCAATGGGGCCGCAGGTCGCGCTGTTACTCGCTGCTCCTTACTAACTCCTCTTCGCCAGCGCACTCTTTTATGGTTGTTCTCATACCTCGAATTCGCACGATCAATGTTCGGCTCTCTGAAGATGAGTATCTGTCGTTGGAGCGCTATTGCGCAGCCAGCGGCGCGCGAAGCATCTCGGACCTGGTGCGCAGCACCATGAACAGCGTAGTCACGAACGGCGATCAGGAAAAAGCACTGGCTTTAAGCGTCAGCGGGTTTGATGCGCATGTAAAAGATCTGGAGCGAAGAGTAGAAGTTCTCGCTGCCGAACTCGAATCTTTCCGGGCCGGCGCGCGGCCCCGTGGCGCCGGGACGCTTGACGAGAAGACTGAGACCGCAAGAAGGCAGCTCCTGGCGGACGCGGAAGATTCTTCGGAATCGGCCATCGTGGAACAGCTGCTGCGCGAGACCGACATATGATGGCGGCCAAAAAGAGCGAGCGCATGAACAATCGGACAGCCGCGGTACACATGCGTTTCAATGCGGTGGTCCTTGGAAGCGTGCTCCTCGTTGCATTTCCTCTGTCCGCGGCAGCTTCAGAACAACAACAAGGCGCAGATCAATCGAGCAACTACTCAGGCGCGAGCAACAACTCAGACAGCTCCATGCCCCGATGCGATCGCTCCATGTCGGCTTCTCCCTTTATCCCGGTGGACAGCTGGATCTATCCAGCTGTGCTGCGGTTGTATTCACTCGGCTTCCTGAATCATGTTTACCTGGGCCTGCGGCCATGGACCCGCGATAGTCTGAGCCACATGCTTGAAGACACCGGCTCTAACATCGAGAACGCGAAGCAGGGGCCGGTCACGGACGAGGCGAGCAAACTATACCAGGCTCTAAGTCGTGAGTTACACCTCGATAGCGGAGGACCGTGCCCGGCGCGCCGGGGCACCGTTGATATCGAGTCAACTTACTCGGTGATGCGGGCCATCAGCGGCACGCCGCTACGAGACAGCTTTCATCTCGGTTCTACCGTCGTCAACGACTACGGCCGGCCCTTCGAAAATGGTTTCAGCAACTACTCCGGCATGAGCGGCTACGCCATCGCGGGCCGGTTCGCTCTTTACCTGCGCGGCGAGTTTCAGGGGGCGCCGTCGGCGGCGGGCTATCCGGCAGCGCTGGCCGAGACGCTCTCCGCGGTTGACCTGACTACTTACCTCAATCCTTCGAGCGGACTCCCTTACAACCAGACCACAATCCCAAGGGGGCCGATCGCGGCTGCCGGCCAGGGACGTTTTCTTGAAGCCGGGATATCCGCCCAGTATCTGAATCACGTAATCTCGTTCGGCAAGCAGGATGAGTGGCTTGGACCGGCCTATGGCGCCAGCATGGCCTATTCAAACAACGCCGAAAACATTTACGCCCTTCACATCAACCGCATTGAGCCGTTGTATGTTCCCTGGCTCTCCCGGCTCACCGGACCCTTCCGCTACGAGTTCATGGTGGGTGCGTTGCGCGGCCATACCTATATGTCCAACCCCGCCTATAAGGGACCGGGACCCTATCAAGCCAACGTCATCAATCCCGGCGATCCCTGGGTCCATGTTGAAAAAATCAGCTTCCGGCCTACCGACAATCTCGAGTTCGGCTTTGAGCGCACCGTGATCTGGGCCGGGGAGGGTCATTCGCCTGCCAATCTTCATATGTTTCTCAAGAGCTTTTTCAGCACCTCATCGCCCGCGCCGGAAGTGAAAAATGGCCCCGGCGATCCTGGCGCGCGCTTTGCGGCGTTTGACTCTTCCTACCGGTTGCCGCATCTCCGCAACTGGCTTACGTTCTATGTCGACACCGAGATACACGACGACGTCTCGCCGATTGACGCGCCGCGTCACGCCAGCTGGCGGCCAGGCCTCTATCTCTCGCATGTGCCGGGCGTTCCCAGGCTCGATGTCCGCGTGGAAGGCGTATCCACCGACCCGCCGACTCCACGCAGCAATAGCGGGTATTACATGTACTGGGAACAGATTGAGAAGCAGGGCTACACCAACCAGGGCCAGATTTTTGGAGACTGGATGGGGCGCGAGGATAAAGGCGGGCAGGGCTGGATCACCTATCACTTGAGCGGCAACGAGTGGGTTCAGGCTGCGGTGCGCAGTCAGAAAGCCGAAAAGGACTTTATTCCCGGCGGCACTACGCTCGACGACATCGACTTTCAAGCGGTCAAGCGCGTCGGCAAAGACTTCGAGATCGACGGCAGTTTTGCCCTGGAGCACTGGAAAGCGCCTGTCTATCTTGCCGGCCGGCAGGCCGTAACCACAACAACCATTCAGTTCACATGGTTTCCGGAACGCAGGATCGGTTTCTAGGCGGCCTGATTATGCGAACTGAAATTCAAATTTCCTGAGCAGCGTCTCCTAAGTGGGGAAGATTCCTAAGTCATGAAGTATAAGTTTGCGTTGATCTTGCTTTTGCCCGGCATGTTTTGCGCCGGACAGTCACTGTTGTTGCCTGCTCCGACTGACGGAGTTCCATGTCCCGCAGGCGACGGCCCAGTTCCTGCCGGATGCGTTCCCGTTCCCGCGGCCCAGCCGGCACAGAGCGCGGGAACAGACGCTAATCCCAACGAGCCCGGCGCCGGTCTTACTCCGGGGATGGCTGCGGCCCTCCAGGCAAATGCCAAGGCCAAGGGTACGGCGGGAACTCCTCTAAAGAAGATTGGCCCCTTGACCACCCGATCTGAATTCGAGTTATTCGTCGAAGATGCCGCAGGGGCGCCGCTTCCGGTGTATGGCCGGCAATTGTTCAACCAGACTCCGACAACCTTCGCTCCCATGGATCGGATTCCGGTGCCGGCTGCTTACGTGATCGGGCCGGGTGACGAGCTGCTGATACGGGTTTGGGGAAAGATCGACATGAACGCCAGCGTCACGGTGGACCGGAACGGCCAGATATTCCTGCCCAACGTCGGGACCCTGAGCGTAGCCGGCTTGCGCTATGAGCAGCTTGAAAATTATCTGCGTTCAGCTTTGAGCAATTTCTACAAGGGCTTTGAGCTGAATGTCACGATGGGTCAGCTCCGCTCCATTCAAGTATTTGTATTGGGAAGCGCGCGCCAGCCCGGCGCATACACGGTAAGCTCGCTCAGCACGCTGGTGAATGCGCTGCTTGCCTCCGGAGGCCCCTCCGCAACGGGCTCGATGCGCCGTATTCAGCTGCGCCGCGCCGAGCGGGTTGTAACAGAATTCGATATTTACGATCTGCTGCGGACGGGCGACAAATCGCACGATGTCCAGTTGCTTCCCGGAGACGTGATCTACATTCCGTCCATCGGCCCGCAGGTCGCGTTGATGGGCAGCGTCAACGATCCCGGGATTTACGAGTTGAAGGGCGAAACGACGATTGCCGCTGCCTTGAAAGACGCGGGCCGCCTCACCAACCTGGCGGCCGCGGATCGAGTCCTGCTGGAGCGGATCGAGGATCACAGAAGAAGGCGGGTGGACGACTTTCCGCTGGATGAAAATGGGCTTCAGCGCGTGCTCTCAGATGGGGATATGCTGCGAATCTTCCCCATTTCGCCGAAGTTCGACAACGCGGTAACGCTGCGCGGAAACGTAGCCCAGCCGGGCCGCTTCCCATGGCGTGAGGGGATGCGAGTCTCGGATCTGATCCCGTCCCGCGATTTTCTCGTCACCCGCGACTATTGGAACCAGCAGAACCATTCAGTTGAGAACGCGACCGTCGATATGATGACCGACCTCTCCCAGAACAGCGCGGAGATCAACTGGGAATATGCGGCAATCGAGCGCCTGGACGAAGAGGACTTGAGCACCCGCGTGATTCCATTCAACCTGGGCAACGCCATCGCCAACCCAGCGTCGCCCGATAACCAGGTATTGAAGGTCGGCGATGTGATTACGATCTTCTCCCGCAGGGATCTTCCCCTGCCGCTCGGTAAACATGCAACCTTCGTGCGGATTGGGGGAGAAGTCAACGCGCCAGGAGTGTACAGGGTCGAGCCGGATGAAACATTACAGAATGTCGTTGCGCGGGCCGGTGGGCTCACTCCGCACTCCTACCTTTATGCCGCTCAACTGAATCGTGTTTCAACCCGGCAGGCGGAGGTGGACCAGCTTCGCGTATCCATCGCACAGATGCAACGGGAACTTATCTCCCGTTATGTTTCCGCATCGCCGCTCAGTACCGCGAGCTCTACCGATCAACAGACGCAGTTCACCATGCAGCAAACCGCAATCGCCCAGCTCTCCGCGGTTCAGCCAACCGGCCGTATCATTCTCGGCATCAAGCCCACCGCGAGCACGGTTGCCGATATTCCGAAAATCCCGCTCGAAGATGGCGACACTTTCTATGTTCCACCCAGGTTGAGCACAATTCAAGTCACCGGCTCGGTGTACAACGAAAACGCCTTCCGGTATCAGCCCGGAAAGCATCTCTCGGCATATCTCGCCGATGCCGGCGGCCCCAACCGGCAGGCAGACACCAAGCGGATCTTCCTGGTGCGCGCGGATGGTACGGTGGTCAGCCGGCAGAACCACGGCATGTTCTGGCGCGAAGACTTTGAGAACGCGACCCTGCTTCCGGGAGATGCCATCATCGTCCCAACCAAGATGAGATCGCCCAATGGGTTTATGGAACAGCTGCCCTTCATTTCGCAGATTCTCTCCGAAGGCGCCCTGACTGCCGCCGTGATCGCGACCAACCACTAAGTGAATTGAATGATGGATGATTTCAGGAATCAGGCGGAGAACGTGACTGGTGTAATGGAAGTTTCGAATCAAGGCCCCGCGGTTAAGCGCGGCGAGCTGATGGATGTGCTGATTTACCTGGCCGAGCACAAGTATTTCATTCTCAAAGTGGCCGGGGCCGCAATCATTGCCGGCGTCATGGCCAGCTTTCTGCTGCCGGTCCGGTATACGGCATCGGTCAGAATCCTCACGCCCCAGCAGGTGCAGTCATCGGCCGCGCTGCTTCTAATGAATCCCGCCTCGGGCGGTTCCAGCTTGAGCGCGCTCTCCACCATGCCTGGCGGAAGCTTCACCTTGAAGAATCCCAACGACATTTATGTGGGCCTGCTTCAGTGTCGTCGAATCGGCGATGGGGTCATTCGGCAGTTCGACTTGATGAAGGTTTATCACAGCAGAGACATGACTGCGGCACGGAAGAAGCTGGCTGCCAGAACCACTGTAACTGCGGAGAAGAGCGGTCTGATCGCGGTTACCGTCGTAGACTCCGACAAAGTAAGATCCGCTAACCTGGCCAACTCCTACATCGACCAGCTCCGCATTCTCACCAAGGACATGGCGGTAACCGACGCATCTGAGCGGCGCCTCTTCTATGAGGACCAGCTATCGCATGCGAAGGATGCATTGGTTAATGCCGAATTTCAGTTCCGGCAGATCCAGGCAAAACACGGAGTGATTCAGCTCAATGCCCAGGCCGAGTCGGTGATCGGAAGCCTGGCCGCCATCCAGGCGCGGGTTGACGCCAAACAGGTTGAGCTGGAGGCGTTGAAGTCCTATTCGACCGAATCGAATCCCAGCGTGCAACTGGCCGAAACCGAGCTCGCCGCGCTTCGCGCTCAGGCGCAGCAACTGGAAGAGAAAAACGGCGCCACTTCGTCCAACGGGCTGGGCCTGCAGGACGTGGCCGGAGCCGGGCTCGATTACCTCACGGCAGAGCATGAGTTCATGTACCGGCAGGCACTGTTTGATCTGTTGCTCAAACAATATGATGCCGCCAAACTCGATGAGGCAAAAGAAGGCGCCATCATCCAGGTCGTCGAACCGGGAATTCCACCCGACCGCAAATCGTTTCCAAACCGGGGCGTGGTCGTATTGATCTTCTTCTTTGTCGGGCTCGCCAGCGGATGCGCCTATGCGATTGTGGCCAGGTCCGCGGAAAAAAACCCGGCGCTGCTCTTGCCGCTCAAGGATCTCGGCGCGGCGCTCAAGGCGAAATAAGTACATCTTCCTTCAATCCCAATCGTGCAATCTCCGATTAATACATAAGAAAAGAAAGCAGCGGAATGAGCAAGACAGTATTGATTACAGGCGTCGCCGGATTCATCGGAAGCAATCTCGCATCGCGCCTGATTGAGGCCGGGTATCGCGTTGTTGGAATCGACAACCTCTCGGCCGGAACCCGGGAGAACGTTCCCCTGGGTGTCGAGTTCTATAAAAAAGACATTTTGGATCCCGAGATTTATCCGCTCTTCGCCGGGGTCGACACGGTCTTCCACCTGGCCGCGAAGAACTGCCTTCCCGATTGCGCCGCGCACCCCATCGAAACGGTTCAAATCAACAATGTCGGAACGATGAACGTGCTCGAGGCGATTCGAATCGCCGGTGTAAGAAAGCTGATCTATGCCGATACCTCCGCGGAGTACGAGGGAATCAACACATTTCCAACCGGGGAAGCGGACGTGTCGCCAATCAGCCTGTACGCGGCCAGCAAGCACGGCGCCGCCGCGCTATGCAACAGCTACGCGGCGCTCTACAACATGGACGTGACCACGGTTCGATACTTCAACGTCTACGGGCCCGCGCAGGATTGGCGGCGGATCGTGCCGCCCGTGATGAGCGCTTTCATCATGCGGTTGATTGAAGGCAAGGCTCCCTTCATTTATGGAACCGGCGAAAAGCGCAGGGACTTCATCTACGTCGACGACATTAACGAGTTTCATCTGCTCGCCATGACTCACCCTCTGTCGCGCGGACGCGTCTTCAATCTTGGCTCCGGGACGAACCACTCGATCAACGAAATCTACCGGCTCATTGAGGGAATCCTCGCCACCGGAATCGATCCTGTCTACAAGCCGGAGTTACCCGGAGAAGCCGAAATTACGCTGGCCGATATCAGCAACGCCCGTTCGCTGGGCTGGAGCCCGAAGGTCGATATTCGCGAGGGCCTGGCGAAGTCAATCGCGTACATACGCGAGCGCGTGCTGCAGGCATAACCCGCTGACGATTGGAAGCACTGCGGATCGAAACCAAGAGAAATAATTGGAAGCCATACTCACGAATCGATTCTACGGTCCACGGGAATGGGCCCTGGTTGCGCTGGCAAGTATTGCGCTGTCGAGCGGCGTAGCTGCTGCGGCATCGTTTGGTCTCGCCCGGGGCATTTTCGCGGCAACTCTCATTCTCATCTGGGCCGTAATCCTGGTGCGCAACATCATGGCCGGGCTGATCCTGCTGTTGCTGGTACGAAGCTGGCTCGACTTCAGCACGGACTTCCGCCTCCCCCTGCCGGCCATGCTTGCGTATTTGAACCCGGCGGGCATCATCGCTGGTATCTTCTCGATCGTGGCTGCAATTTACTTGCTGCGCCATTTTCGCGGCATTCGGGTTCCCCGCGCCGGGCGCTGGTTTGCAGTATTCCTGGTTTTGACTGCGCTCATCATTCCCTTCGCAACGCTTCCCCTCACGTCGGTGCAGGAGTGGGTGAAGGTGCTGGCGCCGTTCTGCGCGTACCTGGTGATGTTTCTCTACTTTCGCTCGTTGTCAGCAAGCGGTGTCCGCCAGGCGGCTTCAAGGGGCGTCGCGATCATCATGCTGGCGAGCGCCGCGCCGCTGGCAATCGGCATGTATCAGCTGATAACCAATACCGGTCAACATCTCAACGAGGGCTTTAATCGCGTTTACGGCACGTTTCCCATGCCCAACGGACTGGCGGGATACATCTCGCTGATCATTCCAATTCTGATATGCGCGATGCAGCTATGGACCGACCTGCTGAAGCGAACTCTCCTCGTCATCGTCATCGTTTTCGCGCTGGTCGTCCTGGTCGCGACCTACACGCGCGCCGCCTGGTTCTCCCTGGTGGCATCGCTCGTGGTGCTGATTGTTACGGCGCGGCGCATTCGAATCGGGCCGCTCT
>JBEKCW010000140.1:0-11430 GCA_050014675.1 Occallatibacter sp. | reverse complement strand
CACGGGGGCTGAGGACCTGGCAGGCACCGGGCTGGCCGGTAACTACGTATGGACCTTCACCACGGCGGCCCTCCCAATTGCAGTGCCGCCGACAGTGATCTCGACCATCCCCGCCGACCTGGCCACAGGCGTGCCACTCAATCAGATCGTCAGCGCCACGTTCAGCGAACCGATGAACCCGGCCACCATCAATTCGACAACCTTTACTCTCACAGGACCAGGCGCCACTCCAGTGTCAGGCCAGGTTGCCTACGCCGCGGTTGGAAATTCGCTCACGTTCACACCCACATCAAACCTCGCGGCCAGCACCACGTTTACGGCCACCGTCACCACCGGGGCTCAGGATCTGGCCGGCACTGCACTGAATGGTGGAATTGCTTGCGGCAGCAACGCCGGCAACTGTATATGGACCTTTACGACTGGAGCGGCTAAAGCCGTTGTTTCGCCGGAGATCGTGTCGACAGTCCCGGCAAACGCAGCCGCAGGCGTGCCTCTGAACCAGGCAGTCAGTGCAACCTTCACTGAGTCGATGGATCCCTCGACCATCACCACGGATACCTTCACACTTGCGGGGCCTGGAGGGGGTGCGGTCGTTGGAACGGTTTCTTACGATGCAATCAACTTCATTGCAACCTTCACGCCCTTGCTCCCACTGACCGCGAGCACTACCTATATTGCGACTATCACCTCTGGAGCAACGGATCTGGCCGGCAATCCGCTGGGGAACACCGGCGCTCCCAATCCCTGGAGCTTTACCACCGGCACGGCTGTGGTTACACCGCCAGTCCTTGGGCCAACCATCTCGCTATTTGGCGGCTTTGGCGGCGCCGCCGGAATGACCAACCAGGGGATCGAAACGGTCGTGAATGGGGATATCGGAACCACGGGCGCTTCGACTCTGATCACCGGATTCTACGATGAGAGCGTTCCCGCCATTGCCGGCGTCTATCCATGCTCGTATACGGTAACGCCACTCAATATGGGGCTGGTGAATGGGACCATCGACACCGCTCCGGGGTCGTCGCCTTTGGGCCCGTGCCCCGATGAAGCAAACGCCGCTACAGACACCATCGCAACTGAAGCCTTGGCCGAAGCTCAAACCGCTTACAACAACCTTATGAACCTTCCTCCAGGCGCCATATTGTCAACCAACGAGCTGGGCAATCGAACCCTCGCGCCTGGCACATACACATCCGCAACGTTCTATGACATCACGGCGGGAAATCTGACTCTCGACGCAGGCGGAGATCCCACTGCGACCTGGGTTTTCCAGATGGGGACCTATCTCACTGTAGGCACGCCGTCATCGACCGAAAGTGTCATCCTGACCGGCGGCGCAAAGGCCGGCAACGTCTATTGGCAGGTGGGCAGCGCCGCGACGATCAATGGCGCCGGAGGCGGAACATTCGAGGGAACCATCATCTCTCAGGCGGGAATCTCGGTTTCAACTGCCGGAAATGCCGCGATAACGACGATCAACGGCAGACTGATTGCGTTGGGTGCGTCGACCACAATCGTGAACACCGTAATCAATGTGCCTGCTCCGTAAGGCGCTGGCTGAGACCGCCCCAGGGCGGTCTCAGCCTTGTTCTGGCAATGGGTTGTTTTGCAAGTTCTATTCGCGTCGAGTTAACCCGGCGCTCAGATTCTTGATGATCGCGACGCGCAGTTCGGGAGGCGACGATGAGATCGACTACAAAAATGATTGCGACAGCAGCATGTGCCATTTTCTTAATGTCTGGGTTCAGCCTCTGTGCGGAGGAGACGGCAAAGCCGTCAGCCGGCGTTAAGGGCGATTCGGCAGTCGCCTCAAGCGTCGCCTCCGACGCCGAATTGCCGAATGCGATCGCCTCTGCTCCAGCGCCATCGTTTTCGATGGCCGCGGCCTCGCCGTATGCAGCGGGCCTCAACGTTGGTTCGCCTAAAGTTGAATTGTTCCTGGGCTACTCCTATCTGCGCGCAGTGCCATCGCTGGCTGCCGGAAACCGTCTGGTGTGGATGAATGGCGGCACCGCATCCATCTCGTTTAACTTCAATCGTCACCTCGGGCTGGTTGCCGACTTCGGCGCCTACACTAACTCGCAAGTGCGATTCACCGGTGCCTATACGTCCACAGTCAACGTGAACAATGCCAATGTGGCTGCCTTCTCATATCTCATCGGTCCGCGCCTTTCGTTCAGAAAGAACGAAAGAGTTACTCCATTCGTCCAGGTCCTCTTCGGAGGCGTTCATGCCAACCAGGTAACACTCACTAATTGCACATCCGGTTGCACGCTTCTCCCCGCTCAGAGCGCGTTTGGCTTCACCGCTGGTGGCGGCCTTGACGTCAGGGTCCACCATCATATCGCCATCCGCGTCATTCAAGCCGAATACCTGATGACCAGGTTCACGAGTTACACAACGGGAGAGACCGCAGCGCAGAACGATATGCGTCTTTCCGCCGGACTCGTCTTCCGCTTCGGCGGAAATCCGCACGTGGCCGAGCTGCCGCCCGTAACGTATTCCTGCTTCGTGAATCCGGCGAGCGTTTTCTCCGGAGCCTCGATTGCCGTCACCGGCACGGCCATCAATCTTGACCCCGCCAAAACGGCCGTCTACTCATGGTCAGTCGATGGCGGAACGGTGTCTGGATCCACAAGCACGGCGAGCATCGACACCACGAATGCAGCTCCCGGCACGTACACGCTGAAAGGCCACGTCACTGAAGGCGACAAGGCCGGCGAGAGTGCGGATTGCACCACGCCGTATGTCGTCAAGGCAGTGGTGGAGACATTTCAACCGCCAACCATCAGTTGCACCGCCGATCCTTCGGTTGTCATCTCCGGCAATCCTTCTGCGATTACGGCAACCGGCGTCAGTCCGCAGAATCGGCCTTTGACCTACAGCTTTAGCTCCGACGCGGGCACTCTGAGCGGCGCCGGTTCCACCACAACACTATCAACGGTAGGCGCACCAATTGGAATTGTCACAGTGACGTGCAATGTGGCCGATGACAAAGCGCAAACCGCTTCCAGCACAACGTCGGTCACGGTTCAGGCTCCAGTGGTCGCGCCCAAGCCAACCACCAGCGAACTGTGCCCGGTTCAGTTCAATAGGGACCCTCGGCGTCCGGTACGCGTTGACAACGAAGCGAAGGCTTGCCTGGATGAGGTTGCGCTCACCCTTCAACAAAACTCAAACGCCACTCTGGCCATTGTTGGCAACGCGGCCGGCGGCGAAAAGAACGGCCCAAAACTTGCCAGTGAGCGCGCAGTGAATACAAAGGCTTATCTGGTCGGCGAAAAGGGAATCGATTCTTCCCGCGTTAAGGTGTACACCGGCACTCAGGATGGAAAGGTTGTTTCCATCGTCCTCATTCCGGCAGACGCCACCTTCGATGCCACGGGCTATACCCAGGTCGAGTAGCTGGCCTCGGGCGGATAGAGAACTCATCAAGACCGGCCCGCAAAGGGCAGAGGAGAGTTTCATGTCACAAAGTGCAGTGGATAGAGCGGCTGAACACATCGCCGAATCAGCTCACCAGGCTTCTTGCGCAACTGGAGCGATCGCCGATGCGTTCAGTGAAGGCGTGGATGTTGTTTCGCGCACGGCCAGGCAGGGCAGTGATGCGGCCAAAGAATTCTTGAATGACACAACCCGCCGCCTGCGGCGCAACCCCGGGCTGACTGTTGCGGCGACGTTCGCGGTCGGTCTCACCGCTGGAGTATTCCTCGGCTGCGTCATAAAGCGAAGGTAAGGCAGAACCTCTGGTAACAATCGGCCTCTTCACTCCGATCAACTCAGATTGTGCCGCCCTAAGCCAGTCTTGAAGCACTAGCTCTATATCTGTGTCCAAAAACAGGAGCGACGCCGCCATTTAGAGGCCACCCACGTTTTCAAGAGCGTACCCCTCCGTCTTCTTCGACGCACCCCTCTTTCTCCTGCGTTCCCATCATCCGAATCAAGAGAGCAAAACGGACCAGCAACTGAGGGAACCAGGTGTCATGGTGATAGCAGGAGATGCCTAATCATGACCGAACAATTCGAGAATCAGGAAGCAGAGCAACTGGATGAGTTAACCAACTCTGATGTGTCGGCAGAGAAGAAGATCGACCTCATAGCTGAGAAAGCTGCTGAGAAATCCACCAAAAAAGAACAGAGTTACGACAAGAACCGACCCATCTTTTCAAAGTAACGGGCCATTCGTAACATTCAGGTCGAATCTCGCATCGCGCGGGCTTTGGGCGTTGCCCGGTCCCGGCGCTTCGGCTGCTCGGTGCTTCGGCTATAAAATGCGCCCGCTTTGTTTGCGCTTCTGTCCAGGAACTTCTTCGCGTAACAACCGGCAAGAACGCGCTGCGACAAGGCGAGACGCCCTCTAACTTTCAAAATGGCAGTCTTCAGGCCCGAGCTGTGAGATAACTGCTCAGGCAAAGATCGCATCCATCACGCCAGGGCCTGCGTGGCGACGACTCTCCAAATGGTCCCAGCGAATGGAGCAAACACCAGTGAATGTGAAGCAACATGAAGAAACAGCCCGGGCCCCTGTCTCGAGCGACGAAGGCCTGTTGGCGATCGATGAAAACAAGACACAGGATAACGCGCCATCATCCATTACGGAAAAACCACCTGTCAGCAAGAGAAAATTGGCGGTCTCTCTATCTGATTTCCTGAAAAAGCAGAGATACATTCTGGCACTTAGGAGACAAGATGACCGGAAGCAAGCATAACCATGAAGGAAACAGCGGCGATGGCGGCGAGCCCGACGCCGGCCCTTACTGGCGGCGGATGCATCGTGACTGGCGCTTCTGGGTAGGTGCGCTTCTCATGGCAGCGGCCATCTCTATTTATGTTCTTAGCGGCAACCTGGCATTGCTTCCCCACGGCCATCAATTCCCCTAAGTCACTCGCCATCGCGTCCGCCCGCTGGCGTCGGCAATCGCGAGCAATCGCCATTTACCGCTGCACCGCCTAATCGTTTACCACGGCGTCGGCGATGCTGCGTCTCCTGGCGTTCGTTCTTCCTTTCCGCATCAATCCATATAAACTTCTCCATCGTGCAAAAGCGAACATCCATTCCGATCTGGTTCGAGTAGCTTGAAACGAAGATGAATAGCTTGGTTAACTGCGTTCACAAGCTCGGATCGCCCCTGTGGAATATGTTCCTGTCCACCGCCGGGTGCTTTGTGCTCATGCGCGGTTACGGCTTGGTCGCGACAGGGAGAAGAAAATGACACAAATCAAGGACTCGCAAGTAGCAGATCTCCACACCAGGGCGGCATACGCGCATACAGCCGCTGCCCTCGGGCACAGCACCGGCGATCACGCGTCCGCTCAGGAACTGGCCAGGAAGGCTTTGGGATACTCCGTGGAAGCCCTCAACCATACTGAAGAGATTGCGAAAGACGGGCCGCAATCGATGCAGGTCTAAGCAGCACGCTTGTCTGTGAAATCGTCGCGGAAATGACGCAATGCGCGATCTGGAAATTGACACAACCCGGCGATGCCGGAGCGAAGGAGATGCAAGATGCTGATCATTATCATCATTATTCTGGTGCTCGTTTTCGGCGGCGGCGGCGGATACTACGGATACGGCCGGTGGGGCGTCGGCGGAGGAGCAGGCATAGGACTTGGCACAGTGCTTCTCATCTTGCTGATCTGCTATCTATTGGGCCTTTTCTGATAGACCTTCTTGCGGCACGTTTGTCCCGATCGCGGCCGGCTGGCGGAGGCGCAGACAGCCTCCGCTCCGGAAGCGTACGCGGCAACGATTTCAGTCTGTGTGAGCAATCCTGACCAGCTTGCTGCCTTCGAATGACCGACAATTCAGTCGGAGTTCTATCGGCCTCAGAACCATCTTCAACTTCCGATGGAGCGTCCGCGCCCCAAAGGAGCGACCATGTCCGATGTGAATGCTGCTGCAACTCCCGATGTGAATTCGTCGGGCCTCTCTTACAATGCCGCCGCCGGAATTGCCTACCTTACCATTATTCCGGCAATCGTCTTGCTGATTGTTGAGCCCTTCAGAAAGAACGCCTTTGTCCGCTTCCACGCCTGGCAGTCGATCTTCTTTTTCGTTGCGTGGGCGGTCATCGACATTCTGGTCGGACTCGTGCAACATATCGTGCCTTCTACCGTCTTTCTTACTCTGACGGCGTTGCAATTGGTGGCTCTGGCCCTCTTCATCGTCTGGCTCATCGTGTTCATTGGCGCCTTCGGCGGAAAGCGGATCAAGCTGCCCCTCATTGGCGACCTGGCAGAGCGCCAAGCCGAGCGGTAACAAACGTGATGTGTCTCGGACTGCTCAGCATCCTCACTCTCTGTTAGAAGAGAATAGGAATTCAGGCCATTCGAGGAGAACATTCCCCGGCACCAGAGTCCCCTCACGGCCGAGGTGTTCCTTGTCTTCATCTATTCCCGAGCCCATTGGTGTTCGGACGCCCGCAGAGAACTGCGCACGAATCAAGAAACTTGGCTACATCGTGGGCAAACACGTGAATCTGTATGGCGAACACATCGAGCTGGTTTCAGATCCATTTGAGGACGGTGCATGCGTAGCCGTCCAAGTCGTCAGCGGAAATAATCCAACGGAACGGACGATCGACCTTCCTTTGACTCTTCTATCCGGTTGGGCCGATTTGATTCCAGAACCTCCAAACCCCTCCGCCTCGGAGTTCCCCGTTAAAGTTCCCCGTTAAAATGCCGGCTCCCGGAACTCCGTCGTGAACTTTCGACGCCTCGTTCCCTGACCCATCTGGAGTTCCCTCCGTTCGCTGCAAACGGTCAAGATACAATTTGTCTCACTTTTGAGGTCCAGTCCAATGGTTTGTCAAGAGCCTCGTAACTTAATCCATTGGAAATAAATCGTTTAGCGCCCTATAGTCTCTGCGGTCAATTACCGGCCTTTGTCGCACAATACTCGATAGGATCAGATAAGAAAGGGCCGGTCAGGGATCATGAACAGCACCAGCTTCTCACTCACCAGCGTCGCCCGCAGCGTGGGCCAATCCCTGACTGGCGATTCCACGATAATTCGTTTTCTTCAAAAAGCACGCAGAAATTGTGCAGCGGTGATCCTCTCCAGCAGGATCAACAACTTGGCGCCGGATTTCCGCACAGATTCCATACAGAAACCGTACAGATCCCGCGCAGAAACCGCACAGATCCACGCAAAAACTGTACCTCGGGTCACTCAGCCCTCTCCGAGAATATTCAGGCAGGCCGCAAGCTGTTTCTGAAGCGCTTTGAAGTCGATCGGTTTTGATACCACTGCATTACAACCAGCCTGCATCACGCGTTCCTGATCGGTCACCATCGCATGAGCGGTAACCGCAATCACCGGCGTATTGCGAAAATGCTCATCTTCGCGAACCCATTTCGCAAGAGACAATCCGTCCTCCAGACCGAGTTGCACGTCGAGCAAAACCGCATTCGGGGCGGGCTGTTCTTTGAAAGCCGCGAAAGCCTGCTCGAGATTCTCGGCCGCAACCACCTGAAAGCCTTCAACCTCTAACCAGTCTGAAAGCAGTTCGCGGCTGGGTTGATTGTCCTCGACCACCAGAATGATTTGCTTCATTGTTTGCCTGCAATCATCGGCGGTGCAGCCCGGTTAATCTGCTTGGTCAGTGCTTCAAGCCACTGCTCCTGCTTTGAGAAGCAGGCTTCAGTATTCTTCCGGAGATAATCTTTCTCGTTTTGGTTAAGATCCTTGTTCGTCAAAACGAGAATGGGCAGATCGGCGGTGCGGGGATCAGCGCGCCAGTCGGCTATCAACTGCAACCCGCTTACCTTCGGCAGCATTAAATCGAGAATCACGAGACGAGGTAACGATGCCATCACCAGGGCGCGTGCTTGCGCGCCGTCCGCCGCCGTTCTCACTATTTGCCCGCGTCCCCTGAGCAGCTCGGAGATGAACTCACGCGTAGCGGGATCGTCCTCAACCACCAGGATCGCATTATCTTCATCGATATTTCGGTCAAGGCTGAGGCATCGTTCCATTGCGGCCAACAGAATCGTGCGATCGACGGGCTTGACAATGTATTCATCCGCGCCGAGCAGGGCTCCCGTAGCTCGTTGATCCATTACGGAGACAACAACCACCGGAATCCTGGCGGTGCGAGGGTCGCTCTTCAGGCTTGACAGAATGTCCCAGCCATTGACGGGAAGCATCACAATATCCAACGTCATGGCAGCCGGCTGCAATGTGGCGGCCATCTCGACGGCTTGCTGCGGTTGGTCGCACACCATTACCTGGTAGCCGGCAGACGCCAACTGTGACTCGAGCAGATCGGCAGCAGCCGGGTCATCTTCGATTACCAGCACCTTCACCGCGGTCGATGAATTGGCGGCGGATTCGGCTTTGCGGTCCTCTTTCTTGTCCGGAGTTGAAACGGCAGGAAGAGTGAAATAAAAGCAACTGCCTGATCCCACCTTGCTTTCCAGATCCAGATTGCCGCCGTGAAGTTCAACCAGGCTGCGCGTGATGGCCAGGCCCAGCCCGGTTCCTTCCGCGGCCTTATCGGATTGCTTCAACCGATGAAAAGCCTCGAAGATGCGCCGTCGATCTTCTTCGGGAATTCCCGGCCCTGAATCGCGAACCTCGACGCGAATAAAGTCACCGGACGCGCGCGCGGCTAGCTCAATCTTGCCGCCTTCCGGCGTGAATTTAATTGCGTTCCCGAGCAGGTTCATCAGCATCTGCCTGAATCGCGTACCATCAGCCCGCACCACCAGATCTCGCGGAGCAGATTGCAGTAACACCTGAGACTTTTTATCCACCAGAGGCTGCAACGCGCCGCTGACCTCGGCAAACGAGACATAGACAGAAACATCTTCAAGCGTCAATTGAAGCCGTCCCGCTTCAATCTTTGAAAGGTCGAGAATGTCGTTGATGAGTTGGAGAAGGTGTTGCCCACTAACGCGAATATGATTGACATAGCGCTGCTGGCGGTCATTGAGCGGGCCGTAACGGTCGTCGGCCAGCAACTCAGAGAAACCGAGAACCGCGTTCAGCGGAGTGCGCAGTTCATGGCTCATTGTTGACAGGAACTGATCTTTGAATTTGCTTGCGCGTTCTATATCGTCTTTGGCGCGGAGAACGGATTCAGAATAAGCTTGAACCTCTTTCTGTGCCGCAACCAGTTCCGCTGTCCGTTCTTCCACCCGTTGCTCCAACTCATCCTGGGCTTTTTTCAGGCTGGCCTCGCTCTGCTCGATTTGCTCCATCATTTCATTGAATGCGTCAATCAGCGTGCTGACTTCGCCTTGCCCGTGAAGCGGAGGGACACGCAGAGAATAGCTCTTATCGCGCGAAACGACTTGGGCAGCTTCTGCAAGTTGCACGATGGGCTTCGCCACCGCGTTTCTGAATACGCCTGAGACCACGAGGCCGGCCAGCAACGAAGCCAGCAGGACCAATACGCTGATTTCGACATAAAGCCTGAGCCTTTGCTCGATCGCCTCAGTGTTTGACCGAATATAGACGGTCCCATTTTGCTTTCCGTCGAAGACGATTGATTGCTCCAGCACAATCTCGTTGTTCGCGATCCAATGAGTCTCTTCCTGGCCCGCGGGAATCGGAACAAGCGCCGGGTTCTGCTGGTTGCTTGCGCGGGAAAAGGAGGCAAACATTTGACCTGAAGGTGTGTAAATGGCAGCAAAAACGATGTGTGTGTCAGCCTTCAGCGCCGCGAGGGTCTTCTCCGCAGAATCCCGGTCGTTGAACAGCAGCGCCGAAACAGAATTCGATCCGACAATCTGGGCCCGCACCGAAAGATTTCGTACGGAGGATTCCCGAAAGGTAACCACGTCGTATGAAATAAATGCCGTGCAGGCAGTCAACAGCGCCACTCCGCTGACCAGCATATTCATCCACGTAAGTTTTCGTGCGATAGGCGATCGCCGTATTTTGAGCATTACTGGCCTCCATTCCGGCCGGTTCCGATCACTGTCGTTGCCACCTTGAGTAAATCGGAAGCCAGGATCAATCCGTTGTCTTCGGCGCTGCCGCGATTGATGGCAAAGCGAATCCTGTCGCCTTGCGGAACGAACTCGATCATGCCTCCCCGCTTAGAGAAGTCGGGTATATCGCTGACCGTTAGCACCGCAGACTGGTCGAGTGCAGCGAGGATGGCCCGCAGATGGCTTTCCAGCGCCGCATTGATAAACAGAATGTGACAACCGGATGCGTCCTGAGCCTTTGAGATGCTCCTTACGTTGACAGGCCTGCCGTTGAGCGACTGGCCCGCCAGGGTCGACTGAAGAATGGTGTCGAATGGGTCGTCGCCGAGCACGCAAATCGTGAACGAGTTGTTCTGGTTGGCGGCGGCATTGGCCGGCCATTTAACAAACTTGCCGAAGTTGTAGATATACGCGGCCTCGACTTGATGCGCACTGGCCGTTGCGGGCTGAGCATTGAGGCTGGAGGAGAAAAACACCGCACCCATTGCGGCTGCGATCAGTGACAGGAATAACTGGTTCCCGCGGCGTTGCCGCTTGCGAGCTTGAGCAAAGTGCACCGAGCGAAATGTGGCTCCTACTGGCTTCATGATCGATGGTCCGCGTTACATGGTCCACTTGATCGTGGCAAACACATCTCTCTTGATTCCGACAATGGTGTCAACATCGCTCCCGAATTCGGCATGATGCGGCTGCATCAGGTTCCGCCCTACAACAGACATCTCCCACCTGTGCTGCGAACGCCAGCCGAATCGAACGTCGCCGGTGTTGTAATTCGCCACCTTCTGAGCGGGCAGGCTGCTCACAAAGCGATAAGTCGGATCGAGCTCAAATCCTCCCGGAATGTTGAACAGGGCCTGAAGAATAGCCTGGTGATGGGGGCTCGAGCCGTTATCCGAGACGGTATTCGAATCGTCTGCGAAGCCGGGCTTATCGTGCACATACAGATGCAGGTAAGAGTAGGAGCCCTTAAGCTGAAGCCATTCTGCAGGCTTCCAGTCAGGCGCTATCTCTCCCCCCGATGTATCGCCCTTCAAGGCGTTGGCAAGTGGTTCCTGAAGAATGATATGTGCGGGCGCGGGCGTGGTCTCTACATATTCGCTGCCCGGCCCATATCCATACAGGTCGTTGTAATCGTTGCGGAATGTAGACAGATCCAGATACAAATTGCGACTGACCAGCGCGCGATAACCAACTTCGGTGCCGAGCAGATGTTCCGATTTGAAGCTCTTGCTTCCCACCACGCGCAGAAAAATCGGCGGGGGCGCCACCACCAGAAAATCAGTGAGCTGAAGATCCTGATCGAGACGCGAGGGAGTCCGCACTGCTCTTGTAACTGCACCCCAAACTGTCTGGTGCGAGGTCGGCGTCCACATCAGCCTGCCGTTTGGCTGGATTTCAAATCCGGATCGGTTGTTGTGTTCGAATTTCGAACCGAGGGTCAGCGATAGCTTTCTGGGAATAATTCCGATCTGGTCCTGAATAAACCAGCTA
>JBEKCW010000139.1:0-11444 GCA_050014675.1 Occallatibacter sp. | reverse complement strand
ACCGAGCAGGCGCGAGAGACTGCGATCGGCAAGAACCTTTCCGCCCGTCTGGCACTCAGCACAGTAGTTGGTTTCGTTATCGGCGTAGCGAATGCGCTGCACCGGCTTGCCGCAACGCGGGCATGGTTGCCCAAAGCGTCCGTGCACGGCCATCTCCGGTCTGAAAGCCGTGACGCCCTCAGGAAATACTTTTTGAGCTTCCGATGAGAGCCGTGCGATCCACATTTCAAGTGTTTCGCGGGTCGCGGCAAATAGCCGTGCCCATTCTTCATCCTTCAACTTGTGGGTTTGAGTGATGGGTGACAGCCGGGCGGCGTGCAGTATCTCGTCGGAGTAAGCATTGCCGATTCCGCTCACGAAGCGGGGATCGGTGAGTGCCCGCTTGAGTGTGCGATTCTCCTGAGTGAGAACGGCGCGAAAGCCTGCCTGATCAAGCGAAAATATTTCGGCGCCACCAGGGTCGAGCGAATGCAAGCCATCGTCTCCGCGAACCACATGCAACGATGCGCGGCGCTTGCTGCCTGCTTCGGTAAGGGTGAGGGTCCCATCCGAAAAGTAAAAGCCGGCCAGGGCCTGGCGCCCGGCAAGTTTGGCGTTCGGCGCCTTCCAATGCAGCCGGCCCGCAATCATCAAGTGAAGCACCAGCCACAGGTCGGTGTCGACGCCGATTGCGATGCGCTTGCCTATGCGGCGAAGCGACGTCACCGTGCGGCCTTCAGCGGCTGAGAGTGGCGGATCGTAGGTGCGCAGCAGAAATGGACTGATGATCGCGACCCGCTCCAGCACGCGGCCCACGATGCGAGCCTCAATCGCAGTGATGTAGGCCGTAATATCGGGCAGTTCTGGCATCTCTACAAGCTCAAAGTAGCACAGGCTGGAAGCGTTGCCTGGAAACTAAAGATGAGCACCATCTTGTATATTTGTCGCACACCCACTTTCCCGATAATGCACAGAATCCTGGAGCCTGAACCATGAAGCAACTGTCCCTGCTGCCTATTCTTGTTGCCGCCGTCTTTACTCCTGCGCTGATTGCGCAGAGCCCACCCACCGCGAGCGCCACGGCCAGGCTGGCCATTCCGGCAAAACCGGGCAAGACATTCGATCTGGCCTGGGTTGGCAAGATAGTGCGCGTCAGCGATCCCGAACTCTCGCCCGATGGCAAGCTGCTGGTTGCGGTGGTTACGAAGAACGACTACGAAAACGACCTCAACGACTCAGAGCTCGCGCTGGTTGACGTCGCCACCGGAAAGACCCGCTCGCTGACGCACGATCGCAAGAAGGCCGGTTTTCCGCGCTGGTCGCCCGCGGGAGACAGGGTTGCATTTCTTGCTCCCGATGAGAAGGAGCACAACCAGATCTTCGTGCTCGACATGGCGGGCGGCGATGCGCTGCAGGTGACAAAGAGCCCGACTTCGATTCAGCAGTTTGCATGGAAGCCGGATGGCAGCGCGTTTGCTTTTGCGGCAATCGACGAAGCCCCAAAGAAGACCGGCGCCGACAAATTTGATGACGCGTTTGAGGTCGGCGATAACAGCTTTCTCGATCGCGACAAGCCGCTGTCCACGCATCTATGGCTCATCCAAACCGACGGTGGCGATGCAAAACGGCTGACGTCAGGTACCTGGTCGCTGCCTGTGGCGTTCCCGCCCGGACCGCCGGCCTCGCCGATCGCATTTACACCCGACGGAACGAAGATTGTTTACGTGCGCATCGAGAATACATACTCCGGTGATCGGCGCTACAGCTCGCCGCAGGTGCTTGACCTTGAGACCTTGAAGTCAGAGCCAATTACGACGCACACTGAGTGGGCTTCATTCCCGGTTCCGTCGCCGGATGGGTCGAAGGTGGCTTACATTTACCCCCGCGATGGTGTGGAGCGAAATTTCACCGACATTTACGTCGTGGATGGCTTGAAGGGCGACGGCGAAAACGCGACGCGCGCTATCGATCGCAATTTCTTTCGCGCAGTGTGGACTCCAGATAGCAAAGCAATATTGAGTGGAGCGAACGACAGGGCCGGCGTGGGCTTGTGGATCAAGCCCCTCGCAGGGCCAGCGAAAAAGCTTGACCTCGGAGATGTGACCGTCTCTATGGGCTACTGGCTTGAGGCGGCCGTCGGCGCCAAGGGGCAGATCGTTTTTGCCGGCACCGAGCCGCATCATCCAGCGGAGATCTACGTTCTCGATACGCCCGATGCAAAACCGCGAAGGCTGACCTCATTCAACGCAGACTTCGACCAATTGAACCTGGGCAAGAGCGAGGTGGTAACGTGGCCGAGCCCCGACAAGGCGCCTAAGAACTGGACCGAGAATGGGATTCTGACTTATCCGCCCGATTACACGCCGGGCAAAAAACTGCCGCTGGTGCTCTATATCCACGGCGGACCGGTATCGGCGTCGAAAGATACATTCAACGTGTTTGCGCAGATCATCGCGGCGCAGGGATGGCTGGTATTTGAGCCGAATTACCGCGGCAGCGACAATCTGGGCAACGACTTTATGTATGCAATCATCGACGACTCAGGCGATGGCCCTGGCCGCGATGTGCTGGCCGGCGTTGAGATGCTGAAGCAGCGCGGAATTGTGGATGACGCGAACATTGCCGTTACAGGGTGGAGTTACGGCGGCTACATGACTAGTTGGCTGATCGGCCACGCGCAGTTCTGGAAGTGCGCAATCGCTGGAGCACCGGTGACGAACCTGATCGACCAATACAACCTTTCGGACTCGAATGTTACGCGCGCGGGAGCTATTGGCGGTTCGCCCTACACCGGCGACTGGATGAAGCATTGGGTGGAGCAGTCGCCAATCACGTACTACGACAAAATGGTTACGCCGACCATGGTGCTGCAAGACGTGGGCGACTATCGCGTGACCATTACGCAAGGGTACGAGCTGTACCACTCGTTGAAGGATCGCGGCATTAAGACTGTGTTTTACGCTTATCCCATCGGCGGTCACAGTCCGGCAGATCCGGTAAGGATTCGCGATGTTTACCGGCGATGGGTCGAGTGGCTCGGCCAGTATTTGCCGCACAACTGAAAGAACAAAGGTTTAGTTGACCGCAGTGACGGTCGACTCGCCGCGGTCGTAGCCCAGCAGCCAGCGGAATCCCTTGAAACGCTGATAGACGATTGAGAATGTGAGTCCGAGTTTCTCCTGCTGTACGGTACTGAGGGGCACGCCTTCAATGGCCAGATCGCCTTCGATAAACTCCAGGCCTTCGACGGTCAGATGCTCGCTTTCAGGGTCCTTGACCTTTTGATAGAGGTCGACGTGGCCGGGATTCCTGGCGTGCTCTGACAGTCTCCACTGGAGTGCGGCGTAGGTTTCGGCGCCCATGACGATCTCGTCGGGGCTGCGCAAATGTGCAGCTTCGACTCGCTCTTTTGCTTCGGCTTGAAAGATGCCCAGCGTTTTGCTGACCTTTGCGCCGTTTATCTGGCGGAAGAAAGGCGGCAACTCAGCCGCGCCAACAGCCCAGGCGAGCACTGCCATGCGCTCAATGAGCCAACTGGCTTCAGCGCGCTGAGCGGGCAACAAGCTGCCGAACGGGGCGTTGATGAATCTCAACTCCGTGGCATCGGGAACGACGAGTTCCATCCAGTTTTCATTAAAGATTTCGGGAATTCGCCCGGCCATTTTTGCTGCATTAGGATTTTGCTCGTGATCGACCATGCCTCGAAATGCCATGTAGGAGAGAAAGAGAGCGTTTCGATGAATACATTGTGGAGAATGCGCGATGGGGCCTTGATTCTTGCACATTCACCAAGCATGGCATGTGGGCCGCAAATCTTCCAGAGCTTTTTGTTTCTCGGGCGAGCTGCGATCAGCGCTCAACCCAGGATTGTGTTGTCGATAAGGCGCGTCGAGCCGACGTATGCGGCGACGGCAAAGAGAGCGCCCGGAGCGGCGGTTTCGAGAGGCTGGAGCGTTGGCCCGTCGACTAGCTCGACGTAGTCGATGCGGACGGCGGGTTCCGTAGCGAAGGTGTCTCGCGCGGCGGCGATCAATTTAGCTGAGTCGCGCTCGCCGATCGAATATAGAGACTCGACTTTCCGGATCGCGCGGCTGAGGACGAGGGCCTGTTTGCGCTCGGCTGGGCTGAGATACGCGTTGCGGGAGCTAAGGGCGAGGCCGTCGGATTCGCGAACGATGGGGCAGACTACGATCTCTGTTCCGATGCGAAAATCGGTGACCATGCGGCGAAGGACGGAGACTTGCGCTGCGTCTTTCTGGCCGAAGAAGGCGCGATCGGGCTCGGCCGCGATCAGCAATTTAGAGACGACAGTTGCGACTCCGCGGAAATGCCCCGGGCGCGAGAGCCCATCGAGACGATTGCTCAGTTCCTCGACATCAACGAAAGTGGACGAGCCTGTCGGGTAAAGTTCCTCGACCGTCGGAGCGAAGATGACGTTCGCTCCGTTGGCTTCGGCCAGAGCGCAGTCGGCGTCAAATGTGCGCGGATAGCGGCTGAAGTCCTCATTCGGCCCGAACTGCGTGGGGTTCACAAAGATGCTCACCGCGACGAATCCGCACGATTCGCTTGCCGCCCGAATCAGCGACGCGTGTCCGGCGTGCAGCGCGCCCATGGTCGGAACGAGACCGATCGTGTTGCCACCGTCGTTGCGTTCGCGCCGCGACCACTCGCGAAGTTCACTTACTCTGCGAAGAATCTCCATCAGTCGCGTCTCAAGCCGTCCACACCTAATTTGTCCAGTCCTGCATCGAGTCGCGATTGACAACTTCGTCGCCGGAATCGAAATCGGAAGGAGGAACGGGGAGCGATGTAAGCGCCTGGCGTGCGGCCTCGCCGAGGTGGTAGCTCTCTTCGTCGGCGGGGAAGGCGTGATGTTCGACGTCTTCGCGATAGTGCTCGACGGCGGTGCGGATAATTGTGCCGAGATCGGCATAGCGGCGAACGAACTTGGCGGCGGGCGCGAAGGTCAATCCTACGAGGTCGTGGAAGACGAGGATCTGCCCGTCGCAGCGGGGGCCGGCGCCAATGCCGATGGTAGGTATGGCGAGTTCGCCGGTGATGATTTCGGCCACCTCGCGCGGCACGCCTTCAAGCACGATGGCTCCTGCGCCGGCTTCAGCGAGCGAGCGAGCGTCGGACTGCAGTTGGCGAACGGTTTCAGCGGTGCGGGCCTGCACGCGGTAGCCACCCATGCGGTGGACGCTTTGCGGCGTGAGTCCAAGATGGCCGATAACGGGTACCTCAGCCTCAGTGAGGGCGCGGACGAGCTCGATGCGCGGGCCCTCGATCTTTACAGCTTCGGCGCCGCTTTCCTTGATGAAGCGAACGGCGTTGGCCACGCCGTCAGAGATAGATCCGTGATAGCTGCCGAAAGGCATGTCGGCCACCAACAGCGCTCGGCGCACCGCGCGGCGTACGGCGCGAGTGTGGTGCAGCATCTCGTCCACCGTAACGGCGAGGGTATTTTCGTGGCCAAGAACCACCATGGCAAGCGAGTCGCCGACCAGCACTAAATCGATGCCGGCCTCGTCAACCAGGCGCGCGGTCGCGTAGTCGTAGGCAGTGAGCGCGGAGATCGGCTTTCGCTGGCGCTTCATCTCAGCCAGTGCAGGCACGGTGACTTTTAAGAGGGGAAGGCCGGCGGACGGACGACAAGCGCCCGAAGGGAACTCGGTAAGACTCATGATTCACTCCAGTGCCGCTCCGAAGACTCAGGATGCAGCCCGAACAATAAAAGTATACGCCGGTCAGGCGTATGCTCCAGCGCTTGCGGCGGGCAGGCCATGAGACGCACACTGGAAGAGTATGCTTTCTCCTCTGGCTACAGGGATTTGCGCAGGGCTTGGCGCGGCTGGCGCGGCGGGATTAGCCGCGGGCGGATTCGCCTATGCGTCGCTGTGGCCGAGCTCACGGATCTTCGGTACTGCGCTGACGGCTCCGCGGCGGCCGGGTGAGATTGCGCTAACTTTCGACGACGGGCCGAATCCCGAGTGGACGCCGAGGCTGCTCGACATTCTGGCAAAGCATGACGTGAAGGCGACGTTTTTTATGTTGGGCAAGTTTGCATCGGTGCACTCGGAACTGGTGCGGCGGGTCGCGGCCGAGGGGCACCTGATCGGCGATCACTCGTGGAGCCATCCCAAGTTGTCATATTGCCCGGCGCAGCGAATTCGAGATGAATTGAAGCGAACCAAAGACACGCTCGAGCAAATTGTTGGCGCGAAGGTGAAGTTCTTCAGGCCGCCATTTGGGGCGCGGCGGCCGGCGGTGTTTCGCATTGCGCGCGAGTTGGGGCTTGAGCCGGTTTTGTGGAACGCTATGACCGATGACTGGATCGAGCCATCGGCCGAAAAGATTGCGGCGGCGATAGGTAAGAAGGTTGATGCGCTGACTCGGAGCGGGAATGCAGCGAATATTGTGTTGCACGATGGGAATCATCGGGAGACGGCGGGCAAGCGCGGGCCGTCGGTGGCGGCGGCGGGAATGCTGGTGGAGCGGTACAAGTCGACACACAAGTTTGTGAGGCTGGAAGCTTGGGTGCAGCGGTGAGTGGAGGTTCGAGGTGTCCCGCCCTTCCACGATGAGGCTGTGGAAGGACGGGGCACGGGGTTCGTAGGACGCGGCTTTATCGCGTCGAGGTCACGCCGCCAGCACGGCTGTGAAAGCTTCATGGGCGGCTGCGATGGTGGCGGCGATTTCGGCGTCGGTGTGGGCGGCGGACATGAATGCGGCCTCGAACTGCGAGGGCGGGAGCCAGACGCCGTGGCCGAGCATGGCGCGATGGAAACGGCCGAAGGCGGCGGTGTCGCTTTTGGCTGCTTCGTCGTAGTTCGTTACCGGGCCGGGGGTAAAGAACCATGTACCCATGGAGCCGACGCGGTTCAGGGTAAGCGGTATGCCGGCTGAGCGGGCTTGTGCGGCGACGCCTTCAAAGACTGCTTTCGATGTGGCTTCGAGCTTAGGGTAGACCTCTGCTGCGTGGTCCTTAAGATGGCTGACCGTTGCAATGCCCGCTGCCATGGCGAGCGGGTTTCCGCTCAGAGTCCCGGCCTGGTAAACCGGGCCAAGAGGCGCCAGCATATCCATATATTGGCGCTTGCCGCCGAAGACGCCGACGGGCAAACCTCCACCAACAATCTTGCCGAGCGTAACGAGGTCGGGGTCGAGAGAATACAGTTCGCATGCGCCGCCGAGCGCGACGCGGAAGCCTGTCATTACTTCGTCCACAATGAGCAGTGTGCCTTCGCGGCGGGTGAGTTCGCGGAGGCCGTGGAGGTAGCCGGGCGCGGGGGGAATGCAACCGGCGTTGCCTACGATCGGCTCGACAATAATGGCGGCAATTTGATCGGGATGGGCGTCGAAAGCGGCTTCAACGGCTGCGAGATCGTTGTAGGGCAACGCGTGCGTGAGGTGCGCGACTTCTTCGGGCACTCCGGCCGAGCCGGGAATTCCAAAGGTGGCGACGCCGGAGCCGGCTTTGACGAGGAGTCCATCGGCGTGACCGTGATAGCAGCCCTCAAACTTGACGATGATTTTGCGGTTGGTGGCGGCTCGCGCAAGGCGAATGGCCGACATGGTGGCTTCGGTTCCGGAGCTGACGAAGCGCATTTTCTCGATGGCCGGGTAGCAGGCGACGATGAGTTCGGCCAGGTCGGCCTCCGCAGCGGTTGAAGCGCCAAAGCTGGCCGAATTGCGGGCCGCGCGCTCGATAGCTTCAACCACAGGCGGGAAGGCGTGGCCCAGAATCATGGGTCCCCATGAGCCGAAGTAGTCGATGTAGCGATTGCCGTCGGCGTCGGTTATGTAGGCGCCCTGGGCGATGGCGACAAACGGAGGTGCGCCGCCGACCGCGCGAAAGGCCCGCACCGGGGAATTGACGCCGCCGGGGAAAAAGCGCTCGGCGCGCGATTGGAGGGCTGCGGAGCGGTTGCGGTTCGAGGTCATCAATCCAGTATAGAAGTGCGGTCGCAGTGCCTGATTGAGATGGGGCGGTTAGGTCTGAGGTATCCCAGGTCCCCAAAGGCGACGGACCTCCACCCCACGGACGATGACCTGTCCGTGGGGACCCCGGACCTGGGGCACCCATCTTTCTTGCACGATTGGGATGGCGCCGAATGCTTGGTGCGGTCAGGCTTTCCTGGATTTTGCCGCGGCGAAGGTTGTGAGGATGACTAGCGAGGCGATCTCGAAGGCGATGGCGACGCCGAAGAGAAATCCGCGGAGAAGGTCGCTGTTGTCGAGGCCGAAGTGGCCGGCCGGGTAAGAGAGGCGCGGCCAATCGCCTGCGACGACCAGCAGCATGAGACCGGTGACGAGCAGCATCATGGCGACGGGGACTACCTTCGCCGGATTCGAGGAGAGCTTGTCGAAAAGCATGGGGATCTCCTTTCGAGGGGGTTGGGGCGGCGGCTTACTGGTGCCGCGGATTCTGGTTTTGGGCAAGCGCGCGACCCGCGAAAATGCGCAGCAACTGAAAGACGGCGAGCACATCGATGGAGCAGCCCACCCCGGCGCAAACTCCACGGCAGGTGTCGTTGGTTACGGGAGTGAGATGGAGCAGCGAAAGCAGCGGCAGGGGCCACGCGAAGGCGCTGGCGAGGTCGACTTGCGCGATCAGCAGCAAGAGAAACAGGATCGGCAGAGATTTTTGCAGAGAGCAGGAATCGAGCAGGAACATTGGTTTTTCCTTTCAGACTCGGGAGCCGCAGTTGCGCATGCGGCGAGTTGACCAGAACAAGAACACGATGGCCATTCCGATAAAGAAGCCGCGCAGAGCGAGGTAGAGATCCGGATGGCGATGTCCGAAGCTGGTGAAGAACAGGTTGAGCATGAGCCCGGCCATGAGGCAGACGTTGCCAACGGCGTAGATGCTGCGTGTTTTGGGGCCGTAGTCGCGAATGTTACGGCACATAAGAGTTTCCCTCCTAATTGCTGAAGCGGTACCAAAGCATGAGCGCAATCTTGGTGATGCCCATGGCGTAGATGACAATGATCAGATCCCAACTGATGCGGTGTTCGACCAGCAGCCGGTATTCGAGCAGCACAAAGAGGGCGAGCACGCCGACGACGGCCGCGATAGACGTGGAGCGGCGGCCATGCTCGAGAATGCGCTCGTCGGCGATGTGGTCGAGCATAAGAAAGCGGCTGAGAAGCTTTGGGATCATTGCGGGTTCTCCAGGGTGAAGATTTCGTCGGTGGGGCAGCGAAAGACGCGGGCAAAGATGAGCGCCAGCTCGAGCGAGGGCACGTAGCGGTTGCGCTCGATGGAGTTGATGCTTTGGCGTGAAACTCCCGTGGCTTCGGCCAGCTGCTCCTGGGTCATGCCGCAGGCGGTGCGGAGCTCTTTTACCCGGTTTGTGATGGTGTTGGCCATGTAAAGTCGGCTTTCCATACGAGAATGGCACCGGTCGCGTGCGATGTCAAGCCGGCTTTACGTTTTTCTTTTCAGGTCAGGTGATGGGGCTCATGCAACATGCGGAATTGTGGGAACGATCAGGAGCCTGGTGAGCCGGGCGGCTGAGCTTGAGGAAGAATCTTAGAAGGGCAATGGGGCTCATTCTTTCGAGGACCTGGTTGTAGTTGGCTTCGGTGGCGTTTTTGAAGGTGGCGGGGCGCCGGCGGGAGGTTTTGGAGGGTTTATCCTCGTCGGCGGCTGCGGTGAGGCTGGTCGCGACGCTCTCTTCGGCGGGCTCGGCGCTTTCTTCTTCCGAGGCCTCTGCTTGTTCTTCTTCCTCTTCTTCTTCGTTTCCGAGCTTGCCGCAGGTATCGCGGTGGGGGCATTCGGAGCAGTCTTCATAGCTCTTACCCCAGCCTTTTTCCACGACGCAGAGCTTGGGGGGCGAGTTCGTCGCCCTGTTTTGACCGGATAATTTCACGGACCGTTTCACGTGGGGAGCTGCGGGAGTCGTCGACTTTCTGGGCGAGGATTTGAATGCCGTAGAGGGCGAGGCCGGCCTGCCTGGCGTCGATGCGTTTGCCTATAAGCGCATTGAGGATTTGGATGACCGCGGTGCTGACTCCGGCGGTGTCTACAATGGCGGAGAACTTGAGCTTGCGCCGTTCGACGCCGCGCGTGGATTTGTGGAGCTTGACATGGAAGTAGCAGAAGTCGCTTTGGCGCATGGCCGGCGACTGGCACCTGATTCCGTCGGATTTGATGTGCCGACAAGCAGCGAACATGGAGATACCCCCTCTCCCCCCTGGGAACGGTTAAGTGGTTGATTCGGTTGAAGTTGAATGTGACCAAAATTGCGCAAAACGACCGTAAATATCTCATGGCGCTGGATTTAGATTTAAAATCCTGCGGGCCAATGAGTTACGGGCGCTGATTTGAGACGGATGGGGCGAAAACTGATCCGCGCGAGGGCTAAATATTCTGCCGGTTTTGCGCGAGGATGCTATGCCCTGATTTGAGAGTAGCTGAAATGGGGGAAATTACCTGCAAAGGGGGGCGAGAAATATTGGGGACGAGATTGTAAATTCGACATTGGCGATTTTCTATGCTGCGATGGCATTTTTGTGAAGAAGAAGTGGGTTGGTATGTTTTGCCGATTTATAAGTTCCGCGTGGGCGACGATAGAACAACTACCGCGGATTCGGCTGGTATTATTTCTTCGTAATGCGACGGGCAAGGATATTCTCCGCGTACTGCTCAGTAATCATGTCCGGCCTCGTTTTCTCTCTCATCCTGTTGAGATTGGGGATGGATGTGGAGTCCCCACAACTCCTCAAGTACATTTTGGTGGGCACAATCCCGCTATCGCTCGTCGTGGCTTTCGCCGTTCTTTCCTCTTATCGGCACCTCTGCACGGGAGTTTTCCTCCTCGCAATCTTCCTCAGCGCAATCGCCTGCGTGCCAATGGAATCGCTAACGTAAATGTTCTCCGAGTGGGGCTTGCGTAGTTCCGCAATCTTTGAACAAGTCCACCTACCGACACTCATTGGTATTCTTTTCGGCTGGTCCGTCGTGGTCGCGATGCTTGCGACATTGGCCTCGTTTTCGTATATATGCCTTCGAAAACTGCTAGCACGAGGAGACAGCGTTTAACTTCGCTGGCATATGACCGGCAATGCGGAAGTTATCCGAACTGAACCCAACCTTGCTTCCACCGAAATTTGTTGAGGATCAACCGCAGTCATACCTGCCGCGTTGCGGCACCCAGAGAGAATGAAAATGCGGCTCGAAACGCGCCGTGTGCGGGCGTGGACGCCCACACGACAACCGGGCTGGAGCCGGGCGCTACCTTCGTGGACTCGGGGATACAAACGCTGCTGCTGAGCCCAATACAGATGTTTTTACGAAGTCGCGGCGCGTGATCATTATGCTCCGATTAATGGACTTGTCGATCTTTCCCAACACGATATACGTCAACAAGCTCGGCATTGGGACTGCAGGAGTCGAATGCGAATGAATCTGCGAGTTGGCGCATCTCCGCTTCGCTCTTGTCCTTTAGATGAAACACTAT
>JBEKCW010000138.1:0-11445 GCA_050014675.1 Occallatibacter sp. | reverse complement strand
CAACAAGCGAGTGCGCGACGTGGAGATCACGCGCGAGATGGTGGAGCGCAGAGACCTGTCGCTTTGCCTGCTTGAGAAGGCCGGATAGAGATCGGTTCACCGATTGGCGCCTGCCAGCATCAGTGCTCCCACACGGCTGGCCCGGATTGCAGATTCGTCTCGCGGCGGCGATAGGCTTCCGCATTCACCGTCCTTGCCGCCTCCACCATATCTGGATACGCACTGTCGGTAACCGACACAAACCCCGAAACAATATTCTCGTAGTCGCCACCCCGGCCGGTTGGCGGCTCATCGAGGTACTCGAAGAAGTAACAGCCCACAAAGTCCGGGTGGTCTGCCACGCTACGCACGTATTCCTGGTACATCCGCGCCCGCTCCTCCTGGCTTCGCACTCCCAGCATCTCGGGGTAGATTCCGCGATCGGGCACTCCAAAGTTGAACTCGCCAATAATCGCCGGCTTGTCAAGCTGCTTCAGAAAATCCCAGCGGCCGTCTACCCGCGCCACATAAACGTTGTAACTGATTACGTCGCAGTACGCGGCCGCCGCTTCTTCTACTTCCGGCGTGGTCCATTGGTATTTCTCCCATATCAGCCACGCGAATCGCACGCCCAGATACAGGTGGTTGGGATCGTATTTCTTCAGCGTATCGTGGATGGTGCGGAAGTATCGCATCGCCAACTCTTTCACAAACGCGCCCATATCTTCGCAGGCGGCCGTGCTGAGATCGCCCTCGTATCGATAGGGCTTTTCGAGCAGTTCTTCCCACGAAGCTAGCCGTGAATTCCATGCCGCATTCAGCTTCTCGATGCTTCCGTAGCGCGCTTGCAGTTGCTTTACCAGAGCGTTCTTGGCGGGCGACGCCGCACCCAGCGAGAGCACTTTGAGCGCCAGAGCATACCGCGTACGGTCGCTACGCATGAACCCCCAGGGCAACTCGTTGCTCACAAAATACCCGACCAGCCACGGGTCGTTGCGCCGCTCGGTGGCAATCGCACGCAAGCTCCGGTCCACTGCCTCGGGAAACCGCGGATCGAACGTGTCGGGGACCCCGGTTCCATAGTTGGGCAGTGGAGACATATTCTTAAGCTTCTCGAAATCGCCGCTTATATCCAGGATCAATGTGTACGGCATTTTTTCGTGGTCGGTCAGCTGCGTGTCGCTCCAGCCGAGGGAATTGAATCCCCAACTCTTGAGCCGGGCCAGCGTTGCTTGCTGCCATTGGCCGTACCAGTCCTTGCCGTACTTCCGTTCAAGATTTGCCGAGTAAAAGTTGTAGACGCGGCGTTCTGCTGGTGGCGTGCCTCCCGGGCCGGGTGCGGACCATGTCAAAGTGGAGTAATGCGCCGCCAGCGGATCGTCCTTAGCCGGCAACCACTCGAACATCTGCTCCCGGCCCTCAACCAGCGTCTCGCCCCTGGTGTCTACCGTGCCCATTCCCAGCAAGAAAAACAGATGACCGCTCGGCGTGACGAACCACCATTTACCATCCCGCTTCACCGTGCGGAAGTACCCGGTGGCTTCAAGTTGTGGGCCGTCGGCCAGTCCACCGTACTCATCGCGATCAGGCAGAGCCGGCGCCGCCTTCAGTTCCGCTTGCTCTTCCACAAGCTGCGCCTTCAGGACCGCTTCGCTCTTCACTTTGCCGGGCCAGTCCGCGCCAGTGTACTGCCCGAAGCGGTCCACAATCTTCTCGTATGAAGGCGCCGGTCCCAGGCGCAAATTATCGATTACGATCGTTCGCGGACTCGCCAGCTTGCTCATAGAAATCCGCACCGTCGCGATTTTTCCCAGATCCACCGGTTGGTGGTCAGACTCCAGCATTGCAAAATGGTCGATCGGCGGTTCGCTTTGCATTACCAGCTTCCACGACGGCGGCGCATTCAACGACTGCGCAAAGGTGACCTTCTCGCCCGGAGCAAGCTCCCACTGGTTCCGGCCAACGGTACCAGCGCCAGCCTGGTCTCGCACTTCGACCGACAGATCAAAAAACAGGAGCGGCTCGCTGGAAGTGTTCGTCACATCCAGCACAAGCGAACCGTAGCCTCGCCAGTCGCCTTCCGGCACCGGGATCTCGATCTGGCCGCCATCGAGCGGCGCAAAGCGTACCTCAAGCCCATATCGCCCCTTCGCCGCATCCCACACTCGTGCCGCGGTCGCTCCGCTCGTCTTGATGCCTGCGACCGCCTCCGACGTTTCAAAGGTTGACAACGGCCGCTGGGCCATTACCTGCGCAGCTGTCATCGCCGCCATCGCGCACACGAACAAAGCTGTTCTCACCCTCTACCTCCCACTAACCGGGACTTCCGTTTTGCCTTTTGGCTGCGAACCAATATATCCAAATTTGCCTCCGCTCGCGATCTTTCTTGCATCCGTTTCCATCCCAAAACCGAGGCGTGCCCTGCGAGGCCTTTGCCGGGACCCAATAAACCATCATTTGCCCCATTTCCCGATTTTGGGACATGGTATAGCACGAACCTGAAAACCCGTTGCGCCCTTTCGCAATTTACTAAAACGTGCGCCTCCGCATATGCTTAGGGGCATGCGTGCGCTCTGCCTGCTCGTCTCTCTCGCTCTTTCCAGCGCAGTAATTCTTGGCCAGGCTGCGCCGTCGGCGCCGGCATTCGATGTCGCCTCAGTCAGGCCGAGCCAGCACGTTGTCGGACCTGACTACAACAATCGACTCACCTACTCGCCGAATGGGCTTACGGCGAGGAATGTTACGCTGAAGCGCCTTGTGGCAGAGGCCTACGGACTGCAGTTGAATCAGGTATCAGGCCCGAACTGGCTGGAGCAGGACGAATACGACATTGAGGCCCGAACGGCCGGGGCAAGCACCAGGGAGCAAATGGCACCGATGTTACGCAGTCTGCTTGCTGTGCGCTTCAATTTACTGGAGCACACCGAGACGCGGGAAATGCGCATGTATGAGCTGGTTGCCGGCAAATCAGGCCCCAGGATTCATGCGCTGAAGGACGGCGAAACGCCCGCGGCCCAGGCCGGCTTCCATTTCCACGGAGATATGCGCCAGTTCGCTGATTTGCTGGCGTTGCAGTTATCCATACCCGCCCCGACAAGTCCGAGCGAACCGGCAAGGGCAGGTGGACCGCAGATTCCAGTGGTCGACAAAACAGGACTTGCGGGTGTTTTTGACTTCAGCGTGGAGATGCGTCCCGAGCTGGGCACCGATATGTTCACCGCATGGCAGAGGACCTTGCGCGATCAACTGGGGCTGGACCTCGAGAGCCGCAAAGAAAACCTGGCGGTGCTGGTCGTCGACAGCGCCCGCAAAATCCCGACGGAAAATTAATCGGCGGAGCGCGGGGATTCGGGCCTGGGCAACCTCGTGCTAGACTCGCATGCTGAAGGTGCGGGGACTTCCCCCAAGGCGTCTGCACCGGGAAGAAGTCTCTCCAGTGAAGTATTCCGCACGTTGCCTGCTCTTTCTGTTGCTTTCTAGTTCAGCTACATTAGCCCAAACCACCGCGACCAGCGGTTTCCGTACCGTGCTCGTCGATGCCGATCGAGTCATCGGCGAAATCCATTCTTTTCAGGGTTTGAACGGCATGCCCGCGCCGGTGATGGCCGGGCTCCCGAGCCTCGTAAAGCAGTACAGGGGGCTGCGCATCGGCATGGTTCGGACCCACGATGTGATGGGCCCCACCGATGTGGACGCCAAGTTTAAATACGACGATAAATACCTGGGCTGGCTGATTCCCGACTCTGCCCAGCGTGCCGGCGTGACGACAGCGGGCAACGCTTCCATCGTCTTCCCCAATGAGAATGCCGATCCGGAAAAGCCGGAGAGCTACAACTTCGGCCCAACCGACAAGATGCTGGCTGCGGTTCATGCCAGCGGGGCTGAAGTCTACTACCGCATAGGGCGCAGCTGGGGCGCCAACACTGAACCGCCGGCCGATTTCGATAAGTATGCCAGCGTGGTGAAGCATATCGCCATGCATTACAACCAGGGATGGGATCGCGGCTTTCACTGGAACATCCGCTACTGGGAATTCTGGAATGAACCGGGTGACATTTTCTGGACCGGGACGCCGGAGCAGTTTTACTCACTCTACGCAAAGACTGCTTTGGCCCTGAAGTCCGTGGATCCCGCGCTTAAGGTGGGCGGCGATGCGATTGCGAATCCCCTTGACGATGGCGCTTATCGCGAAGGTTTCATTGACTATTGCGCCGCGCACAAACTGCCGCTCGACTTTTACTCCTGGCACACTTATGCCGATTCGAGCGCCGATCCTTACGATGCCGCACGCCTGGCCCTCGAAATCCGCAGGGTACTCGATGCGCACGGATTTCCTAAGGCGGAGAGCATTCTTTCCGAATGGAATTTGAGCTCCGACTTTACCGAAAAAGAAAAAGCAGAACTGCAAGGCCCGCACAACGCCGCCTATATCGGCGCGGTGATGAGTTATTTTCAAGACGCTCCGATCGATCACGCGATGTTTTATCGCGGCGATGCGGCATGGATGGGGCTCTTCGACCTGCAGGGGCAATATTTCAAGACGGCGTACACCTTCAAGGCGATGGGACAGATGCTGGACACGCCGCAGCGGATCGCGGTGCAGGGCGCCGACACGTTTGGCTTCGCCGTGCTTGCGGGGCGCTCCACGGATGGCAGAACCGTGCAGATTCTCATCAGCAACTACGAAATACCCGAGAGCAAGCTGAAGGCGCCCCACAGCACTTCTGACGCGAGCAACGAGAAGTCTCTTGCGCCTCGCAGCGGCATCGTCTATCACGATAACGCCGGCTACAATCTGGCGGTCGACCACCTGCCCTGGGGCAACGCGGCCTTCACGTTGAAGCGCTACCGGATCGGAAAGACGCAAAACCTGGATCTGGTTGAGGAAAAATCGGAGACGGGCCCCGGCTTGAAGCTCTCAAACGCTTTGACCACGGATGCGGTTGAATTGATCGCTCTTGAGCGCAGGTAACGCGGCTTGAAGCGCAGGCTGCTCGCCGCTTGATCGTCCTGCCCTCGCTTTAGAGCCCCCCGTGCGTCCCGTCGCAATAGGGCTTGTCGCGGGTGCGCTTGCATCCGCACAGCCATAC
The DNA here is from genome assembly GCA_050014675.1 of Occallatibacter sp. Lineage (GTDB taxonomy): Bacteria > Acidobacteriota > Terriglobia > Terriglobales > Acidobacteriaceae > Telmatobacter. The sequence continues at coordinate 6,376 of JBEKCW010000138.1, read as the reverse complement.
CGTCTCTGAAGCCTTGGCATCAAACCTGACGGGCGTAAATCCCGTTCCGGCGTGGCTGCCGTCGCAGAAGGGCTGCGTTGCGCTGTGGCCGCAGGCGCACCATAGGTAGCTCTTCCCGGCTTCGACTTCAACGGGATACGGTCCTTTTTGAGGCATTGCGCGTTCTTGCATCGCTTTTCATCTCCACTTCCTCTAGTATCGCCCACGCGGCATCCCAATCAAATGTTCGTCGGAGTCGCCTTGCGGTCCATCGCCGAGTAGAACTCGAAACCGTTCTGGCGATCGACAGGGTTCAGGTCGGTTGCAATCGACGCAACCTCCCGCTGGTGTGCGGCCCACATCTCTGCCAGCGGCGCTTTCACGCAGCGCACAATCACCTCCTGGGCGTATTGGCCGCCGGACTCGTAGTTGCGCGTCATCAGGATTGTGCCGTCGCGCAACGCAGTGTGAAAGGTGATGCCGAGACCGCCCGGGTGCACATAGGCCGACCGGTCTTTGGCCACCAGGACGGGATTGCCGTTGACAATTCTGAACCCTCCATAAAAGGCCAAAGGCTCCCCTTTTACCCACATCATGACGTATACAACAGCCGGGAGGAAAAGAAAAAGGCGGAACGCCGAAATGGACTCGCCGAAATAAAGGGCTGTTTGAAATCCAAACGATTCAAGCTGGACGATTTCAGAGTTGAATCGCTCTTGAATGCCTCGGATGAAAGCCGGCGACTGGATTTGCACGTGTGCGACCGTGCCGTAGATCTTGCCGAGGCCGATGGCAAACATGCCCAGCAGAAGCACCCACCCCGCTCCCAAGGCAATGATCACGACAAAAATGAAGCGAAGGTAAACAGGCATCGAATGGTAATGCCTGATCATGAACGAACCAAGGACGTAGATAAGCGCAAGCACCGGCAAGGTGCCCGCTAAAGAGTTTTTGCCGGTCGATTTGGCCGTGGAAGTGCGAGGATTTCCTTCACCGCTCATAACGAACCTTTCTGGGGATCAGCCCATTATGCATCACAATCGGCTTGAGTTGTGTCAAAAGGAACCGGGAAAACTTGCATCTTCAACAATGTGCCTGAGCCTCATCCGCTGTACAATCCACCTATGACCCCGCAAGGCTCGTGAGTCGCCAGCGAGCCGAGGGCGTCTAAGAATAAGGTGCTCCGATGACGACTCCCCGAGAAAAATCCGACGTGCGCAAGCTGCCCATGATGCCCATACGCGATATGGTCATCTTCCCCTACATGATGACTCCGTTTGTGGTCGGTCGCGAGTCAAGCGTGCGCGCGCTTGAAGAAGCGCTCACCGGTGACCGCAAGATTTTTCTCGCCACGCAGCACGACGCCTCCATTGACGAGCCCAAGGCCAAGGACATTTACCAGGTAGGCGCCATCTGCAACATCGTGCAGAGCGTCAAAATGCCCGACGGCAACATCAAGGTGCTGGTTGAAGGCGTGGAGCGCGCCAAGTCGATTGAAGTGAACGATCGCGACGGCTTTTTTGTGGCCACGGTGCGCACCGGCAAATCCAATTTTGAAATGACGCCGGCCCTTGAGCAACTGATGCAGCGCGTCACCAGCCTGTTTGAGCAGTACGTCAAGCTGCAGCAGTCGCTCAACTACGAAACCATCATCGCCACCGTGCGCATGGATGAGCCGGCCAAGCTCTCAGACACCATCGCGGCCAACTTGCAACTGGGTATTGAAGAGAAGCAGGAGCTGTTGGCCATCTTCGATCCAGCGGCGCGGCTGGCTCGCATCGCCGACGTGCTCGACATAGAAATTGAAAAGCTCGATCTCGACCGCAACATCCAGAGCCGCGTGAAGCGGCAGATGGAGCGGGCGCAAAAAGAGTACTACCTGAACGAGAAGATCAAGGCCATCCAAAAGGAACTGGGCCGCGGCGAAAAGAGCGAGTTCGACGAGCTGCGCAAGAAAATTGAAACGGCAGGCATGTCGAAGGAAGTGCTCGACAAGGCCATCCAGGAGCTGAAAAAGCTCGAGGCCATGCCGCCCATGTCTGCCGAATCCACCGTGAGCCGCAACTATATTGATTGGCTGCTGGCCGTGCCGTGGAAGAAAAAGTCGAAAGAAACGCGCTCCATCGACTACGCCGAGAAGGTGCTGAACACCGACCATTACGGCCTTGAAAAAATCAAAGAGCGCATTCTCGAGTTTCTTGCCGTGCGTCAGCTCGTCAAAAACCCCAGGGGCTCGATTCTTTGCTTTGTGGGACCTCCGGGAGTGGGCAAAACCTCGCTCGGCATGTCGATTGCAAAATCGACGGGCCGTAAATTCGTGCGCCTCTCGCTGGGCGGCGTGAGGGACGAGGCCGAGATACGCGGGCACAGACGGACTTACATCGGCGCCATGCCGGGCCAGATCATCCAGCACATGAAGCGTGCGGGCACCAAGAATCCCGTCTTCCTGCTCGACGAGGTCGACAAAATCTCATCCGACTTCCGCGGCGACCCGGCATCGGCGCTGCTTGAAGTGCTCGATCCCGAACAGAACACAACTTTCCAGGATCACTATCTCGACGTTGACTACGATCTTTCGCAGGTGCTCTTCGTCGCCACGGCCAACGTGCTGCACACCATTCCGCCGGCGCTGCAAGACCGCATGGAGATCCTGCGCCTGCAGGGCTACACCGAGCAGGAAAAGCTCGAGATCGCCAAGCAATACCTGGTCAAGAAGCAGCGCGAGCAGACCGGCTTGAGCGAGAAGAACATCGTTTTCAAAGACGACGCCATTCTCGAAATCATCCGCTACTATACGCGCGAAGCCGGGGTGCGTAACCTGGAGCGCGAAATCGGCAACGTCTGCCGCAAGGTGGCGCGCAAGGTGGTCAAGGCCGGCGCCAAGCACAAAGAAGAAATTGCCGGATCGAGCGTGATTGAGTACCTTGGCGTGCCGCGATATCGCGACAGCGAAGTGCACGAGAAGAGCGAGGTGGGGCTGGTTACCGGCCTGGCTTGGACCGAAGTCGGCGGCAGCATTCTTTCAACCGAGGTTCAGGTGCTCGACGGCAAGGGCAAGCTCACCATCACCGGCCAGCTTGGCGACGTGATGCAGGAGTCGGCGCAGGCCGCGCTCAGCTACATTCGCGGGCGCGCGCAGGCGCTCGGGCTCAGCCGCGAGTTCTATCGCAATCTCGATATCCACTTGCACGTGCCTGAGGGCGCGATCCCCAAGGATGGCCCATCGGCGGGCATTACCATGGCGACTGCCCTCGCCAGCGCGCTGGCCAAGATTCCCGTTCGCCGCGACATTGCCATGACCGGCGAAATCACGCTGCGCGGCAAAGTGCTGCCCATCGGCGGCCTGAAAGAAAAGCTGCTGGCCGCTCTGCGAGCTGGAATCTTCGAAGCCATTCTGCCCAAGTCAAACGAGAAAGACGTGTCGGAACTGCCCGACAACATCAAGAACAGCATGAAGCTCCACTTCGTCGACTCCATGGATGAAGTGCTGGCTCTGGCGCTCGAAGGCCCGCTGCCGACCGCGGTTTCGAGCGATACTGAAGTGCTGCCCGCCGTGCCCCCCGCGACCGGAGAGATAACAGGCAGCGTGCCGGCCAGGCAGTAAGCATATCCACATATACATCGGGCTATCCATGCATGCGCATGGATAGCCCGGCGCTTTTTTTGAGAATCGGCTGAATCGAGGAACAACGGCATCGCAAACGGCGCCCTCGAAGCGTCGCCTTGCAATTCGCAGTAGCCCGCATCGCCTTCCATCGGATAAAGTCATTGGAAGCGCACCCACCCTGCTCCGCGCCTTTCTCTTTACTCTGCATTTCCGCGTCTCAAGGGGCTCGCATACCCATGAACTGTATTCCATCGCATCGTTGCCGTCTGGCCGGCATCGCATCCGGCCTGCTGTTCGCATTACTGGCAGTAAGCGTCCACGCGCAATCCACGCCGGCGTTTCCGCATCCATCGCAGCAGTACATTGACTTGATGCGCTCCTCAGGCGAGGCCCGCGCAAAATCCCCGGCCGAGAGCCGTTGGATTGACGGCGGCAGCCGATACACAGTGCTTGAGCCCTCAACATCGGCAACCGATGCGCAGGATATCGCCGTCTACGACACGGCAAGCGCTAAGCGCAGCATCCTGGTTTCTGCCAGCCTGCTTATCCCGCAGGGGCAAAAGACCCCGCTCGCCATCGACGACTACTCGTGGTCGGCCGATCACAGCATGTTGCTGATCTTTACCCATGCGCAGCGCGTCTGGCGTCTGCGCACGCGAGGCGACTATTGGGTGCTGCGTGTAAAGGACGGCAAGCTCACAAAGCTCGGCGGCGATGGCCCCGAGGCAACCATGATGTTCGCCAAGTTCTCTCCTGACGGCACGCGCGTTGGCTTTGTTCGCGCCAACAATATCTACGTGCAATCGCTCGCCGATTTATCCATTCAGCAGCTCACTACCGACGGCTCCTCAGACATCATCAACGGCACCACGGAATGGGTGACGGAAGAGGAGTTCGATCTGCGCGACGCGTTTCGCTGGAGCCCGGATTCGAAGTCGATCGCCTACTGGCAGTTCGATCAGTCGGGCGTTGAAGAGTACACGCTCATCAACGACACCGACTCAGAGTATCCGACGCTGCTCAAGTACAAGTATCCGCACCCGGGCGGCACCAACGCGGCGGTGCGCGTGGGCGTGATTCCGGCAACCGGCGGCGCAACCACGTGGATCAAGCTGGATGGCGACCCGCGCAACAACTACATTCCGCGCATGGACTGGGTGGGCGACTCGAACGAGATTGTGTTGCAGCGTCTCAATCGCCTGCAGAACGACGACAAAGCGATGCTGGTAGACGCGGCGACAGGCGAGGCACGGTTGCTCTTCGAAGATACCGACAAAGCGTGGGTCGACTATATGCCGGAGCACGAGTGGGTCACAGGCAAGGGCGGCCGCAACGAGGATCTGCTCTGGTTCAGCGAGCGCGACGGGTGGCGGCATGCGTATCTTGTGTCGCGCGCAACCGGCCAGCCCCGCCTTATTACCAACTTCGCGGCCGACGTTATCGAGCCGGTACTGCTTGACACGGCCGGCGGCTACTTCTATTTCCTCGCGTCGCCTCACGATCTTATCCGCCAATATCTCTATCGCTCGCGGCTCGACGGCACAGGCACTCCCGAGCGCGTCACGCCGGATGGCCAATCGGGCATTCACCGGTACGACGTTTCGCCTGACGGGCGCTGGGCCATTCACTCGTTCCAGAATGCGGCGCAGCCTCCGCGCTTCGAGTTGATCGACATCTCAACGCAGCAGGCCGTGCGTACGCTGGTTTCGAACGACGATCTCATTGCCAAAGAGAACGCCATTGATGCCGAGCCGGTGGAGTTTACCGACACCACCGTGGGCGGCGGCGTAAAGCTGAGCACCTTTATCGTCAAGCCGCCGAATTTCGATCCTTCAAAAAAATATCCGATGATCGTCTTCGTTTACGGCGAGCCTGCAGCCGCTACGGTGAGAGATAGCTGGAGCTTTCGGTCAGATAAAGTGATGGCGCGCGAAGGCTACGTGGTCGTGAGTTTTGACAATGCCGGCACGCCGCAGCCGCGCGGACGCGATTGGCGCAAACAAATCTACGGCCAGATCGGCGTTCTCGGCTCAAGGCAGCAATCGGAAGCAATCGCATCGTTTGCGCAGGCGCACTCGTACATCGACTCCACGCGCATGGGCATGTGGGGCCACTCGGGTGGAGGGTCGTCCACGCTCAATGAAATGTTTCGCTATCCCGGCCAGCTTGTGGCCGCCGTTGCGCTGGCGCCGGTGCCCGATCAGGCGCTCTACGACTCCATTTACCAGGAGCGCTACATGGGCCTGCCGCAGCAGGATGCAAAGGGCTATCACGACGGCTCGCCCATCAGCTTTGCCGGCGGGCTGGCCGGCCACCTTCTCATCATTCACGGCTCGGGCGACGACAACGTGCACTTCCAGGGAACCGAGCGTCTGATGAACAAGCTCATCGCTCTCGGCAAGCCCTTCGACTTTATGGATTACCCCAACCGAACCCACGCACTTGTTGAGGGACCCGGGACGTTGATTCACAGGGAGACGCTGCTGATGCGCTACCTTGAGGACTACATCACGGCCGGTCCGCGGTAAATGCGGCGGCCTAGATCGGTAAGCGCACGATTGGGCTTGTTGCTTTCCCACCCTTGACGCAGAAAGCAAAGACGCGCCAAGGATGGGGCACCCGGAATTCGCATGGATAGCCAGATGTTCCTGCGGTTTTGTTACACTCGCTCCATGCGAATTCTGGCTGTATCGCTGATGGTGGCAGTGGTTTCATTTACTCCACTTCGCGCCCAGCAAACCGGCGGGTCGATCGATCTTCCGGCGGCCGTCAACGTCGTGCTCCGGGTGG
>JBEKCW010000137.1:0-11508 GCA_050014675.1 Occallatibacter sp. | reverse complement strand
GAGCATGAACACCTGGGTGACCTGGCTGATGTTCGACGCTATGTTGAAGTGCGACAGCATTACGCCTTTGGGGTCCCCGGTACTTCCGCTTGAAAAAATCACTGTGGCCAGTTCATCCATCGGTGACGATTTACCCGTTCCTACCGCACCGGTTGTGGCGCTCATCGGTTTCACACGATGCGCACCAAGCGCGCGCTTCAGCAATGGCGCTGGCAGCAGCCACGCCATCGACAGCGCACCGATCTTCTCGCTGAACCGCGGACCGCTTAGCGCATCCTCCAACAGCAAGGTTCGTCCCGGAATCGTCATATTTGGAAAGCGCTCGATGAATGCTTTCGAGGTAATCACTACATCCAGTTCGCATTGCCTGGCGCAATTTGCGATGGTTTCATTCGACGATGTGTAGTTCAGGTTCACCGGGACGCGGCCCATCATCATAAGCGCATAGTTGGTCAGTGCTCCGCCTACTGAAGGCGGAAGCAGCACTCCCACCATCGGCTGCTCCCCGATGCTGCGCCGTAATCTGCGCGCAATGTAGACGGTCTTGTTGAGAGCGGAGCCGAAAGAAACTCCAGGCGTCTTGCCGTCTGCCATGAAAAGCCGCCCTGGCCGCTGCCGCGCAGTCCGTATGAAAGCGCGGTCGAGTGTCTTCATGGAAGACTTCCGCGTATCGAAGGCAGTGGCATTCAATTCCTGTACGGCGGCCCGCACTTCGACTGCCGTCGATGTTGGCGCCATCGGCTTGCCGAAGCTCACCGTGACGCGATACGGAATCCGCCTCGGCATCTTCCACAGAAACCGGCCGCGATCGAAGCTGAAGATGCTTCCCCATACGCCGTCAAGGTTCACAGGAATGATGGGGACCTCAACGCCTTTCATAATGCGCTCCAGTCCGCGCCGGAATGGGAGCAGTTGCCCGGTGCGCGTAATCTGTCCTTCGGCGAAGATGCACACGATCTCGTCGTTCCGCAGCGCATCGGTTGCTGTTTTGAGGGAGTGGAGCATTTCACGCGGATGCTGCTCACTGGAAATGGGAATTGCTTTTACCATCCTGGCGAATGGCTTCACCACCGGGTGATCGTAGATTCCCTGGTACATCAGGAAGCGGATGGGCCGGTCAGTCGCAGCCACCAGCAGAGCGACATCCACAAACGACATGTGATTGCACACGAGCAAGGCACCCGTCTTCTCGGGAAAGTTATCGCGTCCGATCACTCTGACGCGATACACCGTCCGAGATGCGAGGAACAGAATCAGCCGCCCAAACCACTCTGGCAGCAGATACAAGACATATGCCGTGCTTACCGCGGTGATGCACGACGCGGCCACGATCACGCCGCGGGGATCGAGATGAATGTAGGCGGTGAACACAAAGTACACGCCAGAGGAGATCGCGATACCGACGAACGACAGCAGATTCGCAGCCGCAATAATTCCGCCCTTGTCCTTCTCGGCGGGCTTGTGCTGGATGAGCGCGTTCACAGGTACCGCAAAGAATCCCGCCCAGAAGCCCAGCATTCCGAGCAGCACCGCAGACCCCGCCATTCCGTGCGGCACCAGGCCGAGTGCCAACCCCGTGCAGGTCATGCCGAGCGATCCCAGCGGAATCAGCCCATACTCGATCTTGTTTTCGCTTAGCCATCCGGCGGCCATGCTGCCAATGCCGATGCCCACCGCAAGCATCGCGTTCAAATAACCCGTCTTCGTCTGGCCGATATGCAGCACATCGGGTCCGTAGATCACGATGGTGGAAAAAAGCAGCGAACCCAGGAACCAGAAATACGCATTGCCCAGCACCGCCAGAAACAGTGCCCGATCTTTGCGCATCTTTCCGATTTGCGCCCACAGATCGCTGACAATATTTATCCGAAACGGTTTTTCCGGCGCTGCTGCGGGTACCTTGTCAATGCCGAGGCTGGTTGCGAATCCGATCACCGACAATCCCAGCAGCACATATCCCGCGAACATTTCATGACGGCTGAAACTCTCGCCCATCCATGCGCCCGCAACCGTTCCGACGATGATTGCGAGGAACGTGCCCAGCTCAATTACACCGTTGCCCCATGACAGGCTCTTTTCGGGCAGCAGCTCGGGCAGCAGGCCGTATTTCGAAGGTCCAAACAATGCGGCCTGGCTCGCAACCAGCGTTAAAGCAACGAGTGAAAGTGCCATTGAGTGGGTCGCCAGTCCTACTGTTGCCAGCAGCATTGACCCGAACTCCATCACCTTTGTCCAGATCGTGATCTGGCGCTTGCTGAACCGGTCAGCCAGCCAGCCGCCCGGCATGCTGAGAATGAGAAACGGCACCGAGAACAGAAACGTCACTACTGAAACAAACGTCTCCCGCTCGCTCTTCGCCAGGTTCATCCCGACGATCATCGAGAGCAGCAAGTTGCGCAGAATGTTGTCGCTGAAGGCGCCCTGAAATTGCGTGGCAATAAGCGCCCAGAAGCCGCGACGGCCCCGTTGTGCGCCAGTCGCGTGGAGAGCAGTTTGGTCTACGAGAACGGGATCAGTCGAAACGGTATTCATCAGTTCAGCCTCCTCCGGGGGAGCGGAGATGAACTGAGATTAGCCATCTTCCAGTCCCGAAAAAGGCCCTTCCAGACAGTTTCGCGAGTGTCACAAAAATTGCGAACTATCAGAGAATTTGCTTAATTCCAGTTGGAAGGCATCGGCCAGCAGCGAAAACTCGAATACTCGCGGTCCTGTTGGTAGCTCACGCGTGACCGCCGTGTGCGCGTCGCAAATAATCGCACCGGTTTGATCGAGCCCGCGCAGCCATCGCGGCTTTCTCGGGTTGCGCACCACCAGCAAGTCCGGATCAACCCCCGCCGCTGCCAGCATCGTCCGCGCAATCTCCCTGAAGTCTACCCAGTTCGACACCACGCCGATGAGTTTTCCCTTCAACGATGGCAGCTCGGGGTCGAGCCACTTGTTTGCCGACCGAATCTGCAATGGGATCAGCTCAATGCCCGCGGGCAGCACCGCGCGTACCATCTTGGTTTTGCTCGGCCGGCAAAGCGGAATTGCTGCCAGCAACGCATCCGGCTTCGCTGCTTCTTCGACTGTAATCGCTGATGCAGGCCAAGTCGTCAGCTTGCGGATCTCTGTGAGCAGAATCTCCCGCGCATCCGCATCCGGATCGATCAGCACAAAATGATCCGGTGGCGGCGCGGCAATCCACTCAGCTACCCGCTGCCTGATCGCGACGGCCGGCAGCTGCAACTCGCGCACCGCCTTGAAGAACGCCACAATGTGCTGGTCCAGAATTTGCTCGGGTGTTTGTAGCGGCGCCGCTTCGCTCTGGATAAATACACCGCTCCCGTGCCGGTATTCCACCCATCCGTCGCGCAAGAGTTGCCGGTAGCCGGCGCTCACCGTATTGGGATGGATGCTGAAGCGCCGCGCCAGTTCGCGCGTGCTCGGCAGCCGCTCGCCTGGCTTCAGGTCGCCGCTCAATATGGCGAGCTGCACCTGTGTTGCCAGTTGCCGGTAAATGGGAACCTCACTCGCCGGAGAAAACCAGAGCCGCAACGTCAAACCCTCATATTGCAAAGAAACGACGAGATAAGGATACCTTGGTCGATCCCTCTGCGCGGATCAGGGAGCATTTCCTGGCATGATCTGCGCGGATTGGAAAAATGGCTCGGGACAGGGCTCTTCGGGGTGCCTTTTACTTCTGGTCTCCCCTCCAGAGCCGATATTTGTCACTAGACTCGGTGCGACCGCCTGTGTTCCTTTATGAGGGCAAATTCGGGGGCCTCAAGGATCAGCTTGTCCTCCTCGGCTTTCGAATACACCCTCGGCAGGGTCCGCAGGGCATTGTTTCCGTTCGAGGCCGATCCGGGAAACTGTAGCTTTTCGACTTCGATTTTTATGCGGTGAAGCATAAGCGATACTTGATTGCTTGACAGCCTCGCCTAATGTCCAGTTCCGTTCAGCGTCACAGTCTGCGGCGATCCGGTAGCGTTGTCGGTGATGTTCAGAGTCGCTGACAAGGGGCCGGTAGCCGCAGGAATGAAATTCACCTGGATGGTGCAGTAGTTGCCGGGCGCAATCGGGTGGCCACCGCAGTTGCTGGTATGGCTGAAGTCGGTTGGATTGCTCCCGCTGTTGCCGATTGCGGACACCGTTAAATTTGTCGTGCCTGAATTGGTCACGGTCACTGGAAGCGTGCTTGTCTTGCCTACATTCGTTGTCGGGAAGCTGAGAGCTGTTGTCGACAGTGTCACTGTTGGTGCGTTTCCGTTTCCGCTCAGCGTCACAGTCTGGGGTGCTCCGGTAGCGTTGTTGTAAATGTTCAGAGTCGCCGAAAAGGGACCGGCACTCGCAGGAGTGAAGTTCACCTGGATGGTGCAATAGTTGCCGGGCGTAATCGGGTGGCCGCCGCAGTTGCTGGTATGGCTGAAGTCGGTGGGGTTAAGTCCGCTGTTGTCAATCAGGGACACACTCAGATTGGTCGCGCCCGAGTTAGTTACCGTGACCGGAAGCGTACTCTTCGAGCCGACATTCGTCGACGGGAAGCTGAGACCTGTTGTCGACAGCGTCACTGTTGGTGCGGTTCCATTTCCGCTCAGCGTCACAGTCTGCGGCGATCCGCTGGCGTTGTCATTGATGTTGAGAGTCGCTGAATATGGCCCCGCGGTTGCAGGAGTGAAAATCACCTGGATTGTGCAGTAGTTGCCGGGCGCAATCGGGTTGCCGCCGCAGTTACTGGTATGGCCGAAGTCAGTTGGGTTTGCTCCGCTGTTGTCGATTACAGTCACCGTCAGGCTGCCCGTGCCTGAATTAGTTACGGTAATAGGAAGCGTGCTTGTCGAGCCTACGTCCGTCGTGGGGAAACTGAGACCCGTCGTCGAAAGGGTAACCGTCGGCGCGGTTCCGTTTCCGCTCAGCGAGATGCTCTGTGGCGATCCGCTGGCACTGTCGGTGATGGTCACGGCAGCCGAAAGCGGGCCTGTTGTTGTCGGTGTGAAATGTCCATGGATGGTGCAGTTCGCTCTGGCAGCGAGACTCGCACCGCAGGAGCTGGTAAATACGAACGACGATGCGTTCGCGCCGGTCACCGCGATGCTGGTGATCGACAGCGGCGTTGGACCTATGTTGCTCAACGTAACCGACTGCGATGGGCTCGTTGTTCCCACCAACCGGTCTCCGTAAGAAAGACTGAGGGCGGACAAAGAGACCGCAGGGATTGCAGGCACATCTGTAACATGAATGTTCTCGGTAATGGGAATGAAGATTGGAGCAAGCGCCGAATCAACATCGGTAACGTGAATGCTCTCCACGATGGGAATGAAGATTGGCGCAAGCGCCGAATCAACATCGGTAACGTGAATGCTCTCCACGATGGGAATGATGACGGGCGCAAGCGCCGGCAAACCGGCGTCTGTGATATGAAGAGTCTCGTTGATGGTCAACAGCGTCGATTGGACAAGTGCAGGAACGTTATCCGAAGTATTGATGGTTTCGTTGATGACCAGAGGTGTCGACGGAGTCAACGAGGCAGCATCGGAGATATTGAGCGTCTCCTGGATGTTAAGCGATGTTAAAGCGGCCGGTAATGTACCTACGCCGGCGAGCTGCGAGGTCTGTACGCCTGCCGTGTCGGTAACGATTGCGGTTGCCTTAAAGACGTCAGGCGGAGGGTTGCTGGTGGGGCCGGCGATTGGCGGGCTGAAAGTAACCATGATGGTGCAGGTCGATGTTGCCGCGAGCACGGCGCCGCAGTTGTTGGATGAGGTGAAGGCGCTCGCGCCGGTTCCAGTGATGGTGATCGAAGAGATCGGCAGCTGATTCGTATCGTTGTTGGTGAGCGTCAGCGGCTGTGTTGATGTGCCGTTTTGAGGAGTGAAGTAAGAGAGCAGCGGGGGCTCAAGCGTGACCAGCGGTGCAGGTCCGATGCTGAAGCCGGTGAGCTGGATCGTCTGTGGCGTGTTGGCCGCATCGTCTGTGATCGTGTCTTGCGCGGTGAGCGGCAGTGAAGAGACGGCCTGTGGCGTGAAATCGACATTGATGGGGCATTCGAAGCCGGCGGAGAGCAGTTCGAGATCGTAGCAGTCTGCACTTCCAGTGGGGTCGGTCACATCGCGAATAAAATTGCTGTTGGATATCCCCCAGCTCGGCGAAATAAATGGGCTATTGAAATGCAGGAGGCTCGCGTTGCCTGCATTAAGCACGGTTTCGGTCATCGGTGCGCTGACGGTGTCGATTTGCTGCGAGTTATCAAGCTGTCCATACGGACCTGCGAAAGGCACAATCGATTGCGAGACATTGACCTTGCGCACCCCGCCCCAGGCGCTGCCGATATATAGATTTCCCAGGCCGTCCAGGCGAACTTGTGCCGGGTGATTGAGGCTTGCTTCGAGTGCGGAGCCATCGGAGTTGGCCTGGCCTGCGTCGCCATAGCCAACGCTGTTGATGGGATATTGCGCATTGGGAGAACCCGCTACGGTTTGGATGACCTGCGATCCCATATCGATCCGGCGCACCACGCACGCTGACTGGTCAGCCAGATAGATGTTGCCTGCTGCATCAATAGCCAGGCTGTTCCATCCTGCATAGGCCGCACTCCCTTGCGGGCCTCCATCGCCGGACTCCCCGGCGCAATAGCCCGGTATCTGCGAGCTCGCAATTGTGTCTCCGCTAACGGTGGTGATAATCCCCGTGGACATATTCACCATCCGCACGTAGCGCAGCGAGTCGATGAAGTAAAGGTTCCCGTTGCCATCGAAAGCGAGATCGCCTGGATTGATATTGGCGCTGGTTGCGGGTCCATGATCGCCGCTGTCGCCGGAGATTCCGTTGCCTGCTACCACACTTACGATCCCGGTCACGGCGTCCACACGCCGCACGCGGGCGCTATCGGTGAAGTACAGATTGCCCGCCTGGTCGAGCTCCATCGATCCCGGACTGCCCAGAGTCACCTGCAATGCCGTGCAACCGTCACCCAGGTTATCGGTCTCCGCTCCGCATCCGTTGCCGCCGTTGTATAAGCCCTTGTTCATCCAGATCACCGAGCCGTCCATTACGGTCTGTCCTGCTGAAGCAGGCCACGCTGGAGAGACTGAGCCGGAGGAACCACCTTGCAAGGCCGTGAAGAGGTACTTGTCCGCACCAAGCGCCACAACAATTTGTGTCGTAGTCGCGAAGCTGGTAGCAGACGCCCACGCGCCGGGCGGCACGAAGCCCACCGCCGTGCTGATCATGCTGGTGACGGGGTCGATGTAGCGGATACGGGTGGGGTTGCCATAGTTGTCAGCGCCATCGACGAAGTACAGACCGCCCTTAGCGTCGAGCGCGAGGCCTCCAATGGCCTGGCCGAGTTCAGCTCCAAGCGCGGTGCCGCCCTCGCCGGCGATGGGCTCGATATATCCGCCTTGCGGGAACGGCGTGCCGGCGTAGAGATGAATGTTGCCGCTGGTATCGGTCTTCCAGATGACGTTGTTCAGGGTGTCGGCGACAAAGATCTGACCGAGAGAGTCGATGGCCATGCTGCTCTGAAAGCCGACTGCGGCTTGAGGGCCGGGGCCGTCGGCGCCGGCGATCCCAACAGCAACTGCATTTGAACTCCCTATCAATGTAGTGATGATGCCGGGCGTGAGTGACGCCAGCGGACCGGTGCCCGTGCCGCTCAAGCCGAAGGCATACGGCACCGGTCCGTGAGCTTCCACGTCAACCACCTGTAGTGGAGCGTTGCGAATTCCGACGGCCGCCGGCGTGAAAGTGATGGGCACGGAGCAAACCGTTGCTGCCGCATTCAGAGCGCCACCGATCGTGCAGCCTGCGACTGTGCCGAGAGTGTACTCGCCGAATCCGCTCGCAATCGCGATCGCATTCAATGCGACCGCGTTGTTCAACGTCAACGTGACTGTCTGGGTTATGCTTTGTCCGACCGCAGTTGGGGGAAACACGGCGTTGCCGAGTGTATAGCTCGTCAGCTGCGCCGGGGGATTCCCGGTATCGCCGGCCAGGGGTTCATCCTGCGTAATGTACTGGTAGACGCTATTGACGATGCGCACTCCGCCGGAGTCGTCCTGCACCATCAGATTTGCTGCATAGTAACCATAGGTTGGTGGCGAGAAGTTGACGCCGATCATGCAACTGGCGCCTGCCAACACTGTGACGCCGCAATTATTGCTGACGATTCCAAACCGGCTTGGGTCGTTCCCTGAGAATCCCCAACTGCTGGTGTTGAGGTGAAGTGGAGCGTTGCCTTGGTTGAGCAGCGTTACCATCGCCGTTGCGCTGACGGCTCCCGGCGCCGCGGCGAGGCCGGTCGGCGGGCTGATTGTAAACACCCCCTGCGGCGCTGTCCCGGTACCGGTCATCGACAAGGTCTGTGTCCCACCGCCGCTGCTGGCATTGTCGAGCACAGAGAGCGTTGCGCTTGCTGATCCGGTGGAGGTGGCGAAGAAGCTGACGCTGATGGTGCACGACGCGCCGCCTGCCAACGGCATGCTGGGGCCGTAGGTGGCGCCGTTGTAGTAGCCGCAAGTATCGCTCTCGTAGAAGTTGAGACTGCCGGGGGAGCCGAAGCTGATGGAATAAATCGTCAGCGGTGTGCTGCCGGTGTTGGTCAGCATAAACATCTGTGGCGCGGAGAATCCCTCATTCACCACCGAGACGAAGTTCACCGGAGTGCCGGTGAGCGCAGCAGTTGGCAGCGAGCCTGTTGCAGAGCCCGAAAGCGCGATGGAGGCATTGGTGGCAGGGTTGTATGCGTAGCCGGTGAACGGGCCGCCATCCTGGACAGGTTGAAACGCTATGGCAACTCCGCAACTCTGGCCCGGCAACAGATAGTTGTTGGTCAGAGGAGCATCACAGTCAAAAACGTTTGGATTTGTGGCAGCATACGGCACAACCGAGAATAGTTCTGGACTAGCAAACCCAAGTTGAAACGCCGGAGCCTGCAACAGGTTTGGGCTCAGCCCCGATGAAGGCAAAATGTCATCGTCTGTCATGACGGCTGTCAGCACGTTGCCTGAGCCGAGGTTGACGGTTCCGAAGTTGAAGCTCGACTGCTGCGTGTTCACCAGCCGAACGCCATCCGCTTCCAGAACGTAAAGATTCCCCAGTCCGTCGGCAACCACGCTCTCTGCCCCGCTCAGACCGGCGGATGTCGCAGCATTTCCGTCACCGGAGGCGGTGCAGATGCCGTTGCCGGCAACCATTGTAGTAGCCGGCGCGCTGAGACCAGTCTGCACGGACGGATTGTATTGCCACACGGTGCAATAGGTGTGCCCGGTGAAGTAGATGGAGTCACTGGCGTCGACAGCGAGGTTGGTTGGACCGTCGACACCCTGATAAACGGAGCTGATGTTGCCCGTGACAGCGTCGACACGCCGAACCGCAATATTCCCAAAGTCCGCTATATAAATATCCCCAGCGGAATCTGTGACCACCGCCGCGGGAGAATTCAAATTGCTAAGCGAAGCCAGGCCGCCATCGCCGTTGTTGGGCAGTCCCAGATTGGCTGGGCCGCCGGCAATCGTATAAATGTCGCCCGGAACCGCGGTCGTTCCTGGGATCTCAAGCGCGATCAAAGCCGCGAGCTGAGCGCCCCCGGCGTAGACCACACGCACCGCATCGTTATTGCTGTCGGCGATAAAGAGGTTGCCGTTGCCGTCTACCGAAATGCCCGAGGGAACAGAGAGCACCGCCGCCGTGGCGGGGCCGCCGTCGCCCGCGAAGCCCGGCGTTGAGCTGTTCAGCGTGCCCGCAACGGTTGTAATAATGCCGGTGGCCGCACTCACCATGCGCACTGCGCCGTTGTTGCTGTCGGAGATATAGATATTGCCCAGCGCATCCACAGCTACGCCAATGGGATTACTCAAAGGCGATGAGGTTGCCTGAACCCCATCGACTCCTGGACCAGCCGCCGTTGGGACGCCGGCAATCGTATAGATATAGCCCGCGACGGGACTCGCCACATTGGGGATAGTGCCGCTCGCGTAGACCACGCGTACGACATTGTTACCGCTGTCTGCGATGTACATATTGCCGAGCACATCCATTGCGATGGCGCTGGGGACCGCAAACACAGCCCCCGACGCTGCGCCTCCATCGCCGCCAAAGCCGCTGTGCGGAGTAGTGTCGTTGCCAACTATGTCCGAAATGAGTCCAGGCGAGATTGCCGCGTGCGGATTGGAGCCCGAACCAGTAAGTGGCACTAACTCCGTCTGCGGCTGCCCGGTAACCTGGTCCACATACTGAATCTGTAACGGCGCCCAACGGCCGATCGGCGCCGGCGCGACCGCATAGCCCGGCTTACTCGGCTGAAAATAGATGGCCGCCGTGCAGACTGTGCCCGGCGCAAGCACTGTACCCATCGCGCAAGTAGGGGTTCCGGTGACTTCGAAATCGGAATACCAGAAGGGCACCTGGATGGAATTGATTACCACTGCATCTGCGCCCACCGTCAGTGTGACATTCTGCTGCGTACTCTGACTGGTGTACGTCGCCGGAAAGCTGGTGTTTGTGACCTGAATGCCCTGTGCGCCGGCTGGCGTTGCCGCGCTGAAAAGCAGCATTGCAATCGCAGCCAGCAGCAAGGCAATCCGAAGTCCGGTACCAGGTCGACGGCGCGAGACACCGGCCCCGCAGGCAGTCCTCGAATTGTATTCGCGGTCCATCATCGCAGCTCTCCGTGCTTCGGTACGTTGGGGTTGCTCCGAGGGGCTAGGAGAAGCTGATGGTGACGGTGACCGTGAGAACCTGGCCAGGTGTCACATTGAGCGGCATGACCGCTGGCGGAGTTCCGCTGGTGATGGTGGTTGAGGTCAGTGGGTAAGCCAGCTTGTATTCGTTGGGATTGGCAGGTTGACTTGCCACGCATGCGTTGGGAGCGAGGTCGGCCTTTATAAAGCCGGGAGCCGCAATTGCATCTGTGGGTTCACAAAGAGACAGGTATGTTTCCACCGCGTTGATCGTGTTCAGTCCGGCTGGGATGGTGAAGTTTCCCGAGAGCACAAGAGAACTGGTCGGAGGAGTCGTTCCGGCCTGTCCGAGTATGACGGTCGACGTGAGGCCTGTTGCAATGGCATTGAATCCAAGACCTGCAGTCGTAATAATGTTGTTTGAAGAGGTGAATCCGTAACAGGATGATGGGGTGATGATGCCGCCGCAATATTGAGTG
This sequence comes from Occallatibacter sp., assembly GCA_050014675.1. Classification (GTDB taxonomy): domain Bacteria; phylum Acidobacteriota; class Terriglobia; order Terriglobales; family Acidobacteriaceae; genus Telmatobacter. The sequence goes on along the minus strand of JBEKCW010000137.1, from coordinate 368 downwards.
GCATCAGTATTAGTGGCCGTATCTACGTTCACGAAAACGATACTCAATCCGCCCGGAGATGCATCTCCCGAGATAACGCTCGCCAGGCCCAAATCGCCGCCTTGAAGAGCGCCATTCGTCACCAGCGAATTTTGGAAGTCGCGATGCTCGATGATCTTGCCGTCTGTGTCTTTCAAGTCGATTACCCAATGGCCATGCACTTTGACGCCTTCTCCGCCGGGCTTGCGGGGCTTTGGAGACTCTTGCTCTTCTTCACCGCCAGCTTTCGCAACCGGATGAGCCGCAACCACACCCGGCATAACGGCGGAAAACGTAGTGGGCGCAAACGTGCTGACCGCGGGCACAGCTGCAGTAGAAGTCGCCGCATT
>JBEKCW010000136.1:0-11531 GCA_050014675.1 Occallatibacter sp. | reverse complement strand
GTTGAAAAACAATCTGGGGACGTAGCTCAGTTGGTCAGAGCGCTGCCCTGTCACGGCAGAGGTCGCGGGTTCGAGCCCCGTCGTCCCCGCCATAAACAGCAGAAAATGCACGGTTTATGGTGGCGATCAAATCTTTCATACCTCCTCCGAGGGTGCTGAAGGGTGCTGAAGAGCCCCGGCTGGAATGAGACCGGCCACTACCCGATCCTGAGCTTCCCTCCTCTCCGCACTGACAGCCTGCTGGTAGATCGTCATGGTGATCCTGGGATTCGCATGCCGCAGCAGTTCCTGCGCGATCTTGATGTCAATCCCGCGCTGCCGAAGCAAGGTACCAAGCGTGTGCCGGAACGTGTGGAAACCGACCAGTTTTGTGATGCCGAGCTTCTTCAACGCTGGCCGGATCTGGCGCCTCAGGATTGTTTCAGGAGAGATCGGTCGGGCCCCGTTCTTCTCGATGGAAGGGAAGACGAAGTCCCCATCCGACGAGTAGAGTGATTCCTTCCGCCAATCCTTCAGTGCCTCAATCACGATGATGTGCAGAGGCACCGGTCTGCGCGATACCTCCGTCTTCGTGTCGCCTACTACATTCCGCCAGACCGAGCGTGTGACGTCGGCTTGGGCGGTGTGGAAGTCGATATCACCCCAGCGCAATCCAATCAGCTCTCCCCGCCGCAGACCTGTCGTGCCGGCAAGCAGCACGATGACCCGCGCGCGTTCGGGAAGCTCCCGGATGAGCCCCTGGAACTCCTCTGGACTGAGAATGTCCGGAGTACGAAGCCGCTTGGACGAAGTCCGCACCGCGGTGATCGGATTGCGAGCCGCCCATTCATAGCGAATGGCGTGGCTGAACATCGCCGACATCAGGTTGCGGATCTTCGTCTTTGTGCCGGGGCTGGCTGGTTTGCTCCTGGCCGTCTTTAGAGTACGAAGCCATGCTTCAACCTCGACACTCTTGACGGCCGACAGGCTGTGTTTGCCCCACTTCGGCAGAATGTGGATCTCAAGGTAATTCTTGTAACCCTCCTGGGTGGAATATGCCTTCGATGGAAGCTCGACGACCAGGTAATGCGTCGCGAACAGCATCGCCTGATACTTGCGAATGTCTTCAGGGCCAAGCTGATCGGGTGGACGGCGAAAGTATCGGCTGAAATGCTCAACACCGTGCAGGTAGGTGCGGATGGTTGTGGCGGCGAAGTTGCGGCGCTGCAACTCCTCAAGCATGAGCTGGCGTAGTTGGTTCACAGAGAATCCTCCTTCTCTGCGAACCAAACTACTGCGGCAGCCTCAAAAAACGCCGGCTCAGGAACACGCGAATGCGTCCGCCGCCGCAGCGGCTTCGTTCAAGTCGCCCAGCGTTCAAGTCGCCCAGCGTTCGCCGATCTTCCTGCGCAGGATTGTCGGTCGATGCCACTGCATTTTCACGACCGCTCGCTCACTGAGCACGGCTTGGCGGTCTTCCGTATCGTCAAAACATTCTCCCGGCGACAGAGACGTTTCAGTTGAGCGATGACAGCGGCGTGGATCCGTATCTACAAAATGGTTCATTTTGTCGAGTCTTGAGCTGGACCGGGAGTCAGGTTCGGCGGCTTTCAGGGAAGGGAATGGAAGCGAACAGATCATGCTGGCGCCCACCGGCGGGATCTATTGCGAAATTTGTTGAAGCTGAGCGCAGAGGATGGCATCTTCAGCACCCTGAGACACAACCTATTGGACCCGCGACCTCTGCCCCGCGCATCGGATGCGTCTCATGGTACTGCTGATCATCATCGGTCGCGGGTAAATTATTTGTTGGTGGACTGATTGACGCTCTTGGCAACCGCCAGGATCTGCTCACCAATCGCCTTGCGCATGTCTTCCGGCATCAGGCTTTTTTCATCGAGGTTCTCCCATGCGGCGACGGTGCGCTCGGTCATGTCCGTCACCATCGGCCACAGTGGACTTGCGGGCAGGCGCGCGGTATCCGCGAAGCGGCGCACCTGATCGGTCTTGATTTCAGTGAGACTGCGGCTGCCGCCGAAACTGAGCGCGAGCGTATCGTTCGGGATGTAGGGGAGTGTGGCGACAAAATCATAAGCCGGCGAAAGGACGGGCGTCCGGCGGTCGGGATAGAGCAGCGACCAGTTCTTGAGGTGCATGTCGGCGTTGCCGATCAGCACCGAAAAAACGAGACGCCGCAAAAAGTCATACGTGCCGGCTTCCCCGGTTTCCGCCCACAGCACGGCCGCAATATTCGCGTAGCTGCGCTCGCGGTATTTGTCGTCGGGAAAGAGCCCGAACACTTGCGCGAAATCCTCCATGTGCACAGACTCGCCGCCGGGGCCGCGGTCGAAGCGCTTCACCGCGAGAGCGTGGCCCTTCATGGCGCCGGCGTCCTGCGGCAGGCCGTTGATAGTAGCGACGTCGATGAGGCGGTTCTCCGGGACCTCGATGCCGACGGTGCGGGCGAGGGCGAGCATCGCGTATTCGTTCTCGGGCACAGAGGCATAGCGGGCCGAGGGCAGCTTGACGATCCACGATCCGCCCATGCCGCTGGCCGGAATGGTCAGGCCCCCGGTTGCTTCCATCACGGCCGAGAACTTGAGCTGGACGCCCGCCAGCGAGAATCTCAGGGCGGTTTCACCGACGCCTTGTTCCTCCTGCTGATCCTCGCCCTCATGGGCGGCTTTGTTCCCTTCCATCGGTTCGACCACAAGCGCGCCGGGCAGGTCGGCGCCGAGGATCGCTAGAAGAAAGAATTCGCGCTGCGGCTTGATGCCCGCGCGCGCGGCCAGATAGTCGCGCAGATGCCCTTCCGGCAGCAAGTTCGAAAAGAAGGTGGGCAGGCGGGTGGTGACGGCGCGCGTCGGGATGACGAGCCCGCCCGACTGTCCTTTGTAAGAAAGGCTGAGGGTCGGCCTGTCCGGATCGTCGATATAGCTCTGCTCGAAGGAGAACAAATGGCGGTCGCCGCCCAGTCGGTTGATGACGCCGATCTGTCGGCCATGGAGTTTCACGGCGAGCGCATTCAAGGTTTTGGGATCGAAGGTCATTGGGGTTCTTTCCGTTCTTCCCCGGCGTCCTCATTATTGCCTGCATAGAGTGACCGCTCTTCGGACCCCTCCGGTTCCTGCTGCGCGCGGATGAGGGACTGCACGGCAGGCACGAACTCACGCGGGACGACCAGCAGGTCCAGGTTGAGAACGCGGACGATGTCGAGCAGGGTGTCGAAACGGGGCACGACTTCTCCGGATTCGATTGCGGAGATATGTGGCTGCTGAAGGCCGACCGCCCCGCCGAGTTCCCGCTGCCCCCAGCCCCGCTTAGCCCGCGCATCCTTTATCTGTTGGCGCAGATCTGCGGGCAAGCCTTGGAGCCGCATGGGTCTGATATGCTTTGGTATATCATTTCTCATACTTATATACTATAACATATCATCGAGAATGCAGCTGATATGTTTAACTATATCGTTATAGCTAATTCATATAATTAAACATATCACTTCTTGAGAACTACACAAGGGCAATGCTCAAGCCCGAGACGGGGTTCGGGGGATGAAAAGAGAGGCCACGTGCACTTGAAAGGTAAAATGCCGCCCTTGAACTTCGGTGTCGGCCGGTAGGCCTGGCGCGCTCCCCCATGCACACCGTTTTTCCAGGCAGCGAACAGCAGAAACTCAATCGGCGTTGATCTTGCGGCCTCCCGAGGAGGGGCGATTTTGTAGCCGGTCTTGTCCGCGAACTGCCGACGCACTCTGGCACTGACCCGGAACACAAAATGGTTCATTTTGCCGAGTCTTGAGCTGGACCGGGAGTCAGGTTCGGCGACTTTCAGGGGAGGGAAGGGAAGCGAACAGATGCTGCTGGCGGTCAGGGCCTGGATCTGATGACCCTGCATGCTGAATCGGGATCGGCGCCAAGGCACGCATCAGACGCAAGGTGTGTTGGTGACTCTCAAAAATGGCCTGCAGCTCCAGGCAGCGAGGACAGCCACCCTTGATGGCGCCGATTCCGTCAGCTTCCGGGTCAAACATGGGATGGCGCGAACACTTAAGGTGCCATCGCGATCTTTCAATTTTCAGCATCTATAGCCAATCATATCCCCGTTTGAATGCAGCCAGTTCTGAACCGAGGGCCGATCGTTCCGCTGAAAGATGTGTGCACGTCCCGGACGTATTTTCTGGTAATTCTGTTCGGCAATGGCGGGATGGGCACGGCTAGCTTCCCGACCGCTTTCCGCCAGAGCCGCCCTCCACTTTTACGGCACACCTTTCGCACAGGCCGCGCCACTGCTTCGCAAAGCCCGAAATCAAGCGGCCAGGGTTGCCTGATGCCGGATCAGTCATCGCGACCCAATCCACGCAGGAAATGTTAGTCAGCGTGCACACTGACACCCGAGAAGAGGAGATTTCCCGGGACCAGAGTCCGCGCATCTGTTCAGAGGCCCAGACTCGCCGAAGCATTCTCGCGGAACAACTCACCCGGCCGGATGTACCGCTGCAGCACGCGTCGCGAACGGTGACGGGTGGTTTTTGGCGATGCCGCGCTCCGACGATCCATTCAACGCAGCCTGTGTTGCCATGCCAGCCCGGATGCCGTCCCTTGCGCCCAACATGGGCCAGTAGTCGGGGGATGGCAGCTTTTCTCCTGTCAACGAGGTCCAGGAAACAAACTGCATGCCATCGAATCGAAATAGCCCGCCTCCGGTTTCAACCCACAGGTATCCGCCTGTCGTCTGCGCAATCGAGACGGGCTGGCTACCGAAATATCCGTCCTGAATTTTCCATGAAGAGTGCCCGTACTGTGAGATTCGGTGAGCCGGATCGAGCGCAGTCATCCAGGTCGGGAATAGAAAAAAGCAAACCGAGAGCAGTTGGAATGCTCTCCTCACGCCGGCTTTCCATCCTTTCATTGCGCCATGTGCCATCAGTACTCCATCTCCTCCGGGTGAAGCACTGTCGAGACGCACGTGAAGGATCAGTCCATCAGCCGTTGACAATCCGAACCAATTTGCACATCGATTTTCAGCCTGCCACCCGATAATAAAACGCGCTTGATGGCGGTGGACACAATACTTTGGTATCGGTTCAGGAAAAAGAGATCATAGAAGCGATGCTTGCTTATCTATCGACATGCCAGCAATCGAAGCCGCAATTCTATTCGCACACGCGGGTACCGGCAGAAAACACTCGAGAATTACCGCGTGACCCGATCCTGCCGTGGAACATCGAACCCTGCTTTCCCGTAATCAGCATCGGCGCAATTAATAATTGTGTTGCTGGAGCGTCATCCTCATGAAGAGTCAAGAAAGTGGACCAGTGAGCGCAGCTGCCGCAATCATTCCGGTAGGGGAACGCGACGATCGCCTTGCGCCATTGTTTGTGGAGCACTATCGGCGTGTGTTGATGTCGGCGTATCGCATTGCCGGAAATATGGCCGATGCGGAAGATGTTGCGCAGGGAGTGTTTCTGCGCGTGGGTTCGGGTGAATCGGGGTCCATGGCGAATGCGGGAAGCTATCTGTACCGCGCGGCCATTAATGGCGCACTTGACCTGTTGCGGCGACGCAAGGCTGCGGCCATCGAACCATTGGAGTTCGCTGTTGCAATAGCGTCGACCGAGCCCGGCACGTCTCCTGAGACCACGATTTCGAACCGTGAGCTGGGCCGGCATCTACGCCTGGCAATCGGCGAGCTGGCGCCGCGCGCGGCGGAGATGTTCGCGCTGCGCTACCTTGAAGAGCTTGAAAACCGCGAGATAGCAAAGTTGATGGGCACGTCATCAGCGGTTGTGGCCGTGACCCTGCACCAGGCGCGATCGAAGCTCAAGAAACGGTTGACCGAATTACAACGGAGGACGCGATGAAAAGGGAAGAGAAATCGATCCTTGATAGGGCTACGCAGGCGCTACAGGCCGATGTGCCGGACACCGAGGCTATTACCGCCTCTGCCGCGAAGGCTGCGCAGCGACTGGGCATTCAAATCAATCACGAAGTTTTCTCGGGTGCGATTCGGAACTGCGACGACGTGCGGCAGCTTCTGGATGGCTATCGCGCCGGCACTCTCTCTGAGGCTCGGTCATTGCTGGTGCAGGCGCATCTCGGCGAGTGCGGCCTGTGCCTGCGGCACTTCCGCGAAGGCGGCGTAGAAACGGCAGTCAACTGGGCGCGGCCTCGCGTCGGTTCCCGAGAGCACGTCGCATCTATGCCGCAAAGGCACCCACAGGCATGGGGTTGGGCGCTTGCGCTTTCCTGCGCGCTGCTTACCACCGGAATCTTTGTCTACAAAGCATACTGGCAGGTGCCTCCGGGTGTTCGCGCAGAGGTCGAATCGATTGACGGCTCGGCCTACCTGATCTCCGGACCCGGAGAAACGAGGCTCGCCCCCGGTACAAAACTTGCTGAGGGAGCCCGAATGCGAACCGCCGGCGACTCGCACGCCGTTCTGCGCCTCTCAGACGGCTCGGTTGTGGAAGTGAATCAGCGCAGCACGCTGGACGTGACCGCACGCGGACGAAACACCACGGTCGGGCTTAGTGAGGGTGGACTGATCGTCACGGCTGCGCACCGCACCTCAGGACATTTGTATGTTAGAACTCCGGATTGCCGCGTGGCCGTTACCGGAACGCTTTTCTCGATCAACTCGGGGATCAAGGGTTCGCGCGTTGCGGTGCTGCAGGGATCGGTCGATGTGGCCCACGCCGGAATCCATGCGCTGCTTCGTCCAGGCGAGCAGATGGCCACCAGTGACAATCTCGCTCCCGAGCCGCTCGATCAGGAGTTCGCGTGGAGTGCCGATCGCGAAAAGTACATCGGACTCATGGCGCAATTGGCCAACGTGCAGCATCTCATTGCACAGATTCCCTTTCCGCAGTCGCGTTACAGCAGCGCCCTGTTGCCGCGCATGCCCGGTGACACTTTGCTCTATATCAGCATTCCCAATCTGGGCGACTACCTGAGCCAGGCCAACGCCATCTTCCAGGACCAGTTGAGCCAAAGCCCCGAGTTGCAGCAGTGGTGGGCGCGCGGTCAAAAGGGCAACACCCAGGAACTGAATTCGCTGGTGGAGAAGATCCGCGACGTGAGCCAGTATCTTGGCGACGAGGTGGTCATCGCGGCAGTCGGAGAAGGGGATCAACCTGGGGTCGCCATTCTCGCCCCGGTGCAACGCAGCGGGTTGAATGCCGAGCTGCGCCAGCAATTCTCTACCGCGACGGGCGGCCTTGTCGTCCTCGACGAAGCTTCGCTGGCGGGAGCAAGCACCACCACTGCGGTCCATGGCGGTTATGCCCTTGTACGCGAACACGAGGTAGTGTTTTCAAACAGCATCCCGACCTTGAAGCAGTTCAACGCGCAGCTGGATGCGGGCGCCAGCGGATTTGCCGCGGGCGGTTTCGGCACGCAGATTGCTGCAGCTTACCAGCGTGGCGCCGGCATTATTCTTGCCGCTGACCTGCACGCCATGTTGCAAAACAAATTGAACCACGAGCCCCAATCGTCGCACGGCGAACAAGCCCTTGAAAGCAGCGGCATAGGCGACTTGCAATACCTGATTGCCGAGCATCGCGAAACCAACGGCATGCCGCAGAATCATCTGAACCTGCAGTTTTCCGGGACGCGGCAGAGGGTAGCTTCATGGCTGGGCAGTCCTGCGCCCATCGGGTCGCTCGATTTTGTGAGTCCGAATGCTGCCGCTGTGGTGGCGGGCCTTTCAAAGGATCCGGCTGCCATCGCGGATGACATCATGGAGATGGCTTCCCAAACCAAGGGCTCCAATGTAAGTTGGAACGAGATCGATTCCAAACTCCAGATCAGTGTGCGCGACGACCTGATTGCCAACCTGGGCGGCGACTTTCTGATCGCTCTCGACGGCCCGGTACTACCCACTCCGTCCTGGAAAGTCGTGATTGAAGTGAACGATCCGAATCGCCTTCAGAACACGCTCGAGCGAATTGTGCAGGCGGTGAACAGCCAGACGCAGGGAACCAACGCGCATACCGTCGCCATCGAGACCAGTACCGTCGGTTCGCAGAGCTATTACGCGATCGAAGACGTTACCACCGGAAACGTGGTGGCCAACTATACGTTTGACGACGGCTTTATGATCGTCGCGTCGCAGCGCGCCCTGGTGATGGACGCGATGCAGATTCACTCAAGCGGGAACTCCCTCGGTCAGTCTGCGGCGTTCCGCGCACTGCTTCCCCGCGATGAGAATGAGAATTATTCCGCGGTTGCATATCAGAACCTTAGCCCAGTGCTGACGCCGCTGCTCTCTCAATTCAACGGCGATTCAGCGAACGCAATCCGCAAGCTGGCCGCCGATTCCAGGCCGTCCGTAGCCTGCGCGTGGGGCAAGGACAGCCGCATTGAGGCTGCCAGTGACAGCCGTCTCTTCGGATTCGATTTCCTCACGCTTGGCGCGATCCTCGATTCACGAAACAAGTCTGGGATTCACGGAACAAGTCTGCCGGCCACGCCGTAGTTAAATAGAGTGGGAATGATCGAGCTTGATGGCCTTGAAGTGCGACTCGGCGGACGAACCGTTCTCGACGGGGTTACCGGAGAGTTGCGCGGCAACGCCATTGGGCTGCTTGGCCCCAACGGCGCCGGAAAATCCACACTCATCAATACGCTGCTGGGCTTTCACGAGTCCAGCCGCGGCGCGGCACGTGTCTTCGGGCTCGATACTCGCCGCGACCGCGCACGCATCCGACAGGGCATCGGCTACATGCCTGAGAACGATTCATTCATCGGCAACATGAATGGGGTCCGCTTCGTCCGTTTCATGGCGGAACTCGCCGGGCTGCCTCGGAGCGAGGCTTTGGAGCGCGCTCACGAGGCGCTGTTCTATGTCGGCCTCGGTGAGGTTCGCTACCGCAAAATCAGCACTTACTCGCTAGGCATGAAACAGCTCATCAAGCTGGCCCAGGCACTGGCGCACGGTCCGCGCCTTCTCATTCTCGACGAACCTACCAACGGCCTCGACCCCATGGCTCGTCAGCGAATGATCCAGACCATTCAGGAGATTCGCAAAGAGGGCAGCATCCGTTTGCTGATTTCTTCTCACTTGCTCCGCGATATCGATGAGACCTGCGATGAGGTGCTGATTCTGAAACAGGGCCGCGTCGCGGCGTTGCGCAACATTGAAGAAGAGCGCCGCTCGAACCGCAACTTTATTGAGATGGAAACCGTGGGCTCGACCACCGAATTCTGCGAGCGCCTGCGCGGGCTGGGCTGCGAGTGCGCATCCTTCCCTGACGGGCGGGTCAAGCTGGTTATGCCCGACTCCATCGAAGTGCGCGACGTCTACGTTCTCGCGTCGGAAAACCACATTGAGATTCGACGCATCCACCGGCGGCGCGATTCGCTTGAAGACATCTTTTTGCGTGCCATGGAGAACGAGCCGGCAAGGGGGGGACTTGTCAGTATTTAAGCACGAGTATCGCGCCTACACCGGCCCTGTCACCTCGCTGCCGTCGCGCATCGTCGTACTCGCGCGCTATGCACTTGCTGAAGCGTGGTCGTCCAAAATCACCCTGGTTTTGTTCGCTGCGTCCATGCTCCCCATCGCCGTCTACCTGGTCCTCATCTATCTCGCCAATAGCCCCATCGCGAGGGCGCTCATCCTGCGGGGAGGCTCAGCGCACCTGGATATCGACGCCTCATTCTTTCTCAAGGTGCTCAACTCTCAATTCTGGCTTGCACTGGTGCTCGCGGCCTGGATTGCGCCCCGACTGGTGTCGTTCGACCTCGCCGATAACGCCCTACCCATCCTGCTCAGCCACCCCATCTCTCGCTTCGGATACGTGCTGGGAAAATTCATCGCGCTGTTCTCGTCGCTCTCCCTCGTCACATGGGTCCCAGCACTCCTGCTCTTTGCCTACCAGGGATACACATCCCCGCTGCCATGGTTTGCCGCTAATTTCCGCGTAGCATTCGGGCTGCTTGCAGGGTCCGTACTCTGGATCGCGCTTCTCTCCATCCTCGGCCTTGCTCTGTCATCGTGGGTCAAATGGAGAATGGTGGCAACCGGTTGCATCTTCGCCGCAGTGCTTATTCCGGCCGGCGTTGGCGGCGTGGCCAGTTTAATTCTGCGCACCAAGTGGGGCCTGTTGCTCAACCTGCCGGCCATGATGACGCAACTCTGGCATCGGCTGATGGGCGTACCGGATTCAATTCGCATTGACTGGGAGCTTCCCAATGCAGCCATCTTGGCAATGCTCCTATTCATCTGCTTGGTCTCAGTGGTCATGCTCAATGTGCGCATTCGCGCCCGCGAGGTGGTCAGGGGATGACTTCGATGAGCGATCGCATTATTTTCGAAGACGTGTCGAAGTTCTACGGTGAAGTGCTGGGCGTGAATCGCGTGTCACTCAGTATCCCACCCGGAGTCACCACGCTGGTGGGCCCGAACGGGGCAGGCAAAACCACGCTGATGAACCTCATGACGGGACTGGTGCAGCCCTCCAGCGGAAATGTTTCTGTGCTCGGCCTTACGCCTGGCGATGCAACCCACTTCTTTCGCGAGGTGGGCTACTGCGCCCAGTTCGATTCTTTTCCGCGCGGCTTGACCGGCTGGGATTTTCTGATCGACAGCCTGCTGCTTCACGGGATGAGCAAAGCAGAAGCGTCGCGGCTGGCTCGCGAAGCAATCGACCGTGTGCGGCTCGGAGACGCGTCAAAGCGGAGCATCGCCGGTTACAGCAAGGGTATGCGCCAAAAGGTCCGGCTCGCCCAGGCCATCGCACACCATCCCCGAGTGCTGGTTCTCGATGAGCCGCTCAACGGACTTGACCCCATGGCCCGCTCTGAATCGCTTGCACTGTTTGAGGAACTCAGCCGGCAGGGTATGCACCTGATCATCTCCAGCCACATTCTTGACGAAGTAGACCGGATCTCAGACCGCGTTGTTCTCATCACCGGCGGTTATCTTGTAGCCGAGGGCAACATCCACCAGGTGCGTCAGGAAGTACGCGACAAACCTATGCAGGTGCTGATCCGCTGCGACCATCCTGAGTTGCTGGCTTCCCGGATGTTCTCCATCAACCATTGCGTCGAGGCGAGACTTCATGCCGATGGAAAGGGTGTTTTCCTTCGCACCGGCAATATCGATGAGTTCTATCGGCTGTTGAACTCGATTGCCATCGAGGGCTTGGTGAAGATTGATGCGGTCGCACCCGCAGACGACGATACCCGCGCCATCTACCAGTACCTGATCGGTTCAGACGGGAGTGCCTCGTGATGACAGAGAGAACCGGCACATCTGTACAGTCTGTTCTTGAGCAGCCATGGGCCTTGTGGTGGACGCAGGGCCGGCGGCTGGTGGGCATTGAGATCCGCAGAAACCTTTTTTCGTGGAAGGCAAGCTGGATCTATTTCCTGGCCTTCATACCTGCCGTCATCATTCTCATCCACCTGCTGTTCGACAGGCATCCTGCCTTCCAACTCGCCGATGATACTAACGTGCTGGCCGGCGTTGTGCAGTTCTATTACATCCGCCTTGGCGTGTTTTTCGGTTGCCTCGGTATCTTTTCGCGTCTCATTCGCGGAGAGATGGTG
>JBEKCW010000135.1:0-11649 GCA_050014675.1 Occallatibacter sp. | reverse complement strand
CTGTTTCCCCATCGCCCTGATCCACTGCGCTACGAAATCGTGTACGTGCATCAGGCTGGTGGGCGCAGTCACCGTCGTTGCGCTCTGCTGTCCCGGCTCGTGAATCAGCAGCACCGGCCGCGGATCCCACTCTCCGCCGTGTGAGATGCGCTCATCTTCGGCGCTCCAACCCGGCAGCGGCCTCCACATCGCCGTGCGCCATGAGTGATCTCCGTGGACAATCAGCGTAGTCGATGCCCATCGCGGCTGCTTTTCGAGTTCAGCGAGCATCTGGCCAAGCAGACGGTCGCTGTAATCAAGCCCGTCTGCATATGACCCGCCGATTGCAAATGTCCCGGTTCGCCGGTCCCAGAATCCCGGCGGGTGCGGCGCGGGAATATGCAGATAGATAACATCGGCCTGGCTGTTGGCCAGCGTTTCCAGAGCGTGCCCGCTCACGTCTTTGACTGACGCGATGTGGGTCTGTTCGCTCCACGCCGCGTCGTCGGCCCAGGCGCGGCTTGGCCACACAAACTGCTCAACCATCATCCGCAGCGGGAACCACACGTTCTCTTGAAAGCTCGCGTCCTGCGCGGTTGGGCCGCGATCCTGCGCGTCATTGTTGCTCCAGTAGCACTCTGTCGCCACTTTCTCGAATGCCGGGCAATAGGGGAGGTACCAGCCGATCATCGATGTGGTCACGCCATCCCGGGCTGCCAGCCCAATCAGTGAGTTCTCGGCATTGAATTCCTCCCAGTGCTTATCCTTAGCCTTCACAAGATACTTGTTGCTGCTGGTGAATTCAACGTGGGTGACTACGCGGCCCAGCATCAGCGTGGGCACTGCACGGGCGGTTTTGTACGCGATGGGCGTTACGTCGGTGTAGATGGTGCTCTCGGCGCGCAGACGGTCAAAATTCGGCAGGGTGAGCGAGGGGTCGCGAGCCTCAAAGGTCTGCTTGTAACCCAGCTCGTCAAAAAGCACCCACACCAGCCGCGGCCTGTCAGCTGGCGGGGTGGGAATGGGATGCGCGTAAGCCTGCGTACCGGGCCGCCACATCGCTGCGCGCACAATTTGCGCGGTCATCACCATGGCGAAGACGGCAAATCCGGTCAAAATCAAGCTGCCAGCTCTGCGCACTTTGGTTGCAAGCGGATTGAAGCGCCACACCAGCACGACTACGATCGCAATCCATGCCAGGTTGAGCGCAATCACCGCTGCGTTCGGAATGTCGACCGGCATCACGTTCAGATTGCGGACAAACAGCATGGGCGGCAGCAGGGCCACCAGCACCCAGCGAATGGCAGGCCAGCTCTTGAGCCGGCGCAGCGCAGCCATCAGGAAGGCAAACACCATGCCCACAATCAGCATGTCAGTCAGCTGAGCCAGCGCGATCCAGGTCAGCGGCGAAGGCACATGCATGCGGGCATCGCCACCCTGCGAAGTGAGGTCAATGTAGTTGGGGAGCAAAAGAATTGAGGCGAATCCCCACGCCTGGGCGAGGCGCTTCATCATTCGGCCTCATCCTTTGCCTGCGAGCCGGAGCTTATGGCCTCGCCGGCAGCATTTATCCGTTCGAGCACCAGCAACACGCGTTTGTTCGCCAGCTCTTTTCGGTCTATTTGTTTAAAGAACGGCTTGAGCGCGTCAACCAGGTCGGCCTCAGTAAGATTCCCGTACAGCTCATCGCGTCCGCGCAACCACTCCTGGTACATGGGGTCAGACGGCGGCACCCACTCCACCAACAGCCATCGGTTGCCAAGCTCGGCGGCCAGGTCGGCAATGTGAGAGAGCGGCGCTTGCTCGCGCAAAATCAGGTGGTGGATGACGGCCAGCATCAGCACCAGGTCGAACTTGCCGCTCAACCGGTGAAGCAATGAAAGCTGCTCGCGATTGCGCCAGCCGGCCGCCGGCGTGGGCCGCGCAATGTTCGCCAGCATGGGCGTCACGGGTTGTTGTGCGGTTGATGCGGTGCGGAACAGCACTTCAAGCACGGCGGTGTCGTTGTCGAGCGCCACTACTTTTGCACCGGCTTCGGCCGCTATCAGTGAATAGGTGCCGGTATTGGCGCCGATATCCAGAACACTCGCGGGCTGCAGCCGTTCCAGAACGCCGCGCACAAAAGCCTGCTTGGCTTCAACGTCGGCCGGCTGGTAATGGCTGGCAGTCTGGTTGTATTGGCTCCACTGGCTCGCGTTCTCACCCCCCGCGGCATGGGCGATCTGCTTTTTGAGCCGCGCCAGCCGTTTGTGCAGAATGTGTTTTGCGAGCTCCGGATCGGTTTTAGCTACCGCCGGTTTTGCGCTGCCTTTGCCTTCGAACATCGCCGCCAGGGTTACAACGTCAAGCAGGTCCGGATTGAGCCGTCGCCACAGCGGCAGCGCACGCGCCAGCATGGTTGGCTCATAGCCATCGCGCCAGAAGATGGTTGCCTGCAACGGCCAGTTCAGATACTTTGCCGCCACCAGGGGCAGCAAGAAAGTGCGCACAAACTGCCCGTAAGCCAGCCAGACGGTGGAGTGCGGGTTGCGCGGCTCAAACGACAGAACGTCGACAAATATTGGCCGCGCGCCGTCGAAGACCACGTTCAGAGGGGTTGCATCTTTCAGCGTCCAGCCGGCTTCAATTGCCTTGCCGGCGATGCCCAGCGTCAGCTCCGCAGCGGCCCGCCACTGGGCCGGCGTCCACTCCCACGGGTAATTAATAGGGTTAATGCGCGGATGCCTGAGCCAGAACCCGCCGTCTTCGGCCGAAGATTGAGTTCCACTCGCGCCCGGCTCGGCAATCTCACTCGTTACAAGGTCGCCGCTCTTCTCAAGCTGCGCCCTGAGAGGCGAGTCGAGAAAGCGCTTTGCGTCGGCAGCCGCCGCAGGACGGACCAGTCTCAAAGCGCAATCCGCGGTCAACATGAGCTGCCCCGCCGGATCACGAAAGGTCAGTTCACTTTGCGGGAGCCGAACAAGAGCTTGCGGATTGATTTGTGCGCGCTCGATCGTGAAACCTGCCGGAGCTTTCAGGAGTTAGGCGAGCCTTCGCCTTCGCCAACAGCCGGCGCCGCATCTGCTTCCTTTACCGCTGCGCCGCCCTTGTTGAACAAAGAATATATCTTCCGGCGAAGATACCACCCCGCTGCCACAAGCGCAGACCCAGCGGCTTGGATTGCCAGCAGTCCGGTGCCAGGGTCGGCATAAGCGTAAGCGGGCCGCTCAACAAGAATCACGGCGCCCAAAACGATAAGCAATAATGGCAGAATTTTGAGTAGTCTCATTTTTCTTTTTGCGATTTCAAAAACTCCAAGCCGGCGCCTGAAAGTCTGGCGCCTGGATAACAACAAACCGTTCCTGGCGAGTCTCTAATTGACTAGACGCAAGCGGGCCCAACGAAGTTTACCGCGCAGAAACAATAGGTTTTCGTGCCGGCGTGCGCGGCGCCGGTTCCATTCCCGCCCTGGCTTGCTGATTTTTTATGATAAAACGCCTCACCGGAGCCTGCCGGAATCATTCTGCGCCGCACATATAGCGATCGAAAATTACTTTTTGCCCGCTCGCTTCGGTCAATTATCCTGAGTGAGTTGCAGGTTTTTTGATCCGCCGGTTTCGTTCCCCCATGCCAGACTCGCGTGAGCGACCGGCAGTACCTCGGTTTTTCACCGGGCCGGATAGGTTAATGTGAGACGCCTGCCTGAGAGAGCGTATTGATTTATACCCCGGACAAGCACCCCCCTTATTTGCGCCTCGCCCTGATTACCGCAGGCGCCATCGGGATAGCAGGCTATCACCTGGGCGTCGACGACGGCGGAATCTATATTCCTGCGGCGGAAAAGCTATTGCACCCGGCGCTTTTCCCGTACGGCACTGAGTTTTTCCAGTCCCACGAGCGTCTGTCGTTTTTCGCGCCCACGCTTGCCTGGACCGCCCGGCTCACCCATCTTTCGATCGACTGGACGATCCTGCTCTGGTACGTTCTTACAACCTTCGCGTTGCTGGTTTCGTGCTGGCTGCTGGCATCGGCCTGCTTTACAACGTCGCGCGCCCGCTGGGCTTCGGTGCTGGTTATGGCTACCATCCTGACCATGCCGGCGACGAATACGGGATTGGTGCTGATGGACCCGTACCTGACGGCCCGGTCGTTTTCGACGCCACTTTCGCTGCTGGCGCTGGCAGCACTTTTGACGCGGCGCTATGGGCTGGGCGCGATACTCGTGCTGGTGACTGCGGCGTTTCATCCGCTGATGGCGTCTTACGTGGTTATACCGGCCGCGCTGCTGTGGATGATGGAGCGCAGCCGCGTTTCCGCGCCTGAGCCGGTTCCGGTTTGCGGCGTTGTTCTCAGCATCATCCCCGTCGGCTTCAATCTTGCGCCTGCACAGGGCGCGTACCGCGAAGCGCTCTACTCCCGGGATTTCTTTTTCCTGTCGAGGTGGACGTGGTACCACTGGCTGGGGCTGCTCGCGCCTCTGGCCTTTCTGGTCTGGTTCTGGAAGGGCAATTTTCGCGGCGTAACGCAGCAGTTCAACCGCATGAGCTTTGTCCTTGTTCCGTTCGGCTTTGTTTCCATCGTGGCCGGCGCCATGATCTCTTCAACCCACGATCTCGACATGTATGCACGGCTTCAGCCGCTGCGCTGCTTTCACCTCATCACCCTGATCTTCATGCTGCTGCTGGCAGGCCTCATCGGCGAATACACCAGGGGAAAGAAACTCAGCTGGGTGCTGCCGGCCCTGCTCACCGGCCTCACGGTGGGCATGAGCTACGTCAGCTACGCCAGCTATCCCAACAGCCCGCGCATCGAGGTTCCGGGGCTGTCAACGACTTCAAACGCCTGGCTTGAGGCGACCGGGTGGATTCGCGACAACACGCCTCAAAACGCAATCTTCGCGGTCGATGCCCACTATATAGAAGTTGATGGAGTAGACCTGCACGGTTTCCGCGCGCTTGCCGAGCGGTCGTCGCTGGCCGACTATTACAAAGACGGCAGCGTGGTCACCATCTTCCCCAACCTGGCCACGGAGTGGAAGCAGATGACCGATGCCACCACCGGCCTGAACAGTTTTAGCGCCGAGCAGTTCACCCGTCTGGCCCACCAGTACCCGGTAACCTGGACGGTGATCCACGGCGCCGCGCCCAGCGGCATGTATTGCCCCTACGACCACCAGGGCTACGCGGTTTGCCAGATTCGCGATGCGCCGGGGCTCACAGACCAGAGCTCTTCGATCGCGGCTGCTGGATCAACTCCCAAGACTGACGCCGCGCAGAGCACTTTGGCCCGTTAAGCGCCACTTACGGGGTGCCGTTCAGGCTTAGCTTGGGCGGGAGGGAACTCAGTTGCCCCGCACGCCTGATCCGCTTCCGGATTTATGATGTCGCCATGCCTCAGAGGAAATGGCTCGCGGCAACTGCAACTCTCATATTTTCCGCATTCCTTCTCTGCGCTGCTGCGCCGCACGCGCAAACGCCTGCTCCGGTCAAGGCTGACTCCGTTCTGATTCTCAAAAAAGATCACGTAATGGAGCTGCTCGCGGGCGGCAGGGTGATTCGCACCTATAAAGTCGCCCTGGGCCGTGGGGGGCTTGCGGCTAAGGAACGCGAAGGCGACGGCCGCACGCCCGAAGGCCACTACACCATTGATGAAAAGAATGCGGCCAGCCACTATCACAAGGCTCTGCACATCTCTTATCCCAGCGCCGAAGACCGCAGGCGCGCCGCAAAATTGGGCGTTTCTCCGGGGGGAGCCATCATGATCCACGGCCTGCCTGACGGCATGGGCTGGCTGGGCGATACGCACCGGATGTATGACTGGACGCTGGGCTGCGTCGCCGTTACCGACGCCGAGATCGACGAGGTCTGGAACATGGTGCCCGTCGGCACTCCCGTTGAGATCAGGCCGTGAAGCGCATTTGTTAAGGCTCCGCGTCCTTCATATAGGCGGTCGCGTCGGCTTGTGAGATGGCATCCTCAGCAAAGGTAAACGTGCCTTTGTCTCTTATCTCGCGGGCTGCGCGGACCAAGGCTCCCAGAGCGGCGCGGGCCAGGCTTCCACCCACGCTGATTCGCTTGACTCCCGCGGCTCCGAGGTCTTCCACGGTATAGGTTGCTCCCTTCAATCCCATCACAACGTTTACCGGCTTCGGGACCGAAGCACAGACCTCGCGAATGGCGTCGAGGCTGGGCAGGCCCGGCGCGTACAGCACGTCGGCGCCCGCCTCGGAAAAGGCCTGCAGGCGGCGAATCGTGTCATGGAGATCGGCGCGTCCGCAAAGGAAATTCTCAGCCCTTGCGGTTAACAAAAAGTGGGAATTGTGTGTCGCCTCGGCCGCTGCGGCAACCCTCTCAACTGCAAGCCTGAAGTCGTAGATTGGCTCGCCAGCTTCGCCGGAAGAATCTTCGATAGAGCCGCCGGCCAGACCCGCCTGAGCAGCCAGGCGAATGGTTTCAGCGCACGCATGCGGGCCATGGCCGAAGCCGTTCTGAAGATCGGCGGAGACGGGAAGGTCCGTTGCGTCCACAATCGACTTCGCATTTGCCAGAATCGCATCGCGCGTCAGCGCTTGCGGAGAGTCCTGAAGTCCGGCGTTGAAGGCATAGCCGGCACTGGTAGTGGCGAGGGCCTCAAAGCCGAGCGCTGTGAGAATTTTCGCCGAGCCGGCATTCCAGGGATTGGGGATGACAAAAACTCCCGGCCGCTGGTGCAGAGCCTGAAATACTGCGAACTTTTCTTCTCGTGTCATCGTTCAGTCCTTGTTCGTCAGCCTTCGTTCGAAACAATCCGATTGTGCCATAACGTGAGGAGCCCGTGCAGCCTTCTGCGAGAATAGAAACAGATGATCTCGCTCCAGAATGCCGGCAAGCGGTTCGGTCCGCGCACACTCTTTCTCGAGGCCGACTGGCTTATTCGCAATAACGAGAAGACAGCGCTGGTGGGCGCCAACGGCACCGGCAAATCCACGCTGATGAAGGTGATCGCCGGCCTCGAAACCCTCGATTACGGCACACTGCAAACCACGCGCGGCATCAGCATCGGCTATCTGCCGCAGGAGGGATTGCGGCTCGAAGGCCGTACGGTTTTTGAGGAGTGCCTGACCGTCTTCGACGAGATTCGCGCCATGGCCGGCGAAGTTGAATCCCTGGCCGCGCAAATGGCCGAGCTGGACCACGAAGGCGCCGAGTACGCGGCCGTCGCCGAGCGTTACTCCAACGTGCAGGAGCGCTTCCACAGACTCGACGGATACGCGCTCGATGCGCAGGTGGGCGCCGTGCTCACCGGCCTCGGCTTTGGCAAGCAGGATTGGTCGCGCGACACCGGCGAGTTCAGCGGCGGATGGCAGATGCGCATTGCCCTCGCCAAGCTGCTGCTCGCCAAGCCTTCTCTTTTACTTTTGGACGAGCCTACAAACCACCTCGACCTTGAAACCCGCAACTGGCTTGAGGACTACCTGAAGAACTATCCCTTCGGCTACATCCTCATCTCGCACGACCGGTATTTTCTCGACGTCACCATCGATCGCACCGTCGAAATCTGGAACAAGCGCCTCTCCATCTACCAGGGCAACTTTACCAAGTACCTGTCGCAAAAGGACGAGCGCCGCGCGCAGCTGCAGGCCGCTTACCGCAATCAGAAGATCCAGGTCGAGCACCTTGAAGCCTTCATCAACAGGTTCCGCGCTCAGGCCACCAAGGCCAAGCAGGTGCAGTCACGCATCAAGGAACTTGAAAAAATCGAACGCATCGAGATTCCTGAAGAAGAGCCGGTGATTCACTTCAAGTTTCCGCAGCCGCCGCCCTCGGGCCGCACGGTGGTTGAGGCTGAGGGGCTTTCGAAGAGCTACGGCGAAAAGCAGGTGTTGCAGAACGTGCGCTTCACCATTGAGCGCGGCGACCGCGTGGCGCTGGTTGGAGTGAACGGGGCCGGCAAATCGACGCTCATCAAGCTGCTCACCGGCGTTGAACACCCTACCTCGGGTACGGTCAAGCTTGGCCATAACGTTCTTACCGAGTATTTTGCGCAAGATCAGTACAAGGTGCTCGACCCGGAGTCGCGCATGCTCGACGACATCAGCCGCGCCGCTATCAAAGTGCCGGAGTTGCAGCTTCGCTCGCTGCTCGGCTGTTTTCTTTTCTCCGGCGACGATGTGTTCAAGCCACTTGGCGTGCTGTCGGGCGGCGAGCGAAATCGATTTGCTCTCGCGCGGATTCTGGTTTCGCCATCGAATTTTCTGCTGCTTGACGAGCCCACCAACCATCTGGACATGCGCGCCAAAGACGTGCTGCTTGAGGCCATCGCCGCATTCAGCGGCACCATTATCTTTGTCTCGCACGATCGCTACTTTATTGATCGGCTCGCCACGCGCGTGCTCGAAGTCGAAAACGGTTCGGTCATATCGTACGAAGGCAACTACGAAGATTACCTGCGGAAGAAAGAGTTGATGGCTACGGCTGGGGATTCATCTACAGCGTCCTCCAAAATCGCAAGTCATCCTGAGCGAGCGCAGCGAGTCGAAGGACCTGCGGTTGATTCTCGCCCCACCTCGCACTCCGTTTCCGCTTCGTATCAGGGCACGACTTCAGTCGTGCCGAAAGAGGACCATAAAGGAAGAGGGGCTTTAGCCCCTGCGGGTTTGTCGCCGGTTGCCTCAGCCGCAAACACCTTCGTCATCGAAGGCGGCTACGAACCGGCCGAGGCCTCGCGAACTCGCCGCCTCAATCCCATCAAGCAAAAACAAATGCAGGAGCGCTGCGTTTATCTGGAAGAAGAGATTCCGCGCGTCGAAGCGTCAATCGAGCATACCGAGCAGCAACTTGGCGTCTATGTGTCCGCTGGCGAAACGCAGCGCCTCTCGACGCTGGCCGAAAACCTCCGCGCGCAACTAGCCGCGCTCACTGCGGAGTGGGAAGAGCTGACCGTGCAGCTTGAGGCATAAATTCAAGGACCGCGCTTCAATGGATGGCGGCACTTTCGCAGTATCATCGCTCTCATGAGTTACGACGTTTACGCCTACCCTCCGGATTCGCCCGCCCCCAGTAAGGGTCAGGCTGAAGCATTTTTACGCTCGCTGGAAATCACGCCGGGATATGTGCCCGAACCATGGACCGAACAAGAAATAGAGCGGCGAGAAAGGGTAGTGGCAGCTTTGCTTGAAAAGAATCCGCGGCTTAGACGATCAGAATTCAATTTTGCGTTTATGGCACGTCGTAGAAAGATAACTGAAGTAAAGGCTCGTGCGCGCTACCAGCATGCAGAACTCACCCCACCTCAGGAAGATCTAGCGATGCAGGTGACCATCTGGAGGGACCACGCGTTCATTTCCGTCCCTTTCGGGTTTCGGGGCGGGGAAAGAAAACTCGTCTTCGACCAGATGCTTGGATATCTTAGAGCCATAAGACAAGCCGCTGGTTATTTTGCCTATGATCGCCAAGCTGGGGTTGCCTTTGACCCTATCAATACGCGTACCATGCCTTCTGGCTTGTACGGCTCAATTCTCGACATGTTCCACAATGCCATCGCGAAGGTCGCGCAGAAACCCCCTCCGGAATCTTGATCGATTTAGCTATCCGAAACGGTGCAAGAGCTTCCCTCAGGGGCTAAAGCCCTTTGATTATGTTGACCGTCTGCGGCACGACTAAAGTCGTGCCCTGATACAAGACGGGCGTGTCGAGATCCGTTAGACATCGCCTGGTACCAAATTCTGGCACTTCCGACTATCCCCGCGTACCATCGAAATCATGGCCGATAAACTCGCCAAATCCCGCTGCGCCTGGGCTGAGGGCGATCCGCTCATGCGCGACTATCACGACACTGAGTGGGGCGTGCCTGTGCGCGACAGCCGCGCCCTTTGGGAATTGCTGATGCTCGAGGGGTTTCAGGCTGGACTGGCCTGGATTATCGTGCTGCGCAAGCGCGACGCTTTTCGCAAAGCTTTCAAGGGTTTCGACCCAGCCAAAGTGGCGCGCTTCAAGGAAGCCGACATCGAACGACTGCTCAATGATCCCGGCATCATTCGCTCACGCGCCAAGATTGAGGCCACTATCAGTGCAGCGCGGATTTACCTCGAGATGCAGAAGTCCGGCCAGGACTTTGGCTCGTTTCTCTGGGGCATTGTCGGCGGCAAGCCTATCCAGAATGAAGGTCCGCTTCCCGCGCAAACGCCACTTTCCGTCGAAATGTCAAAACAGCTCAAGCAGCGCGGCTTCAAATTTGTTGGCCCGGTGATTGTCTACGCATTTATGCAGGCCGCCGGAATGGTCAATGACCACAGTCCAGCCTGCTTCCGCCGTTGACAGTCCATCGTTCACGATTCAAAGCCCGAGCTTTCTGCGCACAGTGTTAACGTCGAAGCTGCGCATCACGGGATCATTTGAATCCTGGTTTCGGCGTTCCCATTCCTTCAGTAGGCCTTCGACCATCTCCCGGCCGTCCGCATCGGCCACAGCTTGCCTCGGAGTGCGCCCTCTGAGCGCTGGAATTTTTGTGTCGATCCATTCTTCGGCGTGCTGACGCAACATTTCCGCCGCGATCTCCCGAGCCTCGGGGTCGGTTGCGGTAAACTCCGCCTCTGCCTGTCCGAAATTCTGAGTGAGTTTCTTTTGCTCGATGGCCTGCCTCATCTGCTCCTGCGATTGCGTCGACGTACCTTTGTGCACTGCAAGGAAACCGAGCCGCTTCTCAATCTCCCCGCGAATCTTCTCAGCGCGTTTAGCCGAGTTCACTTCCACGGTCAGCGAACGGCCCTCGATTTTCAGATGCCCCAGGATGGTGTTGTCCCAGCTTTTGTGCATGGCATTTCCCGACTTTCGCCAATCGAAATGCACGCTGCGCAGCGAACCGTCGGGATTCATCTCCGCTTCTTCAAGAAGCTCTTCCCTAGTCACCCCCCAGGAAAGCGGGGCTAGCGCGTCAAACGCCACCTGTGCCGATCCCACCTCGTAACGCAACGTGTGGAAATGAAACAAATCGCCGTCCGTGTTGGTTAGAACCGGCGGGGTAAACATGGCATCTCTCGCGTTGAGATATTGCGCGCGCAATTTCTCTTCGTAAAGAACCAGATCTCCCTCGTTCAATTCACGGTTTTGCCTGGCGGCTTTTCGGCGCATCCATGCACGCAATTCAACAAGCTCGGCCTTGAGGCCCGGCCTGAGAGCGTGGGGAGCCATGCGGCCGACCGCCGTTACTTCAGGCAGGCGGCAAAGCTGTGCGTAAACAATGTCCCCTGGCTGCAGGAAGTCGGAGCCTGCATGTTCCTCCACTTCCACTTCAGTTCCCAGGAATACATCGCGCAGCCTCATGCCAAATCCTGGCCGTACCTGCAACACTTCATAGAAGCTCAAAGGGGTGTATATGCTGAGATGGAGAATTATCTGCTCCAGCTCACCGAGCCGCTTCGCCCGTTTCTCAACGAAGGCCTGAGCCACGATTCCCGGCTTACGCTGCTTGGCGCGGCTGCGGACTGGACGATCTGGATCCCAGTCGAAGAGGAAATAGGGCATGAAAATCTGTTCTTCCCCGGG
Source organism: Occallatibacter sp. (assembly GCA_050014675.1). Lineage (GTDB taxonomy): Bacteria > Acidobacteriota > Terriglobia > Terriglobales > Acidobacteriaceae > Telmatobacter. Next base: position 169 of record JBEKCW010000135.1, on the reverse strand, counting down.
GAATTCATCAATCAATGGAGGAAGAAATTCCTGGTTGAAGTCTTGCCATGCTTCCAGAAGGGCTTCACCGAACTCACTATTGGCGAACCGCATGAACTCGCTTGTGAGCCGGCCCGACGCGTCATGCTGTTTTCGCCAAGGACTTTCGTAAATGGCGGCGTGGGCTTCG
>JBEKCW010000134.1:0-11713 GCA_050014675.1 Occallatibacter sp. | reverse complement strand
ACCTGCTACCTCCGAGCGCGAGTTTACGCATACGTAGAGCGGTCACATATGCGCGATGAGAATTTAGCCTGTTTATGGCAGGCACCCGCCTAGACTCCAAATTGCATACAGCGCGGCGCCGCTCATTTAGTGCGATCTGCAGTTTTCCTGTATGGCCGAGAACGACATTCGAATCGGCTTGGACCATGCAGTTATGGAATGCGCTTGAATAATATAACCAACTTGATTATATTATCAATATGAGCGGAGCTGAGTTCAGAACGTGGCGCAGAAAGACTGGAAGAACCCAAGCCGAAGCAGCCAGGGCAGTTGGCGTTCGGCAGCCGTTTGTTTGCGCAGTTGAGAAGGGGCTTCGCCCGGTAACGCCAGTACTAAAGAATTGGCTTTATTCTGTTTGCCCCGAGGCGTTAACTGTCGTTTTACCCCAGGCCGGCAAAGAGACTCAATCTAGTGAGCAGTTGAAAGAACTCCTTGGAAGCCTTGGTTACCCTGGTTTTGCATATCTGGCACGCTCGTCCAAGAAAGTTGACCCTCTGGAAGTTCTGCTTGATGCCCTCAAAACAGAGGACCTAGACCAGAGAGTGACAGATGCATTGCCGTGGTTATTGGCACACCGACGCGACTTGGACGGCCGCAGATTAACCGACGAAGTGCGCTTGTCCAACCTCCAGAACAGGCTGGGGTTTCTGCTAGAAGTAACTGTGGAAGCCACAAAGGCGCTGCACTTCAACGATGCGACGGCCAGATTAGAACCTTGGCTATGCTGGCTCCGTGAAGCTCGACTCTTCAAAGAGGACACGCTCTGCAAGAAATCTCTGACACAGGTTGAGCGTAGGCGGCTTCGCCGACGCAGGCCAAAGGCTGCGAGATTCTGGCGGTTGTACACAGATGTAAATGCAAAGGACGTAGCGAATGTCGTCAAGCATCCTTCCACCTGAGCCCTGGCACTCGTTTCTGGGTGAAATTGACGCAGCGCTTGACGGACCAATAGACCTTAACTGTATAGGGGGATTTCCTCTTAATAGGGGGATTTCCTCTTACTGTTCACTATGGCATGCCTCGGTCGACGGCGGATATCGACGTCATAGAAGTCCCTCCTTCTGCGTATGCAGGTCCGCTTCTCATTCTGGGATGAGAGGGCGGGCCGCTGTACCTGAAATACAGGCTTTACATTGATCCGGTGACAGTCGCTTATTTCCCGGAAAGCTATGAGAGTAGGTTCACTGAAGTCTTTGTCGGCGCCTACGAGAATCTGCGCATACGGCTTCTCGATCCCTACGATATCGCTCTGACCAAACTTGGCAGGAATATCCAGAGAGACAGGGACGATATTCGGTTTCTTGCCAGGACAATCCCTTTCAGCGTTGAGACACTTAGGAAGAGGTACTCTGCGGAACTGCAGTGGCAGTATGCAGAGGGGAGGCGGTATGGACCGCGATACAAGGCCGATCAAAACCTTGCAGAGTGGATAGAGATGATCGAAGAGGATAGCAGGAATGGAATCGTAAAGGCCGAATTGGAGCCTTAAGTAATGTCCGATAACAGATATTCTGTATAGTGCAAGCGTGCAGTTCTGCACCGCTACTTTCCTGCATCTCAATGAAGTTGACGTAGCCCCTCCCTTTCTTAAATTCGGAGCATCCATGAAGAAGTCGGTCAAGATCGGTCTGGCTGCGGCCATCGCACTCTCGATACTCGCAGCAGCAGCCGTTCCCCTCTTCGTGGATGTCAACACTTTCCGTCCTATGATCGAGAGCCGGCTTACCGCATCCCTTTCTCGCAAGGTCACGGTCGGCGATCTGAGTCTCTCCGTCATGACCGGAAGCCTGGTGGCGAACGATTTCGCCATAGCCGAAGACCCGAGGTTTGGCCAGACTCCATTCTTCACCGCTAAACGATTGCGCATCGGCGTTCAGATGAACCCGCTCATCTTCCATAGAAAGTTGATTGTGCAGAGTTTTGAGATCGATGCTCCCCAGATCCATTTGATCCGCGGAGAGGATGGCACCTGGAATTTTTCTACCTTGAGCCATGGCTCGGGCCACGGCGCCGGCTCTCAGAACACTACTCAACCGAACCCCTTACCCGATCTCTCCGTCGGCCTCATCACCATCAAAGACGGCAACGCCTCGATTGAAAAGCTGCCCTTCAAGGGAAATCCCCAGGTCTACGACGATCTCGACGTCAAGTTGGAGCACTTCTCCCTGGCCGGTGGCTTTCCCTTCACGGTTAGCGCCTTGCTGCCGGGCGATGGCAAGGTAAACCTCTCCGGGACCGTCGGGCCTGTTGATCCCCAAGATGCCGCCGCGACCACCTTCGACGCCCAGCTCACGATCAAGCACCTCGACCCCGTGGTCGCGGGGTACGTGGACCCGGCGGCCGGAATCTCCATGATTGCAGGCCTCGATGCCCACGTCGTCTCAGACGGCATCAATGTCACCAGCGACGGCAAAATCGACGCCGAGCACCTCATCCTGCTCAAAGGCGGCAGCGCTGCCCCGCATCCTGTCGATATCAGCTATCGGGTTATTTACTCCCTCAAAACCAACAGCAGCCAGGTCTCCGATCTCGCTCTTCAGACCGGCTCCGTCGCAATTCACATCAATGGCGACTATCAACTCGCCGCAAACGTGCCGGCCTTCGATCTCAAGCTGCTGGCCCAAAGCGTCCCCATCGACGGTCTACAGGAGCTAATGCCCGCTGTCGGTGTAAGGCTTCCCAACGGCGCGACCCTCAGAGGTGGAACGCTGTCGGCTAACTTCGACATCAAGGGCTCGGAAAAAGACAACGTCATCGCCGGCTCTTATGAGATCAAAAATACGCAGTTGGTTGGGTACAATCTCGGCTCCAAGATCGTCGGCATCGCCGCACTGGGTGGCATCAAGACCGGCGATACCCTCGACATCGATCTCTCCCGCGCCGACGTGCGCATCACCAAATCAGGCAGCGAGAGCACCAATATCGACACGGTGCTTCCCGCCCTCGGCGAGTCTACCGGCAGCGGTACCGTATCCCCTTCCGGCGAGCTCAATTTTCACTTGATCTCCAAAGTCACGAACGCTAAAGGCCTCAATAAATTAGGCGTAGATATCCTGACAAAGTTGAACGGCACATCTGCTGCCGACAAACCCTCGACAGCCACCGGCATCCCCATTAACATCGCCGGCACAGCGGAGAATCCCATGATCACTGCGGATGTCAGCGGCCTGATGAGGGGCAACGCCGCCACTTTGCGCAGCAAAGGCGCCGACATACTTAAGAAGACCGGGCTCTCGAAGCTCTTCGGCAAGAAAGATGATTCTGGTTCAACGAATCCGCCAAAATAATCCGGTATGGAGTCGATTGGCCAGGCTGCCAGCCCCAACTACATCTTGTAGCGACCCAGGTCCTCGTCATTCAGACCCTCGAGCCAGTTGCGGAGCTGCTCCGCCGTTGGCCCCTCGGCCGTGCCGTTTGGGCTCAGCTTTGCGCTCGCCATTACATGCTCGGCCACATAAATTGGGCAATCGGCCCTCAGCGCCAGCGCAATCGCATCCGACGGCCGCGCATCGACCGCTATCTGCTCTGTGCCCTGCTTGAGCCACAAAACTGCGTAAAACGTCTCATCTTTAATTTCTGTAATTACAATGCGTTGCAGCTCAGCATTCAAGTGCTGCACAAGGTTTCGCGCCAGATCGTGTGTCATGGGCCGCGGCGCAGACATCTTCTCAATCTCGATTGCGATCGCGTTTGCCTCAAACGGGCCCACCCAAATCGGCATCACCGCGTCTGACGCAATGTCCTTGAGAACCACAATCGGCATGTTCGTGGCCGGATCCATCACCAGCCCCCGGATTCTTACCTCAACATCCATGGCTCCCCCTTTCTTTCGCTTGCCCGCCACTCGTCCCCTTGTTCCCTGTATTTAGACGGCCTCGCCGGTCAAGCTGTTCGGAAAAGCTCCCGTGATTTTCACATTCAGATAAGTGCCTGGCGCAGGCGCAATGGGCGTTTTGGGCACGAAATTCACCGGCTTGTTCTGGCTGCTGCGTCCTGAAACCTGTCCGCGCGCGGGATTCTGCCCCTCAACCATTACCTCCATAACCTGCCCTATGTGCTTCGAATAATTCGTCCTTTGTATCTCGCGCTGCCGGTCAAGCAATACTTGAAGCCGGTTTGACTTCATCAAATCATCCACCGAATCGATCATCACCAGCGCCGGCGTATTGGGCCGCGCCGAGTATTTGAATGCGAACACGCAATCATACTCGACTTCGGCAAGCAGGTTCATGGTCTGGATGAAGTCGTCATCATTCTCGCCCGGAAACCCAATAATAATGTCGGTTGAGAGCGAAATCGGCCGCCTGGCTGCCTTCACCCATGAGATGCGCTCCAGGTACCATTCCGGCGTGTACTCGCGCGCCATCATCTTGAGCACCCGCGCCGAACCAGACTGCACCGGCAGATGCACGTGGTCGCAAAGCGTCGGGTAAGCGTCGATCGCTTCGACAATGTCCCGCGTAAAGTCCCGGGGGTGGCTTGTGGTAAACCGCACCCGCCTGATGCCAGGCACCTGCCCAACTGCCGCCAGCAATTCGGCGAAGCTCGACTTCCCTTCCGGGTCCTTATAGCTGTTCACGTTCTGGCCCAGAAGCTGAATCTCGGTGAAGCCCAAATCGGCAATCCGCCGCGCCTCGGCAAGCACTGAAGTGGAAGTCCGGCTGCGCTCCTTGCCTCTGGTGTACGGCACCACGCAATAGGAGCAAAACTTGTCGCAGCCTTCAATGATGGTGATGTAGCCCCGGTAGGGATTTTGCCGGGCCGTGAACTCGGTCTCGAATGTCTCATCGGTTTGCCTGTCGTCGAGCCCCGTGATCCGGTTCTCGCCTGCCTCAAGCCGAGTCAACATCTCTGGCAGCTTGCGATACGACGCAGACCCCGACACCAGCGAAACGTAGGGCGCCCGCTCAAAGATCTTCTCGCCTTCCTGCTGCGCGACGCACCCCAGCACCCCGAACCGCTTGCCGGTTTTGTATAGCTTCTTGTAATCGTTCAGACGATTGAAGACCTTTTGCTCGGCCTTATCCCTGATGGAGCAGGTGTTGTAGAGGATAAGCCCTGCCTCTTGTTCGGTCTGCACCTGCGCGTAGCCCTGGTTCAGCAGCGTGCCAATCACCTTCTCAGAGTCATGGGCATTCATCTGGCAGCCGAAAGTCTCAAGATAGAATGTTTTCCCGGTCGCCATAATAACCCCAGTATACCGTGATGCAGATTACACCGAACGCCGATCGCGGCCCGCGGGCGAACCCCTCACTCTGCCGAGCTCTTCCTGATCCCCGCATGAAGATAGGCAATCACCGCGGCCATCTGTTTCCTGCTCATCTGGTAGGCGAACGACGGCATCATGCCCTTGCCCTTCATCAACACCTGTTCAACGTTGGGGTCGGTCGCCGGCTCTCCATCCGGCAGATTCGCCTTGTCGAACACCCCATGGAGGTCGGGAGGAACTTTTTTGAGCCGCAGGTCGTTCTCCTCATGGCAGTGCGCGCAGCCCACTTCGTACACGTGCTGGCCCTCTTGCTGCTGGGCGGTCAGAGCCGGCCTGGCACGGCAGCCGGCCAGCGCCGGCACTATAGAAATCGCAATTACCAAGGGCAAACGGGAGAATGTTTTTACTTGCATCACGGAGTCTTTTGGGGGAATTTGCGGGGCAAGCCGAATCACGCCTCATCTATATTGTAGGTCCCACCTCGGTTATCCTAGCCTCATGCAACTTCCCACTCGCGACGAGATTCGATCTGCCCGCGCCCTGGTTTACCGGTACATGCCGCCCACGCCGCAATACACGTGGCCGCTTATCAATCAGCGGCTCGGCACTGAGGCATGGATCAAGCATGAGAACCACACCCCCATCGGCGCCTTCAAAGTCCGCGGAGCGCTTATTTACCTCAGCTGGCTGAAAGATCAGCGCCCATCGCTCGCCGGCGTGGTCGCGGCTACGCGGGGCAATCACGGCCAGGGGGTTGGCCTGGCCGCGCGAATCCTGGGAATCAAAGCTGTCATCGTTGTTCCCCACGGCAACAGCATTGAGAAGAACCAGGCCATGCTTGCCCAGGGGGTCGAGCTGATTGAGCACGGGCACGACTTTCAGGCCTCGCTCGACCACGCACGCACGCTTGCCGCCGAGCGCAATCTCGAGTTCGTCGATTCATTCCACCCGCAGCTGGTGCTCGGAACTGCAGGCTATGGAATGGAATTCTTCGAGTCTGTTCCGCCGCTCGACACTGTCTACGTGCCGGTCGGCATGGGCTCGTCGATTTGCGGAGTGACTGCGGCACGCAACGCTCTTGGGCTTACGACTGAAATTGTGGGGGTGGTTGCGGAACTGGCTCCCGCTGCCGCCAACAGTTTCGAGCAGCGCAAGGTGGTTGACGCGGCTGCCAACACGCTTATTGCCGATGGGCTTGCCTGCCGACGGCCGCACCCCGACGCGCTTGACGTGATGCTGGCCAACGTGGCGCGGTTCGTACGGGTATCTGAAAACGAGATCAAAGACGCTATGCGCGCTTACTACCAGGACACGCACAACCTGGCTGAAGGCGCGGGGGCGGCTTCGCTGGCTGCGGCGCTCAAGGAGAAGGAGCGGCTGGGCGGACGGCGCATGGGACTGGTGCTTACTGGCGGGAATGTGGATCGGGAGGTGTTTGCAGCGGTGCTCGCGGTGAAACTGTGAAGGGAGTGTCGCCAGGCTATTGATTCTATTGGAGCGGGCTTCACAGGTTCACGGGAAAAATAACAAAAGGCGGGTGGGGGTGCTGCTGGTTGCGGGGATGATGGAGCGGAGCGGGTTTTGGGTTGGAGTCATTCTGATTATGATTGTGCGGCGGAGGGGGTTAATTACCGGCAAGTTGGCCCGAAGTTTTTTACACGGTGTGCTTGAGGCGCGAATTCAGCCGTTGCCAGGGCGCCTGCCGGGCCCGGAGGCCCGCAGGGACAACCGGCCTACCATCCCAACGAATACAAATCATTCGTTGGGGACCCCGGGGCTGGAGCCCGGCGCTATTGGGGCGCAGCATAATATGAGTTGGGGCTTCGGCCCTTGATAGCCAACTTCCCTGCGGAGATTGCTTGACAACTCACCACAAACTTCCTGAGGGGCATCCTCACAATCATCCGGAGACGCCGGCTGAGCTGCTTACCCCGTTTGCGCACCAGGCTTCGAACCGGTGTTTTGGATGCGGGCCTGCCAATCCCTCGGGCCTCAACCTCAAGTTCCAGCTTGCGCCTGACCTTTCGGTCGTCTGCCTTGCCGAGGTGAGCGACCACTTTGAAGGCCATCCCGGGTACCTTCATGGAGGCGTGATCGCTACCCTGCTCGACGAAGCCATGAGCAAATCGGTCCGCGCGCGGAACGCGCTGGCCATGACGCGCGAGCTGAAGGTTGATTACTTGCGACCCGTGCCGTCGTGCAAGCCCATCCGCATTGAGGGCTGGATAGTGAAACACGAAGGGCGGAAGTTCTGGGCTGAAGCGGCGATTCTGGACGAGCATCGAACGCGGCTGGCGGAGGGGTCCGGCGTCTTCATTGAGATCAAACCCAGGCCGACTTGAGGCAATGCGCCGTCCGAAGTGAGCAGCGGCGATCACTCGCCGGACACCCGCACAAGACCTAGGAAGAAACAAAACAGTAAGTTCGACAAAACAAAAGATGAGTAACGCGGGCTCCCGGACGCGTTGAGGGGATGAGATCCCAGGTCCCCAAGTGCGAGTGACCTGGGGCACCCATTTTTCGTGCTTGATTGAGACGGGTTGGTCGAGGTTCGTGCTATCCCAGGTCTCAGTTAAGCCAAAACGCAAGCGTCGATCAGGCCAGGGTGGTGCTGACTTTGCTGAATGAGGTGTTGACGGCCGAGGCGACCTCTTTGACACCGGAAACCGCAATCAGCGCGATCAGGGCAACCAGCAGGGCATATTCCACCAGGTCCTGGCCGTCTTCGCGGTTCAGGAACAGCTGATACCGCACATACAGTTTGAGAAACAACGTGTTCATGGGTCACCGCACTTTCGATCGCGAGATGGCTAAGATTCTAGAGAATTGAACGGGCAGTGTACAGGCAATTCGTAGAACAGAGAAAAGAGAGAAGAGAGAAGAGAACAGAGATAAGGGGTCGGGGGTCAAAGAACAGGGGTCAGGGATCAGGGATTCGGGATCGGAGTTCTGCGGGATGCTCCTTCAATGCAGGTGCAAGTGCAGATGGAGCTGCAAGCGCCATGCGGTGTAGCTAAGAATCTCGTGGGCTATACGCCTGGCTTCGGATGCGCCTGCGCCTACCGAGATGCGCGTTCGCGGGGAGGTGAGCACATCCAGGCCGTCGGCGGCGCAGATCTCGTGAATTCTGAACAGGTGGGTGCCGTCGCTGACCACAACCAGACGGCGCAGATTGTTGGTGCGCGCAATCACGGCAATGCGGTGGGCCTGCTCCTCGGTGTCGCGGCTCTCGGTTTCGGCAATGATCGCGGTTTCAGGAACGCCCAGGCTCATGAGGTAATCGCGGCCCACGGCACCCTCGCTGAATTGAGCTCCGCTGGCGCCGGCCAGGGTGCTGGTACCGCCCAGCGTAATAATGAGCGGCGCGATGCCGCGTTTGTAGAGCTCATAGGCGTGGTCGAGACGTCCCTTGAAAACGGGCGAGGGCTCTCCATCGTACTCCGCCGCGCCGAGCACGCCGATCGCGTCAGACGGTGCGGCCTGGTCCAGGCCGGCATAGTTCTCAATTTGCACGTAGACCCAGCCCGACCACGCCAGAAACCCGAGCAGCGAGACAAGAAACAGCATCGCAAAGACGCGCAACGCCCAGTTGCGGCGCCTGGGCTTGGGCGGGGCTTCGATTTGCAAGCCTTCGGTTTCCATGGCGGTGCAGGCTCAGTGCGTGGAGAATGCGGGGAAATGGAGGTTCAGCCGGTGGCAGATGTAGAGAACCAGGATTGCGCCCAGCGACGAAAAAATGAGGCCGGCTGGATGGAATCGCTCGTTCCTGGGGCGGAGAAAGATGTGGGTAATGCCGCCGCCGAGCAGCGATCCCACGACGCCAAGAATGATTGTCCAGGCCAGGGTCATGTGCACGTGCATCACCGATTTCCCGATGAGGCCAGCCAGCAGCCCAATAATCAAATACCAGAGTATGTGGAACATGTTTTTCCCTCCGCGGTTTTCCGTCGGCCGCAATGCGGCGTCGTCGGCAGATTAGAGCGAAGTTTATCGATGCGGAGGGGAAATTAGATGGTCAATTCTATACAGGGGGGCGAAGAACAGAGTTTCCTGGGGCACATGCGGAATAGAGTCTTGTAACAAGGGCACGGCTTTAGCCGGGCCACCAACACCCCTAAAAAAAGTGGGGCTTTAGCCCCTTGGGGAAGGTTTTATCAAACCTAGCCCCAAAGCCCCCTGACGAGCAGTATCCTTTCACTAGAATTGAGTCCCGACCTCGCCATTGGCGGAAATACGAATGCCCAGACCTGAAGCTGTGCTCTGCACAATTGCCACGGTATCTGACGTCGGCAACATTGTTACGGGGGTTGACGTATCAGCACTTATTCGCCGGCTTGTGCTCTTCGATAAGGTCATAGTTAGATCAGTTCGCTTAGAGGAGCTTCCACCACTGATCCGAGTTTTTGGTGAGGGAGGCCTGAGAAGGCTCATCAGCGCAGGCGCGCTCCAGTTTGTTTGGGATTTCACCACCGTCATCACTGATACGTCGAGGGGCGGCATCCGCGATCTCCCGGAGTTTCATTTTAGCTTTGGGACAGTCAGCCTCGCGGACCCGCAGGGCGAGCTGCGCAAACAATTTGGGGTTCTGCGAAGGGTTTCGGGGCTCAAGAATGACCAGCGGATCGCGATCGAGGAATCAGTTCGGAATTCGCTTGCTCATTATCCGGGCAATTTTGGACAGATGCTCCTGAACCAGCTCGACAATGATCTTCGAACGAATTCTCCGGCACTGAAAGCAGGGGTGGTTCAGCAGCTTAGGCGCACTCACCCTGAGCTCGATTTATCCTCCTACAACTTCGACCTTAAGGTTGCTGAGTACGAGCCGAGAAATTTCAGAATCGAAACGCCGTTTGCGAAAGACCTGGGGTTGGACACCAGCAAGGTCCACGAGATTCTGCAAGGCGCAGTCAACTCAGTCTCAAATCTCAATCATCGATTCTCCGAGATGATTGAGCTCTCGGCCCTAAGCGGATTTCAAGAGAACGAAACACCAATTCTTTTTGGTAAAGTTGCCGGACTGATGTCGTCTCAAAACCCGAATGCTGCGGAAGAACAATTCAAGCGCGTGATCGAAATCACAGACGTTCCCGACTTCGAACCGATCCAACGAATCGACGTCGATCGCCTTCTAAAGATTCGCGATAGCGATGAATCCAGGGCCTTCCGAGACTGGCTGTCAAAGTCAGGGGAGCTAAGCGACGCCGAAATTCGTGAAATGACACACGGAATCAGGAATAAGCTCTCATCCCTTTCCCAAAGTAAAATGGGCAAAGCGATGAGGTTCATAGCAACAACTGGAATGGGTTTCATCCCATTCGCAGGCCTCGCTTTAGGACCCGCGTCGAGCTTTGTAGATTCGTTCTTGGTTGATCGTGCGCTAAAGCAGTCCGCCGTCTTGGCATTTTTATCGGATTCGTATCCGTCGCTCTTTAGAAGCCCATAGATGCAATTGGGTTGCGCTGGTCGGATTGATTCCCGGAAGCGCGCCCACAATCAAAGTCAGGTGCCCCACCCGTCCTGGTGTCTGGAATTGTGCCCGTTCATCGCGCCTTTATCGGCAAGTGGCCCAGGCATCAAATGAGCCTGGGTCGATTCTCAGCCAGGACTACAACTCTGTGCCCCATTCATCGCAGTCTTATCGCGATGAGTGGGCCGGGTAGTCTGGCGGTCCATTCCGACTCGATTTCAACTGCTCCGCGAATGCCGGTTGCCTAATGATTGAAGCTGCTCCAGCGGTAATCGCCGGCATGTGCAACCAATCCTCGTTTCACGGGATTGCGATGGATGTAACTGCCCCTCACAAGAAACAAACCCACCTGTGGCTATCCAGGGATTTGCGGTTTCCCACCCTGGCGACAACAACAAAGACGTCGCGAGCGTGGGGCACCCAGCGTTTCATCCGCCGGGGGCCGGTCGCCATTTGAGTTGAGCCGCCTACCGGGAAGTCCTCTTCGTCCCGCTTGGTGAATACAAGTTTCGCCGCCGCGGCGTGGGTGACCCAGCGCTTATGGCCTCTGAGCCAGGGTGGTCAAAACTGACCAGACTGATCTTCTGCCGTTGTGGTCTGCTTTCCCCTATAAGCGTACTGTTTTCTTCTCAGGAAACAACGCGCTTGAAATAGGCTTCAGCCGTCAATTCCCGGGGGGCTGACGCGGGGAATGCATCAAGGCAGGCCTGCAAGGTCAACAAGGTGAAACAGAGTTGAGATCCCTCTTGATGAGGGAGTCTTGAACTGGTTCGGGGGATCATGAACATCGTCGAACTTCAGGAATCAGAGAGGCATCTGGCGCGGATGGAGGCCAGATATCGTGGGCTGCTCGAAGCGGCTCCTGACGCGATGGTTGTGGTGGACCCGAGCGGGGAGATTGTTCTGTTGAATGCGCAGGCCGAGAAGCAGTTCGGCTACAGCCGGGATGAACTGCTCGGCAAGAAGGTGACCAGCATCATTCCCGAGGGTTTTGCCGA
>JBEKCW010000133.1:0-14018 GCA_050014675.1 Occallatibacter sp. | reverse complement strand
GCTGACTGGCAGCACGAAACGCTCGTCGAGAACCGCTTCGGCGGCGACAAGCTGTGGTTCAAAATGATTGTTCCGATGGATGGTGTTTTCGGCCGTTTCATCGGGCGCTGAAAACAGGGCAGGGCAGCGGCGTCGCAGCCATGCTTCTACTGATCACTAACCACTGATCACTGCTTTTCCGGCTTCCAGCGCAATACCGGCTTGCGCGCGGCCTGCACCTCGTCGAGCCGCGAAACCCGAGTCGAGTGCGGCGCACTCTTCACCAGCTCCGGCGTCTCCTCAACCTCGCGAGCAATTGAGCGCATCGCGTCGATGAACAGGTTGAGTTCCTCAACCGATTCGCTCTCCGTGGGCTCAATCATCAGCGCGCCGTGCACAATCAGCGGAAAGCTCACCGTGTAGGGATGGAAGCCGTAATCGATGAGCCGCTTGGCAATGTCGCCGGTCTTTACGCCATGCGCCGCCTGCCGTTTGTCGCTGAATACCACCTCGTGCATCGACGGCGTCTTGTACGGCAACTCATACAGGTCTTCAAGCTTTTTGCGAATGTAATTCGCGTTCAGCACCGCGTCTTCGGTGGTCTGCCGCAGGCCGTCCGGTCCGTTGGCGAGGATGTATGCGAGCGCGCGGATGAACATTCCGGTATTGCCGTAGAATGCGCGCACGCGGCCTACCGACTGCGGCCGGTTGTAATCCCAGGACAACTGGCCTGCGGAGCTGGCCTCCCAGGTCCCCAAAGGCGAGGGACCTGGGGCACCCGGCGACAGATTCGTACCACCAACCAGTTCCCCGTTCGGCTTATGGATTGGAGCGCGGAAAAGTGGGGGGCAGCCGTCAGGACCGGGCTCGGCATTGGTGTCTTCCCAATCGCCAGCGTCGGGGCAGTCCTTCGTCCCGTCCTCGACTCGGACGAGCACTGGGGTGGGCAAAAACGGCTCCAGAAACTTCTTACATGCCACCGGCCCCGATCCCGGGCCGCCGCCGCCATGCGGAGTCGAGAAAGTCTTGTGCAGATTCAAATGCATCACGTCCACACCAAAATCGCCCGGCCGCACCTTGCCCACCAGCGCGTTCATGTTTGCGCCGTCCATGTAGAGCAGCGCGCCCTTGGCGTGCAGAATGTCGGCGATCTTGTGAATCTGGTTTTCGAAGACGCCGAGAGTCGACGGGTTGGTTAGCATCAGCGCGGCGGTATCGTCCGTTACCTGCCGTTCGAGCGCGTCAAGGTCGATTCCGCCGTCGGCATTCGACTTGAGATTTTCGACCTGGTAGCCGCAGATGGCCGCGGTTGCGGGGTTGGTTCCGTGCGCCGAGTCGGGAATGAGAATCTTGTGGCGCGGATTGCCCTGCGACTCGTGCCACGCGCGCACCAGCAGAATGCCGGTGAACTCACCATGCGCGCCCGCCGCCGGCTGCAGCGTAATGGTGTCCATGCCGGTGATTTCGATCAGGCACTTCTGCAGCAGGTCAATGATCTCGAGAATTCCCTGCGCCAGCGACTCGGGCCGGTAGGGATGCGCCTCGGCCAGGCCCTCGATGCGCGAGACGAATTCATTCACGCGCGGGTTGTACTTCATGGTGCACGAGCCGAGCGGATACATGCCCAGGTCGATGGCGTAGTTCCAGGTGGAGAGGCGCGTGAAGTGGCGGATCAACTCGATCTCGGATAGCTCGGGGAGCAAGCCCGGGGTCTTTCGGTGCGCATCGCCCAGCAACGCCGCGGGGTCAACAGCCGGCACGTCGAGCGGAGGCAGCTTGTAAGCCTTCTTGCCCGGCGACGACTTCTCAAACATCAGCGCTTCATTCTGCGTCTGGTGGGGACGGACTTTGCCGGTGGTGCGGGGTGCGGGAAATTGTGAATCAGTCGCCATTCGTTTACCTCTGTGTCGTCAATCCGGTCTTGCGAGTTTCCTGTGCCTGTAATCCTGCGCGCAAATCGCGCCGTCAACCTTGCCGGTGCTTTGCCTTGTAACAGGGCACGACTTTAGTCGTGCCGAATAAATGCTAACTTGATGTGTGGGCTTTAGCCCCTGCAAATGCTGGACCAACCTTAACTTTTCGTCACAGGTTGAGCTCTGTGCGCTTCGATCTTCTTTCTCGCCAAACTCGCAAAACAATACGGATATTTCTCCGGCGCATCCACCAAGCCCGCCTTCACCGGGTTATTTGCGATGCCTTTGTAACCGAGTTCATGGGATAGCCGATGAGAGAACCTGCCCTTGATCAACTGCATGGCTTTTTCAATCGTCATTTCGTCGAAGACTGTGAGGAGCAAATGAACGTGGTCGGGCATGATCACAAAGTCGTGTAATTGAAACTTGCGTTCTGCAACCAGCGAACGCAGCACATCGATCAACAGGCCGGCATTGCGCTCCGATTGCAATAGCCTGCGTCCCATGCTCGTTCCCGTCGTTGTGAAAAACGTGCGAGCCGGGCTGAGAATGTTTTCAGGTGGCGAGTTTCTGCCGGGTTGCGCCATTGCAGGGGCTAAAGCCCGCTCCTTTTTTCCTGTCGTTTCGGCACGACTAAAGTCATGCCCTGTTACAAAGCCTCTTTTTCACACCTTTGCGTCATGCCGTTCTAGTTGAGCGCAGCAATCATCGGTTATTTGCATCCTCTCGTGCAGAACCTGAATCAGATTCAATTCTTCGCTCCCGATTTGACACGAAATATTCGCAAGCAAAAAGTCACAGACTACATGCAGCGCCAGTTCAAGTTCATTCGCATCGAGATATTCATCAAACCATCGAACATCTTTTTTATCTCCGAGCAAAGAACGCAATTTGAGCAGCCCGCAACTCACTTCAGCGCAATGTTCAATCCAAAGAGGGTCGGCCATCATTCGATTTCCTACGCCTCCACCGCCGCGCGTGCCAGCCCCTTCGCCGCCCGATCGATTGTTTCGCGCGGCATCACTTCCGTTGCGCACCAGAGCGTGCAGTTCTTCAGCTCCGGATACCAGCGGCTCAGCTCAACGCCGCCCACAATCTTGTTCTCAAGCAGCCGCGCGCTTAATGCCGAGGGCGCTTCTTCGGTCTGCAACACAAACTCGTGGAAGCGCGGCGCGCCCGTGAAGCGCAACTTTGCGCCGGCCTGCGCGCCAAGCGTCTTCGCCGCGTAATCCGCCTTTGCCAGGTTGTGCTCGGCCAGTTCGCGAATGCCTTCTTTGCCGTAAACCGAAAGGAAGATCGTGGCCATCAGCGCCACCAATGCCTGGTTGGTGCAAATGTTGCTGGTCGCCTTTTCGCGCCGGATGTGCTGCTCGCGCGTGGCCAGCGTCAGCACGAATCCGCGGTATCCGTTCGAATCTACCGTCTGCCCTGCCAGCCGTCCGGGCATCTGCCGCAGGTAGGGCTCCTTGGCCGCAATCACTCCGCAGAACGGACCGCCATAGCTGAGCGCCACGCCAAACGACTGCGCCTCCATAGCGACAATGTCAGCCTCGACCGGCGGCCGCACAACGCCCAGCGAAACAGCTTCGGCGATTGAGACGACGAGCAGTGCGCCCTTCTTGTGCGCGATCTCGGCTATCGCCGGAATGTCTTCAATCACGCCGAAAAAGTTGGGGCTTTGCACCAGCACGCATGCCGTCTGGTCGGTAATCGAGGCGTCGAGCGCTTCAAGATCCACGCGGCCTGTCTCGGCGTTATAGCCGACCAGCGTTGAAGGCAACCCCTGGTGTTTGGCGTAGGTCGCCATCACCTCGCGGTACTCGGGATGCACCGTTCGCGCCACCACTGCCTGGTGCCGGCCGGTTACGCGCACCGCCATCATCACGGCTTCTGCCGCGCCCGTCGACCCGTCGTACATGCTCGCGTTGGCCACATCCATGCCGGTCAACTCGGCAATCATGGTTTGGAATTCGAAGATGGCCTGCAGAGTGCCCTGCGTAATCTCTGGCTGGTAGGGCGTGTAGCTGGTCAAAAATTCGCCACGCTGCACCAGCGCGTCGATAATCACCGGCCGGTAGTGCCGGTATGCGCCCGCGCCGAGGAAACTGGCATATTCAGTGGAATTCTTGTGGCCAGCGGCCTTGAAATAGTCGACAATCTCGCTCTCGCCGAACTGGCGAGGCACCTCGAGATCGCGGGTGAGCCGGTATTCAGCGGGAATGGTCGAGAACAGATCGTCAATGGAGCCGGCGCCGATATCGGCAAGCATTTTGGCGCGTTCAGCATCGGATTTGGGGAGGTAGCGCATGTGGGTCCTTCGGACCGAGTGGTCAGTGGCCAGTGATCAGTGGTCAGTTATGCGCGATTGCGCCAATTCCACTTCACCTTCCACCGCCCCCGGGCATTCTAAAAATTCTTTAGCTGCAAATCATCGAACGCGGTTCGCTGTTCACTGACCACTGATCACTGTTCCTCCGCGATAAACGCCTCGTAGGCCGCGGCGTCCAACAGCGAATCGACCTCGCCCGGATTCGAAAGCTCTACCTTGATAATCCAAGTCTCGTGGGCGGCTGCGTTAATCTTGTCGGGCTCGGTCTTCAGCGCCTCGTTCACCTCGGTCACCGTTCCGGAGACAGGCGAATAAAGGTCGCTGACGGCCTTCACGCTCTCAACCGAGCCGAAGGTGGCATTGGCCGTTACCGTGTCGCCGACCTTGGGCGCGTCAACGTACACAATATCGCCCAGCGAATTCTGGGCGTAATCGGTAATGCCAATAGCGCCAATGGAACCCTCAACCGAGATCCACTCATGCTCGCGGGTATAGCGATAGTTCGTGGGATAAGGCATGTCTGATTGCACCTCGATGAAACTGATCGAAACAGTAGTGTACGGTGTTGGGCGGGGGGAAGAAAACCTGTGGATCGTGGGCGGAAAATTCGAGGTGTGAGCGGCGGATTTAAGTAGCTGGGCGGCGCGACTGGCGAAAACCGCACAAAATCAAAGGGCGCCGGCCGAATTGCGGCGGGCGCCCTGGTTCCTGGCTCGACTGGACTGAAACTCGACCGAAGCTAGACGAAGTGCCCTGACTGCCGCTCTTGCCAGTTTTCCATCTGATCTTTGAACTGCTGTTGCAGCTGTTTCATCTGTTGCTGCAGCTCTTCCATCTGCTTTGGGTCAACTTTGAACTGCTTCATCTGGTCTTGCAGTTGCTGCATCGCCTTTGGATCGACCTTGAACTGGTCCATTTTGAACCGTTGCATCTGCTGCTGAAACTGATCCATCTGCTTCTGGTTCATCTGGAATTGCTGCTTGAACTGGTCGGAATTGAAGTTCTTCTGCAATTGATCCATCTGCTGTTGCAGCTGCTGCATCTGCCTGGGGTCAACCTTGAATTGATCTGGGTTGATGCTCTGCTGCAGCTGCCCGGCCTGCTGCGCCATCTGCTCAGCCTGCTTCAGTAACTGCTCGGTCTGCTTGTCTGTCAGGCCTTTTAACTGACCTTGGATCTGATTGCGCAGCTCGTCGGCCTGGCTCTCAAGCTGCTTGCGCAGTTGCTCGTTGTCTTGAACCTGGGTCTGCACCTGCTTATCAATCTGGTCCTGTATCTGGTCCTGCGCCGCGGCAGCGTCGGTCTGAGCCTCAAGCGCCTCGGGCATCACCAGATCGTTCTCGGCCACCAGCGCCGGGTCGTCATCGCCGAACACGTCAAGCCACTCCAGCTCGCTGTGGCGCTTTGAATCCACCTGCAGGTTAAGCGTCTGCTGTTTCTTGTCGCGCAGGATTGTTACCTGCACCTGTTTGCCCTCGTTCGCGCGAAGAGCTCGTTCCCAGTCGGCCGACGTATTGATGGGCTCGCTGCCAACCTTC
Organism: Occallatibacter sp.; assembly: GCA_050014675.1. Taxonomy (GTDB): domain Bacteria; phylum Acidobacteriota; class Terriglobia; order Terriglobales; family Acidobacteriaceae; genus Telmatobacter. The sequence goes on along the minus strand of JBEKCW010000133.1, from coordinate 8,259 downwards.
AGAATCACGTCGAAAGCGCGCAGCCCGGCGTTGGCCGCCTCGGTCTTGCGGCCAACCTGCTTCACCATCAGACCGCCGTTCACGCCCAGGTAATCGGCCATCTGCGAGGTCAGCGGTTCCACCAGCGCGCCCACCTTCAGGCTCGAGCCAAAAAACGGCATGTGAAATCCGGGAGGCGCGGACACGTCGCCGTCTGGTCCCAGGATTCCCATTCCCGGCGCGGGCGAATTCAGGTCGCCGTCCTTGTCGATCTTGTCCCACACGTCGCGTTCCATGGCCTCGCGATCGGCCAGCTCAACTGCGAGCGTCTGAATGTTTCCGTCGCGGCTGATCTCCAGGCTCACCTTGCGGCCCGCGGGAATCTCGTGCAGCATCCGCTTGAGCTGCTCTGCGCCTTCAACGGTCTGGCCGTTGAGCGAGAGCACCACGTCGTTCACCTTCAGGCCGATCTTTCCGGCCGGGGCATCGTGGTCAATCAGCGTTATTACCGCGCCGCGAACATCCTTGAGCTTTAATTGCTGCGCTTTATCCTGGTCAATGTCGCCAAGGTCCACGCCCAGGTACCCCTGCGACGCATGCGAGAGCGACGGGAACGGATTGGCAAAGATGCTCATCACGCTCCTGGCCTGCGCGTCGATCGCGCGCGGCGCCCCGAAAAGGCACAGCGCTGCCACAGCAAGCGTGATTTCACTCCAACGATTGAGAATCTGATACGGCCTCAAAATGTGTTTCATTGCTTTTCTCTCCGAATGTTGTTCCTGCCGGTCCGGGCTCTAAAGTTGGCCCGTGGCCGGTTTACTGCGAATTATTGAATCTCAGAAACCCGGCGCAAAACCTGCCGGGAATCATTGCGAATCTGAGGATTGTTATCGGTGGTCGAAACCGAATAAAGAACCTGGCGTACGCTGGTGTCGGCCTCAACCGGCTCAAGCAGCCCAATGGCAGCCGACCGGATGTGAGGGTCGCTGTCAGTCATCACCGACTCGAGAACCGCGTCACGAACGCGAATATCCTGTGAAACATATGGCTGCAATCCTTCCAGCGCCTTCTGGCGCACGGCAGCGCTTTTGTCGTTGCGCAGCACAAACATGAGCGCGTCGCGGATGCCCGAAGGCTGGCAGCTGTGACCGGCGCGGCACTCGGCCGCCAGCAGAGCCACCGAGTCGTCGCGAACGCCGGGGCTGCTGGCATTGGCCGTGGCCAGCATCAGCAGCTGGCGAATCTGTGGGTCGTCAAGCGAGCCCTGGATCTGCCGCGGCACTACCTGGTTGTAGCTCACATCCACAATTTCGCTGTTGGGTTGGCGCACAATCCCCGACACGCTCGCCACGTTGGCCAGCGCAGCTGCACCTTGATTCCCCTCTTGAGCTTTCGACGCGCTCGCCACTTGCAGGGCGGCGCTATGGGCCACGCGGCCCTGGGCATACTCGTATCCGCCCAGGCTGCCGGCTCCCCCGCCAATCACCAGAAGCAGTACCGCTGCCACCGGCGCGCTCTGCAGCCGCGCAAAATTGTTCCAGGCCAGCGTGCTCCAGCGCTCGTACCAGCGCTTCGGCGGCAGGCTGTCCAGCGCCTCGTCAAGCCTGAGCCGCGCCCGCGCCACCAGGTTCGGCGCCGGTTCCTGCACCGGATTGGCGTCGGTGAGCACCTTCAGCGCAAGCACCTGCTCGCACTCGCTCTGGCACTCCGGGCACGCCGCCACATGCCGTTCCAGCTCGTGGGCATGCTCGTCCGACAGCTCCTGCCAGGCCGCCGCCACGATTCGCTCCCTCGCTAATTCGCAATTCATATCTACGTCCTTCCAGCCTCAAAAAACAGCTTTTAGCTATTAGCTTTTAGCCGTTAGCTCGTCTTTAATTTGTCCGAGCTCGTCGTGTTTTCATTGAGTCCTCGATTGATGAAACGGACCCTTTTCCCCAAAAACCAGCTGATAGCTAAAAGCTAATAGCTGTTCTTACCGCATATCCGCCAGCTGAACCCTTAACTTCTTTGTCGCCCTGAAGAGCGTGTTCTTGGCCGTCTCCTCAGTGGTGTTCAACATCTCTCCAATCGTGCGCAGGCGGAGACCCTGGTAATGCTTCAGCTCAAAAACCATCCGCTCGCGCGGCGTCAGCTTATCAAGCGCGTTCTGAATTTTCTCGGCCAGCACCTTGCGGTCGAGTTCGCGCGCCGGGTTTGAAAACGACCGGTTATCTGAAACCGCCGCCAGCAGGTCGACTTCGTCGCCAGAACGGTCAACCACCACTGCGTGATCTTCGCGGCGGGTCTTGCGCCGGCGCAGTTGATCTAAGCAGAGATTTGTGACGATCCGGTAAATCCAGGTGTAAAACGAGCACTCGAACCTGAAGTTGCCGATGTACCGGTAGGCCTTCAAAAAAGCCTCCTGGTAAATGTCCTCGGCGTCGTGCTCGCTGCCGGTTAGATGCAGCGCCAGCCGCAGCACCTGGTGCTCATATTGGCGAACCAGCGCGTCGAAGGCCGTGCGCGAACCCGACTGGGCTTCGCGAATCAGGTCCATCTCGCCCTGCCGCGCCAACAGGCGCTCCGCCGCGCCCGCCGCTTCGCGGCCGGCATCGCCGGAGTTCGCACCGCCCATTGCTCTAGTCGCAGCCATTCCTCGAAAGGATTGTACCCTTCCGCTGGCCGCCCAGCCTAAACCGCGCCGAGCGGTGACCGTCGCTAAACTCGCCGCGTCTGCTTCCATTCCCATCTCCGTCTCCCCGCCGCGGAGGTTGGATCAGTGTGCTTACCCGAATGGACGCACAGTAATCCATTTAGTAACCGATGCAAACTAAATGCCCTCGCTCCCTTGCTCCCTCGCTCCCTTGCTCCCTGTTTTCCGCTCCCTGCCTTTAAACTGGAACTCAATGACCGGAAACCTCTTCGACGAACCCGCCTCCTCCGCCCCCGCCTGGTTTACCGCCCACTGCGATGGCGGCTCTCGCGGCAACCCCGGCCCATCCGGCTATGGAGCGGTAATTGAGGACTCCCAGGGCCGGACTGTCGCCAGGCTCAGCCAGTTCCTCGGCACCCAGACCAACAACTACGCCGAATATTCCGGGCTCCTCGCGGTGCTTGAGTGGGCGATCCAGAACGGCGCGAAGTACATGAGGGTGGTTTCCGACTCCGAGCTGATAGTGAACCAGATGAAGGGGCGCTATAAAGTCGGCAGCCCCGGATTGCGGCCCCTGTGGGAAGAGGCCAAACGCCGCGCGGCCCGGCTCGAGCGCTTCGACATCACGCATACCCTCCGCGGCGGCAACAAGGAAGCCGATCTGCTGGCGAATGAGGCGATGGATAAGGGGCAGGGGTCAGGGATCAGGGGTCAGGGATCAGGAAGCGGTGTTAGCGGATCTGGCGGAGTTAGGGCTAACGCCAACGAACGCCCGCCCAAAGCGCCTCAACAGGTCCTCGAAGGCTATGTTAAAGACGGCGTCGTTCACCTGCTAAGCGGCGAATTGCCTGAAGGTACATTCGTTAAGATCACCCGAGAATAGCGCTGGTTGCCCTGTCCTTTGCGCTCATTTGTGCTGCAAACCGTGAAACTGTGGAGCGGGCGCCGCCAAGCTGTTGATTCTATTGGCTACGGTTTCACAGTTTCACAGTTTTTAAAGACCTTTTTGTTGGGGCGGCATGACGGTTGGATCGCGGCCGGCGGGATTGCTGGAGACGGAGATGGCGATGCTCTTCATGGTTTCTGACCCTTTACTTACGAGTGTGCGCCGGAACGCTGTAATGATCGGCAACGCTAAACCCTTTGAACCCAGCACTGCCAAGGCTGACCTATTGACGTGTTTTCGGGCGTGGTGAGAAAAGGGGCTGGCGGCGGTCTCAATGACCCCAATCCAGGAATTTAGTGCCACCGTTACCGCCAGCTCTGGGACCGCCTGCCTAGAAAAGCATGGGGTTGCTCGAATACTCCTCGAAGCGAAACACACCAGCCTTAAGATATTCTTCGACTGCTTCTCCAGCGATCCAACGGCGATCAAGTTGCTCGGCGACGGCCCCAGCGGTAAGAGAACCTGCGAATGGGTCGAGGATCAGATCATTTGGTTCTGTAAGGAGCTTGATGAAGAACTTTGGCAGCAGTGCCGGAAAGCGGGCAGGGTGGATCTTTATTCCCTCTTCTTTACACCGCTTTGTGTACTGATCATTGGCCGAATTATTGCCCATTTTCATCATGCTTTCGGGGATGTCGAATTCGGACTCGGTCACGTTCGGTGGAATAGCGCCACCTGCGTCGATTTTGTCGAATGATTCTCTTATTACATGTCCCGACGGTCGAGTAGTGCCGCGGACGCCGTTTTTGTTCAATCGAATCATGTCCTCGCTGTACTCCTTGAGGACGTTAAGATTCGACGCTTTTGGATAGGGCGTTTTCGAGAGCCACCAGACGTACTCAACAGAATCGCGAACTCGAATTCTGCGCACTGTCACCCATTCGGCGGGCACTGGCATCTTTGCAGGGTTATACCAGAAGCACTCCTGGGCCAGGTGAAGGCCTATTTCCTCGACCAATGCAATGAGCAGCTTGAAATGATAAACGGACCGAGTAGGCGTGCCCTTGTTGTAGCTGCCTCCTATATTCAATACGAAGCTGCCGTCATCAGTAAGCACGCGCTGAATCTCTTTTGCAAACGGCAGAAACCAATTTACATATCGGTCTTTGTGCTCGTTGCCGTATGCTTTCTTAAAATGCAGAGCGTAGGGTGGTGAGGTGACTACGAGGTTGACGCTAGATGACGGAAGCGCCTCGAGCATTTCCAAAGAATCGCCGCAATAGGCGGCGCCTAATCGGGAGGAGAAATAGGGGGCCTTGGCGATCAAGCGGGCTGGATGATCATGAGAGAGGTTGGGAGAAAGCTCTCCAGCGATCGGGAGCGCCTTCTCCACGCTGTCGCGTTCGAATTGCGGTTTGGTCGACACTGTTGTTGCCATAATACGGTGTTCCATAAAAGAAAGGTAACTGAATTAGGTTTACATTGTCAACCATTTTTCAGAACGGGAATGATTGGGTCTCCCAGGCGGAAGCCGCTCGAATCCGTGGCGTCTCTAGGCAAGCCATTTCTCGACTGATTAGGAAAGGAAGACTCCGGGTATTCAAGATCGCAGGCAAGGTACTGCTGAGCCGCGCTGAAATTGAAGCCTTTGTACCCGAGCAGCCAGGACGTCCTCCAAATGAGCGAACCGTTCGAAGCAATTCGTAAACTCATTGACGAACGTTCTGACGAAGAGCGTACAGCGCTGAAGGTTTATCTGCGGACACTTGTACCCCATCCTCTTGAACGAGAGTGGGGCATTGACGCTGACACGATCCTTAGCGCAATCAGCAGATCATCCGATCTGACAAAGCGCGGTGTACGCGGCATCATCGCTGAAGCCATTTTTGTAAATGAGGTTGTTCCGACAGTTGAAGGCTCCGGTTGGCGTCCGGTTGAGCTTATTGGCGATCACTCTTACGATGCACTATTGAGGAAGGGCGAAGTTACCGCTCGAATTCAAGTGAAACTGCAGCGGCTCGAAATAGGGGTACCCAAACTTTACTATCCCAACCACTACGACAGAGGCTCCCTCTTTGTTGTCGAAGTTCAAAAGACGCGATCAGGAGAAAAAGCCTCCAAAAAGACCCTACTGGGGCCAGGGACGACGAGAGCTAAGGCAGAGCCGGTCATAGAGAATACAAGGCCGTACAGTTTTGGCGACTTCGACATTCTCGCCGTGAACATGCACCCTTCATCTGGAAATTGGAGAGACTTCCGCTATACCGTTGCATCGTGGCTGCTGCCCCGTCCCGCGAACCCCGGCTTAGTCGAAATCTTCCAGCCGGTGGCTGCTGTTCCAAACGACGTCTGGACCGAAGACCTGGGCACTTGCCTAAGTTGGTATGAAAGCGCAAAGCAACTCCGCGTTCTAACAGAATTGCTCCACGTTAAGAAACTCACGGAAAAGATCTCCAGGAAGCCAGCTCGCCAGAAGAAGCTGAAATGGCCTAAACCTTGAGTTGTCAACCCCTCGCCCTGCACCTTTTTTCCCTGACCATCATTCAAAAAGACTTAGTTCGCGGCCCCCTTTGCCGGTTTATTCCCCAGGCCGCGCTATCCTCAACGTTGTTGCCGGATTTCTCAGGCCAGAACTCGGGACCTTTAGAACCTAACCGATTGAAAACAATAGACTTGGAAGAAGAGTCTACCGTCTATCTCGCTGAAAACAATAGACTTTAGGACTTTTGGCAGGGGGCTGGGGAGCAAAAACGGGGGGGAGGGGGTACCCTGAGTCGGGAGACCCCTACATCGGGCTGGAGCCCCGCGCTACCCTTTTACGCTTTGCGCCCCAATTCGTTCCTCCACACGTGGTTTTCCTTCTCGAGCAGGCGGTCACTGCACTCCGGGCCCCACGTTCCGGCAAAGTAGTTGGGAAAAACTTCGGGCTTCTTACTCGCCCATGCCTGGAGAATGGGGTTGTAGAGCGCCCAGTTGGTTTCGACGCCGTCGCGGTGCGAGAACAGCGTCTGGTCGCCGAGCATGGCGTCGAGCAGCAAGCGCTCGTAGCCGTTGGCGCTCGATTTGCCGAAGGCGGTTTCGTAGTCGAAGTCCATGTACACCGGGCACACCGACATCTGCGAGCTGGTGGGCACTTTGGCGCCCATGCGCAGCGCAATGCCCTCGTCGGGCTGGATGCGGATGGAGAGCAGGTTGGGCTGAATCTCCTGGCAGGGGCCGCTCGCCTGCATGCGGTTAAAGATGAGCAGCGGCGGCTGCTTAAACTGGATGGTGATTTCAGTGGCCCGCTTGCGCATGCGCTTGCCGGCGCGCATATAAAACGGCACGCCCGCCCAGCGCCAGTTCTCAATTTGCAGTTTGAGCGCGGCGTAGGTTTCGGTGCCCGACTCGGGATTGACGCGCTCCTCGTCTCGATAGCCGATTACGTGCTCGCCCTGAACTATGCCCGGCCCGTATTGCCCGCGCACGGCGTTCAAAATCGGAATCGACGGAATGGCCTGCCAGACCTTGAGCTTTTCGCGGCGCACGCTCTCGGCCTCAAAGCTTGACGGCGGCTCGAGAGCAACCAGCGACAGCAGCTCCATCATGTGGTTCTGGACCACATCGCGGAGGGCTCCGGCCTTCTCGTAAAACGGTCCCCGTCCCTCAACGCCGAGCGTTTCGGCCACGGTGATCTGCACGTGGTCAATGTAGTTGCGGTTCCACACCGGCTCAAAAATTCCGTTGGCGAAGCGGAAGACCAGCAGGTTCTGCACCGTCTCCTTGCCCAGGTAGTGGTCGATGCGGAAGACCTGGCTCTCATGGAAGACCGCGTTCACCTTGTGGTTCAGCTCGCGCGCAGAATCCAGGTCATGGCCGAAAGGCTTCTCGATCACGATGTCGGTCAGCCCCTTTTCAGGCTGCGCCATGCCCTGCGCGCCCAGGTTGTCAATAATGCCGGCAAAGAACTCCGGCGCCGTGGCCAGATAGAACAGACGGTTGCCCCCGATGTTCTTTTCCTTGTCGATGCGGTCGAGCTCAGCCTTGAGGCCCGCGTAGTCCTTGGGGTCGTCGAAATTGAGGGCGAAGTAGCTGATGTGCTTTACGAAATCTTCGAGCACGGGATCGGAGGCATCGCCGCCGCCGAATTCGACGATGCCCTCTTTCATGTCGGCCGCGAACTCGTCGCCAAGCGGCCGGCGCGCCACGCCCACAATGGCAAAGTTGGCGGGTAGCAGCTTGTTTTGGCGCAGATGGTAGAGCGCAGGAAGAAGCTTGCGCTTGGTGAGGTCGCCAGAAGCGCCAAAGATTACCAGGATGCCTGGGTCGGGAATGCGTTCGCCGCCCTGTTGAACCTGGGAAAGATCCTCGGGCCGAACCTTCATCTGAATTGTCGCCATTTTGTCCTCCGGACAAGTCGAGTGATCAGTGGTCAGTGATCAGTTTCAAACAAAAGCCGCATGTAGCCAAGAGATTATCGCAATTCGCGTCGATGCGCCCTAGATTGTCATTCATAAACCCTCAGAGTTCGACCATGCGCCTCTGACCACTGACCACTGACAACTGACGACTGCCTTTCAGCCTTTCTTCACCGCGTGGCCGCCGAACTCGTTGCGCATGATGGCCAGCATGCGGTCGGTAAAGTTGTTGTCTTCGCGCGAGCGGATGCGCCGCATGAGCGACTCGGTGATGATGGGCGCGGATACATTCAGATCGATCGCTTCGATCACAGTCCAGCGTCCCTCGCCGGAGTCTTCGACGAAAGCTTCAAGCCCTTCGA
>JBEKCW010000132.1:0-11861 GCA_050014675.1 Occallatibacter sp. | reverse complement strand
GCTACAGCACAGCTCTTTCAGCACTGAAATCGGATATGGCGAACTCGGACTTTATTTGTTATCGGAGTAATGAAGTGGGCCGATCAAGTGCCCGGCGAATTCTGAACCAGTGGGAGTAGGAAAGGAACGCATGATTCATCGAGGGATATTCAACACGGCTGCCGAGCTGGTGCGTGCCATCTATCAGTGGCTCACCAATTGCAACCACAACCCACAAGCATTCTTCTGGTTTGGACGTCCTAACTTGATGCTTGGCTCAAGAGCGCGGCGCTCGATCGTTAACGCTGTGTTTCATTTCACCATCGTTGTCTTGGCCATACCGGTACTGCTCGGCGCAAATGCCGCGCGCGCAGAATCCCTCTTCAAATACCAGGAAGTCATGATTCCGATGCGTGATGGCGCCCGCCTGCAAACGGTGATCCTGACCCCCATCCACCAGAAAGGGCCGCTCCCAATTCTTATGCAGCGCACTCCATACGGAGTGCCGGAAAAAGCCTGGGAGACGATTCCTCCCTACCTCCAGGAGCTTTCGAAGGACGGATATATCTTCGTTTTTCAAAGCGTGCGCGGGCGGTTCAAGTCGGATGGCGTATTCGCATACAATCTGGACCAAAAGAACCAGAAGGTCGTTGTCGACGAGACCACCGATGCTTACGACACCATCGACTGGCTGGTTAAGAATGTTCCGTGTAACGGCAGAGTGGGGATCTTCGGGGTTTCCTACCTCGGCCTCACCTCAGCGTTGACATTGTTAGATCCTCATCCCGCACTGAAGGCCGTCAGCGAACAAGCATCGCCAACGGACCAGTGGATGAACGACGATATCCACCATTACGGTGCGTTTCGGCTTAGCTATGCTTTTGAGGGCTCTGTCCAGGTAGGGGTCGACAAGAACAAGGACGTTCATTTCCAGTTCCCCGTCTACGACACGTATCAATGGTATCTGGACGCTGGGACAGTCCGCGCTCTCGATGAGCAGTATCTGCATGGCTCGGTTCCCGCCTGGAATTCAATCATGTCCCATCCCGATTACGACGATTTCGCAAAACAAGGAAACTGGGTTCGGCAATTGCATAGTGCGCCCGTCCCCAACCTCAACGTTGACGGATTCTGGGACCAGGAAGATAAGTGGGGCCCATGGCGGATCTTTGAACACTCCGCGGAAAACGATCCGGATCACAACAACTACATGGTCGCTGGCCCCTGGTTCCACGGCCAGTGGCAAGATCAGAAGGCCGAGAGCATTGGAATCTATAGCTATGGTGGGCACGACACCGCGCTGGAGTTCCGGCGCGATATCGAGGCGCCTTTCTTCCGCTATTTTCTTCACGGTGAAGGGGAGCGTCCAAGCTGGAGAGTGAAGACATTCGAATCGGGATCGAACACGTGGCGGAGCTACGACAACTGGCCGCCGGCCGGATCGGCGGCCACAAAACTGTATCTGCGGTCCGATGGCACATTGACGTTCGAACCGCCCAACGAAGGTACGCCGTACCGCGAATATGTATCCGATCCCGCCAATCCGGTGCCATATCGGGTCCGGCCCATCTCGCCGACCTACCCGGGCGGCGATTGGTGGACCTGGGAGACCGACGATCAGAGATTCGTCGATCACCGCCCAGACGTTTTGACGTACGTGAGCGCACCATTGGAGAAGGACCTGGTTGTAGCTGGCCAACTGCAGGCAAACCTGTATGCCTCGACCTCCGGCACTGACAGCGATTTCGTGGTTAAGCTGATCGACGTATTCCCTGAAGATTTCCAGAGCCCAGCATGGAAAGCTGATGACGGACCTGCTCCAGGTCAGTACGCCAAGTCGCTCAATGGCTACCAGCTTCCCATTGCAATGGAGGTGCGTCGCGGCCGTTATCTGAAGAGCTTCGAGAAACCCGAGGCCCTGCAACCAGACGTCCCGGCGCTATGGAACGTCTTCCTTGGCGACCATGACCACGTGTTCCGCAAGGGACATCGCGTAATGGTGCAGGTCCAGTCCACCTGGTTTCCGATCATTGACCGGAATCCGCAGAAATTCGTTCCCAGTATTTATCAGGCGACGAAAGAGGATTTCGTCAAGGCCACGCAGAGAATCTATTCGACGCCAGCGATGCCGTCCTATATCGTGCTGCCGGTGATCGGCGGAAATCCCGGCCATTGATCTCGATCGTTTGTCAGCGCCGCTTTCAGCGGGATCACAGTGCGTGGCGGGGTGGTAACGGTAACGGAGGCGCAAGCACCGACTGGCCGGCCGATTGTTCGCACCCCAGGTCGACACGCCATCTGCGTCACCAACTTGCCGATATCGGCTCGTAGGGGCCATGTCAAACAACTCGAATAGGACGACTCCCTCGGTTCGCTTGACGAAGGCGCTGGCGCTGCGGCAGCGCTCAATGTGAATCAGATGGCGGGCCAGATGCCTTTGCAGGCTCTCCCGGGCGCTCGCACCCATTTGTCTCTGACGATCTCAGGCCAGTGCACCATTTGTTGACATGCGGCACAGGACAGTACATTCACAATGGGCTGGCATTTGCAGGACGCCACGCACTTTTGTCTTGACTGCGCCTCAGAATAAATGTTAATTTTCCCAACAATGGCACCAATGTGTCAACAATAGTTGCACGCCTGCGTTCCGGGATTTGCGTTTCCCTCGCACCCGCATGAATGCGGTCTTCCTCTTCCTCGGCAAGCGAGCTTTGATTACCTTGAAACTCAGAATTCAACTGGAGGCGAAAACTGATATGAAATCGCGCAGTTTTTTGAAGGCAGTAGTGTCCATATGCTCGTTTATGCCCGTGTTTTTGGTGAGCACGGCTAGCGCGCAAGTCTCCACCGCATCCCTAAGTGGGACGGTAGTTGATTCGTCCGGAGCCGCGGTGAGAGGCGCCACCGTTACAGCGACTCAAGTAGACACTCAGGAAAGCCGAACTGCGACCAGCGGCAGTGACGGGTTATTTAACATTCCTCTCCTTCCGCTGGGGCCATACTCTCTCAAAGTATCGGCTACGGGCTTTGAAGCATTTCAACAGACTGGAATCGTGCTGACGGTCGGCCAGGCGGCGAATATTCCCATTGCTCTGCGGCCCGGCAATGTAAGCCAGACAATCACCGTATCTTCCGATGCCACCATGTTGAACATCACGGGAAGCGAAACTGTGCAGCTCATAGACCAGGCTACCGTGGAAGCCGTTCCGTTGAACGGCAGAAATCCCGCAGGCTTGCTTAATCTGACCGGCGGAGTGAACAGTGTGAGCACCGGCTCAGCGAGCGCGAACCTCCAGACGGGGCTCGTCTATCCCTCGGAGACCGCCGTCGCGATACACGGCGTGCGCAGCGGCGGTGTGTATTTTTCGCTCGACGGCGCGAACAACGTGGACCCCTATCAAGTCACCGGTGGTCCGTTTCCAAACCCCGATATGGTAGGTGAATTCAACGTGGTCACCGGCAACTACGGCGCGCGCTACATATCCGCGCCGGCCGGCGCAGTCAATATCGTGACCAAATCGGGCACGAATGAGATTCATGGCAACGCGTTTGAATTCGTTCGCAATGGCGATGTGAATGCCGCGCCCTTCTTCTCATACAACGCAGTCACCGGCAAAAAGACCGTTGATCCGCTAAAACGTAACCAGTATGGCGGCGACCTGGGAGCGCCAATTCTCCGCGATCGCTGGTTCATTTTCGGAGGCTATCAAGGAACGCGTATAACCGACAACGCTTGCTGCATTACATACTCTGTTCCCAACACGAATGAACGCTCGGGTAATCTTTCGCAGTATTATGCTCCCAACTCAATCATCAATCCTGCTACGGGCACGCCCTTCGCGGGCAATCAAATCGGGCCGCTGGACCCGACCATGCAAAAACTGTTAGCGTACATCCCGCTACCTTCGAATCCCACCTTGAACGACAATTTTTCCTTTCCCGTGCCTACGTTCAACACGGAACAATCGTATGTGATTAAGAGCGATTTTACCCACGGAGCCCAGCGGATCTTCGGGCGCTATTTCTATGACCTGTATAATGATCCGGCCACCGGCATTCCGAATAACGATATTCTGGCCTCGCTACCCGGACAGATCCATCACTGGCACAACGCCACTGCCGGAGACACATGGGTACACGGCAATCTCGTGAGCGACTCGCGTTTCAGTTTCGTTCGGGATGAAAGCGACAACGTATCTGGAGAAACCAGCGTTTCGCTGCCTGGCCTCGGCGAGCCGAACCTCTCGGCTCCCGCGATGCCGTCGATTCAAGCGCTCTATGTCGAACCATATTTCTATATCACGTCGGGAAATTTTAATGGTTTCACTCGCAATAGCTACGATGGCTCTGAGGATATTACTCTGCTGCGTGGACGAAATCAGTTCTCCTTTGGAGCTGACGTGCAGAAGATTTCGGCCAGCGAGATTTCGAACGATTTAGCCAACGCCGGAATGATTTTCGCACCCATATTCACCGGCAACGGGCTGGCTGACTTTCTTCTCGGACGAGCGATTGAAATGATTCAGGCCGATGGCATCTACAGTAAATCGGCCGGCTGGCTGACAGGTTTCTATGGCGAAGATAAATTTCGCGCAAGCAGTCGCCTCACATTGACTGCGGGCTTGCGTTGGGATCCGTACGTTCCTTTTTACGCGCTCGGCGGGCGGATGCAATGCTATGTTCCGGGTGAACAATCCACGGTGTATCCCAATGCGCCGGCTGGTCTGGTCTTCGCGGGAGACAAAAACTGCAATGCATCCGGAACCAACTCTAATAATCTGGGCAACGTTGAGCCTCGAGTCGGCTTTGCACTGCAGGCAGATTCCTCTGGGAAAACTGTCTTGCGGGGTGGATACGGTATTTACTCGATGCAGTATCCCATGGCCAGCTTCTTTGCCTACGGCGCTGTCCAACCCTTCGAGCGCCGTTTCACGCTCATCCCGCCAGGCCCCATCTCCAATGTCTGGGCGAATTTCCCAGGAGGAAACCCATTTGCGGGTGGATTTCAGTTGGGCGGTCCTAACCCTCCTTCAACCTCGACGTTTATCAATCCGCAGACGCTATACAACCTATCGCAAAATTTCCGCCTGTCGTACCTGCAGCAGTTCAGCCTCATATTAGAGCGCTCCCTTACCGCTAATGATTTTGTTTCGGTGGGCTACTACGGCAGCGTAGGCAGGCATCTCAGCCTGGTGCAGGACGACAACCAGGCCGTTTATATTCCAGGAAGCTCCACCACTTCTAATATTCAGTCCCGACGCCCGAATCAGAATTTTCAGCAGGCTTTTACGACGGTCCCCACAGGGATGTCGAATTATAACGGCCTCGAGCTGGTATACAGGCACCGTGTTCGTGGAGGGCTCACGCTTTCGGGCGACTTCGACTGGAGCAAGAGCATGGACGACAATTCGAACCCCGCCAATGACATCCTGACCGGCGCCTTGATCCCCATCCCGAACGATCCAGGGTTTCGCTACGCCCCCTCAGATTTTAATCAGCCCCATACACTGCGGGCGATGGGCGTCTGGAATCTTCCGTGGTTCGCCAGTTCCAGCGGTCTCAAGAAAACCGCGCTGTCGGGATGGCAATTCAGCTCGCTGTTCGTATGGGATGCCGGAATGCCTTTTAGCGTGAGCTCTCCGTATGGGGAGTCGTTTACCGGGAATGGCACCGAACTGGCTGATCGCAAGCCGGGCGTCCCCATTACCCTATCGAGCAACCGGAGCGAGAAGGCCAAAATCGCTGAATACTTTAACACCGCGGCATTCGTTAACAACGCACCCGGAACGTTTGGCGATAGTGGTCGTAACATACTGACTGCGCCCGATTATGTAGACGACGATAGCGCGATTGTCAAAGGATTCCAGGTGAAGGAGCGCTGGAAAATCGACTTGCGAGTAGAAGCATTCAACATTCTTAATCACACCCAGTTTGGTGCTCCTCTTAGCCAGTTGGGCGGGACCGACGGTGAGATCACCTTGACGCGAGCTCCGCGCATTCTACAAGGCGCGCTGAAGGTGGCTTTCTAGCGACGTCTTCTCATTACTCGTAGAGACACTGCCGCTGTGAATTGAACATGACACTCGTTGACCCGGGACGGATCGCATGAGCGCCACGATAAAAGCCTACGGCCTTCAAAGCCGTAGGCTTTCATTTCTTCTTCGAAGTTTGCGATTGTGACGGCCGATTCTGCTTTCAATGGGCACCGTCCATAACTGATACTGAAGCATGTCATCGCCGAAAACCCCGATATGCTGAGCCATGAAATTCACCAAATGAACAGAAACAGAGTGAAGGGATCGCAATGCGGAAACCAAAATTCGATTATTTGAAGTGCCAGCGCCAAATCCTCGTTGATATGCATATCCCCGACTGGGATCCAGGATTCCTTGCAAATTACGATCCGGTGCGAATGGCGGACCTCTACCAGAAGTCGGGAGCCCAGGCCGTTATGCATTACTGCAATTCGCACATGGGGCTATGCTATTGGCCCTGCACCGTGGGCGAGATGAACAAGGTGCTCAAGGGCCGCGATGTTGTGGGTGAGACCGTTACTGAGTTACACCGGCGCGGCATCGCCTCATGCGCTTACTACTCGTGTATCTTCAACAACTGGGCCTGGACCAACCATCCTGACTGGCGCATGGTGAGTGCCGATGAGGCAACTGGCAGAGGCGAGGCGACTCGTGGATCCCGCTATGGAACCTGCTGTTTTAGCAGCGAAGCCTATAACGACTTTATGCGTCAACAAACCGACGAACTGACGAAAAAGTATGAATTTGACGCGATCTTTTTCGACATGATCTATTGGCCTCGCATTTGTCTCTGCGAAAATTGCAAACGCCGCTTTCGCCAGGAGTCGGGGGCAGACATTCCCAGTAAGGTGGACTGGACAGACCCTCTCTGGTGTAAGTTCGCCAACTCGCGCGACCGCTGGCTAACCGAAACTTTTAGCGGCCTCGCCGAGACAGTACGGCGAAATGCGGCGATTCCGCTCTTCAACAACGGGGCGCCACACCCGATTACATGGCTATGGGGAAATACGATCGATGAATTGCGCGAGCAGGATCTTCTTGGTGGAGACTTCCGCCTCATCGATATGTTTGCGGGCTTTCACCTCTTTGCAGGAGTCACGAAGAGCTCTGTTCTATACATGAACGCCTTCACGGGTTACATAGGCGCGGTCAGCTCTGTAATCAGCCCGGAAGAGCAATTTGTCGAAAATGCCTTGTACTCCCTCGCTTTTAATAGCATCTTCATGGCGATTGACGCCATCGGATCGAACGGCGATGCAAGTCCCGAGTTCTATGAAAAGGATCTGCGTAATGTTTTCGACAAGATGAAGCCCTATGAGGGGCTTTTAAACGCGGGAGGCAAGCCGGTTGCAGAGGTGGGTGTCTACTTCAGCGATGCCTCGCGTATGGCTCTTGCCGAGGATGGAGACGCGCTCGCCGATCCAACCATATATGCCGTATTACCCCCTACATCGCCCCACATCATTGGGTGGGTCGGCGCATCCCGCGCATTGCGCATCAATCACTTTCCCGTGGTGACAATCACCAAGTTGCAGCTGAAAGATCTGTCAAAGTTTCGTGTCATTGTCCTTCCTCAAGTGGTAAGGATGACTGACGAGGAGGTTGAGGCTTTCAAGGATTACGTGCAAGGCGGCGGCAATCTTTATGCGAGCGGCGTAACCTCGCTGCTGACACCCGACGGAGCACGCAAGGACAATAACTTCGGGCTGGCTGAAGTTTTTGGCTGCGATTTGGAGGGCATCGACTACCACCGTGTAGCCTATGTTCACCCTCGGACAGAGCAACTGGAAAAGGCGATCAAACCTAGATCGGTGGTCGCTCATGGGGCTCCCCGCAATGGCCCGCCCCACCCCACAAAAATAACAACGCGTGTTCGGCCAGGGGCAGACGTGCAAGTTCTGGCAACTTTGGATCTTCCTTATAGCGAAGAACCAGGCACGCGCGAGGATCATAAATTCTCATCCATTCACGCTTCACCGCCTTACCGCGTAACCACCAATCCGATCATCATTCAGCGTCGCTTCGGTAAAGGCCAGGTGATTTATAGCTCCATCGATATCGAAGGGGACCAGGCCCCGACCATGGGTGGAGATATTGATATGGGAGTGAACGACTACGGACCGTCGTTGTTGTTTGTTGAAGTCATTAAATTGCTCCTGGGAGATGCTCCTGTTACGTTCAGGCTTGAGGCCGATCTGGGCGTTCTTGCAGTTGCTTACGACGACGTGGAGAACAACCGGCTTCAGCTCAATATCGCGAATATACCCCCGCTTCCACCATCACGCCCCGTGCCACTTGTTAAAGTTGCTCTCTGCGCGCCGGGGGGGAAGAAGATCAAAGCTCTCAAACAACTGCCGGCCGGTAACCCGCTGAAGTACACCACTGATTCGCAGGGCGTCGTGCACACAGAAGTCCGAGACCTTGAACATTTATGCGTTATTGCGGCTGAATATGCATGACCTTAGTTGAGAATGTTGTACTCACTGCAGGATCGTGAACTCATAGAACAACCAGGAGGTTCCGATGTCCCCATTGAATCGACGCGAGTTTCTCTTGAATGGTGCCGCCGTTTCAGCGGCGGCAGTTCTTGCGCCGCATCTTTCGGCAATGTCGTCAGAAGGCGCGCAGCAGCTAGGCAATCCTGTGTCGCAAGAAACCTGCACGGTGCAGAGCGTTCAATCGCAATTTCGAAGAGAATCCAACTTCGTCAATTGGCGCGAGCAGGGCTTGTATCTCGGTGAGAGAACCGTCCGCACTCAACAATGCTTCAGGTAACTAAGCACCGATTCCGCTCGGCCCCGGGGCCGCGGCCTTCAACTGAGAATCGCCCCAAAAAGGAGAATTCCAGAAATTGTCTACGCAGACCTCGCACTTATTGGACAAGGTTGTCCTGGTCACGGGCGGAGCGGGAGGGCTGGGCAGGGCAGTGTCTCATCGACTGGCGTCATCGGGTGCCCGTGTTGTGGTTGCTGATCTGTATCAGTCTGCCGTCCAGGAGGTAGCAGAAGCGGTAAATGGCATGGGCGTTGTTTGCGACTTGCGGTCGAGCAATTCGGTGGATGAATGCGTTGGCAAGACCATGGAACGCTACGGTCAGATAGACGTACTTATAAACTGCGGAGCTATTCACCTGCAAAAGCGGATTGTAGACATCACGGATGATGAGTTTGAATCGATCCTCCAGGTTAACCTGACCGGAGCTTTTTTTGCATGTCGAGCTGTGGCCCGGGTTATGAGCCAGTTGGATCGCGGCGGCAGGATCATCAATATCGTGACGGCGCTGTTTCCCAATGCGTTATCTGCGCCCTATATGGCGTCCAAATATGGACTGTGGGGCTTTACCGGCTGTCTTGCAATGGAATTGGCCAAATTTCAAATAACTGTAAATGCCGTCGCGCCTGGAGTGATACGCGGAACGGGGATGGAAAAATGGTTTGTTGAAAAGGCGCGCCTCTCTGGCATAAAACAGGAGCAGTTTGACAAAGCAGTTGAGGACAGTATTCCTTTGGGCCGGACCTCGACTCCGGACGATGTCGCTGACGTCATTGATTTTCTTTGCAGCGATGCGGCACGCTATATCACCAGCGAGTTGATCCATGTAACTGGCGGCTGGAAGGGCTACTCGCAACGCCTGGGTTAAATATGACACACAGATACCGGCTTGGAATTCAGGGGCTATTTTTCGAGTATTTCTCGGGCATGCCACCTGATTTCAGGCGACACAAAGAACACTGGTATCAGCAGGTCATCGAGTCACTCAATGAGCACTTTGATATCATCGACGGCGGCTTAGTGGACTGCGTTTCAGGAGCCCGTGAGTCTGCAGGCCGGCTGGCAGCACAGAACATCGACGTGTTGTTGCTAATTTCGATGATGGCAGTGAAGTCCGATGTCGGTGTTGAGTCCAGTCGATTTGCCAGCGTGTCATTGGTCATCTGGAATGCCCACGAATCGATCTCTCTGCCGCCCGGATACGACGGGGCAGCACTCGTAAGTCATAGCGGAAATGTGGGGACGCTAGCACTAACGAATGCCTTATTGCGTGAAGGGCGGCGGTTTCTCCTGACCACAGGCCATTGGCAAGACAGCGGCGCACGAGAGCAAATCGTGGAGCAATTGCGCTCCGCCGCAATCGCAACTTCATTGGGCCGAATCCAGTTGGGAATTATTGGAGAGCCGTTCGAAGGCATGTTGGATATTCGCCTCGATGACGATGTTCTTTTGAACAATGGTCTAAAAGGTGCCAGGCCGATTTCCCTTCCGGTAATTCAGGAGACATTCGCTGGAATTTCGGAAGAGGCGCTGTCGCATGAAGTGAATTGCATGAAGAGAACATTTTCGTGCGAGCGCCTGACCGAAGATGCTCTGCGAGCGTCAGCCCGTCTCGCTCTCGCCCTCGAGGATGTTGTCGTATCCAATCAATTGGACGGCGGGGCGGTGAACTGTCATAGTGCCGACTGGAGAGAAGATCCACAACTGGGTGTTCTCGGTTGCTACGCGGTATCGCGGCTTACTTCGAGCGGCGTCCCCTTTGCGTGCACCGGGGATTTGTGTACTGGCCTCGCAATGGTCATCGCCGAGCGCCTGAGCGGGACCGCATTCTATTGCGAAATCGACCTGCTGGATTACGCCAGCGACGAGGCGCTGTTGTCGAATTCTGGTGAGATGGATTACAGATATTCTGCCGTGGACAGGGAAGAGTTAGTGCCTCATTCGTTTTACTGTGCAGCCGCTGGAGTATCTGCCGTCACCAGCGGGACGCTGAAGAGTGGGCCGGCTACTTTGCTCGCTCTAACGCCGCTACCCGACAGGCGCATCCGTTTGATTGCGGCTTCGGGGTATGTGCTCGATAAGAAAGCGAAGGATCTTAAAGTTTCCAATTGTGTTTTCAAATTTGATAGAACGCCCATAAATCGCGCTTTTGAGGGGTGGTGCCTGGCGGGCGCGAATCATCACGCGGTCTTGATGGAGGGACGCCATCTGAGTGCCTTGAGACAAATCGCAAAACTGCGAGAGTGGGAGTTCATAGCCGTAGATCAGAAATGCGGATCCCTATGAAGGTAGCTCGATTGAACGGTTTCAATGAACCGCTTTCTATTGAAGAATGCCCGATTCCAAAGCCGGGACCGCGAGAAGTTGTAGTTGCTGTTGAGGCATGCGGAGTTTGTGGATCAGATTTGACCATCATCCACGGCGGTCTGAAGACCACTTTGCCGCGCACCCTCGGTCACGAGATCGCGGGCACGGTTGCTGAAGTCGGCGCCGGCTGCAAAAGTGTGACAGTTGGAATGCGTGTTGTAGTTTATATAGCCCGCGGCTGCGGCGAATGTAAACCGTGCAGAGCTGGTGAAGAGTTCTGTTGCATCAAAGGCGCCGAGCGGATAGGCGTTACGCTGGACGGCGGGTTTGCCGAGTACGTAATAGTGCCGGAGGCCAATGTCATTCCTCTTCCCGACTCCCTGACTTTTGAGGCGGGAGCTGTCCTGACGGATGCGGTTGCTACGTGCCTTCATGCATTGGAAGACGTAGGCAAGCTTGTTCCCGGAGAGGTCGTGGTGATCTTCGGTGTTGGTGGGCTCGCGACGTCAGCGATTCAGATTGCGAAGATGCATGGTTGCCGTGTCCTCGCCGTCAGCCGCTCAGTCGCGAAGCGGGAGTTAGCGCTTTCGCTGGGAGCCGACGAAGCCATCGCTGGAGGAGAAACGGCGGATGTAGTGAGGGCAATTCACGCAAAAACAAATGGCATGGGTGCGGATGTCGCATTGCAATTGGTTGCGAATCCCAAGGTAGATTCGCAGGCGATCGAGTCGCTCGCGACATTCGGCCGTGCTATCTTTGTCTGGTTCA
>JBEKCW010000131.1:0-11935 GCA_050014675.1 Occallatibacter sp. | reverse complement strand
CCAGATTGGAGCCAACGCAACCCTGCTTCCAGGCGTAACCGTCGGAGAACACGCACTGGTAGGAAGCGGCGCTGTGATCTCGCGCGATGTTCCCGCCGGAACGGTCGTATACGGCAACCCCGGCCATTCCAAGGGCCTCGTCTCCGACCTCGCGCCAAAAGATGCGGTTCAACAGTAGCTGTGCTGAGAGAGGCCCATGGGTTCTGAGATATCCAGCCACGATCTGCGGTACCGCGAAGACACAGACAATCCTGCCTGCGCAAGCGGTTACGAGATTCAAAAAAGGGTGACGGACGTTCTGGTCGCGGCTCTGGCAACAGCCATATTTGCGCCTCTGATGGCCGTGATTGCAATCGCCGTAAAACTAAGCTCGCAGGGCCCCGTGTTCTTCGTTCAACCGCGCGAAGTCGGACGCGCGGGCAAAGTTTTCGCGCTTTATAAATTCCGAACCATGCGTCACAACAGCGATAGCGCGATGCACCGCAAATACTGCGAACAGCTCATAGCCGGAAAAGCGGATACCTACCGCGACGGTTCAGCCGGCGCCGATGTTTTCAAGATAGTAAACGACCCCAGAATCACCCGGCTCGGGCGCATACTCCGCCGCACCGGCCTCGATGAGTTACCGCAATTGATTAACGTTCTCAAAGGAGATATGAGCGTGGTTGGTCCGCGGCCTGCAATCTGGTACGAATACGACGCCTATACAGAGCGTCAAAGAGCAAGGCTTTCGGTGCTTCCCGGGATTACAGGTCTGGCGCAGGTAACAGTGAGAAACAGCGTTCCATTCGAGACCATGATCGATATTGATCTTGAGTACATCAGAACGCGTTCCTGGTGGCTAGACCTGACAATTATGGCGAAAACAGCGATAAACCTTGTCCTGGGGCGCTGCCTCGGAAACTAGCGAAAGATGCCGAGGACAGAACGATGAAAGCGATGATTCTGTGTGCGGGCAAGGGAACCAGGCTCGGGGCGCGCACCGGCGATAAGCCGAAATGCATGCTGCGAATCGGAACCAAGCCCCTGGTCGAGCACACCATCGATTGGCTGCACTCCCAGGGAATCAACGAGATTGTGATCAACCTCAGCCATCTGCCTGAAGCGGTGCGGGGATACTTCGCGGACGGCGCCTCGTGGGGAGTCAACATTCAATACTCTTTCGAGGAGACCGCACTCGGCACTGCGGGCGGAGTAAAGAATGCGGAACGCTTCCTCGGCAGAGATGAACCTTTTCTGGTCTGGTATGGCGACAACCTGAGCCGATGCAATATCCACTCGCTATCTGAGTTGCATCGCGAGCGGAGAGGCATAGCGACCATTGCTTTGACTGAGCGCGCAGACCCCTGGGCCAGCGGGATCGCGGAATTCGGTGACAGCGGAAGAATCACGAGGTTTCTCGAGAAGCCGAGCCGCGATAAGACATTCTCGTCGTGGGTTAATGGTGGAATTATGGTCTGCGATCCATCCATATTTGACCTGATTCCCCCAGGTTCCTCTGATTTTGGCCACGATGTATTGCCGAGAATGATCGAAGACCCGCGTGGAACCTATGCGTACCGGCTCAACGCATCGGAATCCTTGTTCTGGATCGATACTCCCGGCGACTTCGATCGCGTTGAACAGCAATTCGCAAACGGCAACTGGCCGGGCGCGAAAGACGTTTCGAGCGAGCAGCCCTCGGACACACTCCCCCAAACGAAGTGCCCTGAAGACAATGTCGAAAACGCAGTACTCCTTGAGCGGACTAACTGAAATATCTGAAGTGCCTGTTGCGTTGTAATGCGGGCCGAATCAAATGAGGGATAGATGATTCTCGCAAGAGCTCCTTTTCGTATCTCGATCGGTGGTGGGGGCACGGACCTGCCATCGTACTATTCGCGGTTTGGCGGATTTGTTCTGGGCGCGGCAATCAACCAATACGTATATGTTTACGTGAACCGCTCTTCCATTGACGATTACATCCGGGTGAAGTATTCGCGTGCAGAAGAAGTTCACAATGTGGCTGAAATCCAGCACGATCTGATTCGGCCGGTGCTCGAGATGCTTGAGCTTGGCACCGGACTTGAGATCGTGTCCATGGCCGACCTGCCGGCGGGGACCGGCCTGGGATCGTCCAGCACCTACCTGGTCGCAACGCTTGTCGCACTGCTGCAGTACAAGCGGGAGCATGCCGGCACGCAAGACCTTGCCGAGATGGCCTGCAACGTCGAAATGAACATGGCCAGGCATCCGGTAGGCAAGCAAGACCATTACATGGCTGCCTTCGGCGGGTTCACATGCATCGACATCGACACAGAGGGCCGCGTTAATGCGACACAACTCCAACTTAGTAAGTCGGTCATGGAAGAGTTTCGCAGCTCGGTTCTACTTTTCTACACGGGCCTGACTCGCTCCAGTCACACAATCCTGCAGGCTCAGAACAAAGATACCCAACGGGAAGACCCTGCCGTTGTTAACAGCCTGCATAAAACCAAAGAGTTGGGATACCGGGTAAAAGACGCCATCGAACACGGCGATATTGAGACCTTCGGTTTATTACTCGACGAGCACTGGCAGAACAAGAAGGCCAGGTCGTCCGCCGTTTCCACTCCTGAAATCGATGAATACTATCGCATCGCAAAAGAAAGCGGAGCGTTGGGCGGAAAGATCATGGGTGCGGGAGGGGGCGGCTTTCTTATGCTGTATTGCCCGAATGGGCGAAAGGAGTGTTTGCGCGCTAACCTGCACCGCGCTGGATTGCGCGAGCTTTCCTATGACTTCGATATGCAGGGCGCAAAGGTGCTTGTCAATTTCTGATCGCATAGCGCCAGGGGCTGGTCCGGAAGTTGCACTTAACCGTCAACGAAAACTAACTGGGTCGAGGCGAATCTCGCACCTAAAGAATGGAGAACGACATGGCAGCGAAATGCGAGGGCAATTTAAGTGTGCTTGGCGATCGTGACGCCAATGCAACCTTCATTCAGGATTATCTGGACGAGAGCCAGGATATTATCTCCCGTCTCGATGTCAAAGAGCTTGAAGCGGTAATTGTGACGCTGGTCCGCACCCGGGAATTGGGCGGCCGGCTCTTTGTCCTCGGCGTTGGCGGCAGTGCAGCCAATGCTTCCCATGCAGCCAATGATTTCCGCAAGCTTGCCGGGATCGAAACATACGCTCCCACCGACAATGTCTCGGAACTTACGGCAAGGGCCAATGACGAAGGGTGGGCCACCATCTTCGAGGGCTGGCTTCGCGCGAGTCATTTGCGTTCCAGGGACTGCATTCTGGTTTTGTCGGTTGGGGGGGGAGATGTGGAGAGGAACATCAGCCCGAATATTGTGGCGGCGCTCAAGTATGCAGAAGCGGTGGGTGCTTCGACCCTGGCGATTGTAGGCAGAAGTACAGGGTTTGCCGCTCAGTTCGCCGATGCGTGCGTGGTCATTCCAGATGTAAACCCGGCCCACGTAACCCCGCACAGCGAATCGTTTCAAGCGGTGCTGTGGCATTTGATGGTGTCACATCCGGCGCTCAAAATGGCCCCCACAAAATGGGAGTCGGTGCGATGAAGCGCGAACCCAGGCATGCTGTATTTCTCGATCGAGACGGGGTTATCAATCTCCCGGTAGTGCGCGACGGAAAGCCGTATCCGCCGGCAACTGTGGACGAAATGCAAATCTTTTCCGACGTGGGCGATGCGTTGGCACGATTGCGCTCGCTCGACTTCAGCCTTTTCGTCGTCACAAATCAGCCCGATGTCGCCAGAGGAAGTCAGGAGCGGTCGGTTGTTGAGGCCATGCATTCGGTCCTCCTCGACCGGCTGCCTCTCGATGGCATTTATGTCTGCTACCACGATGATGCGGACCTCTGCGAGTGCCGCAAGCCGAAATCCGGTCTGCTGCGAAGAGCGGCAATGGAGCACGATATCGATCTTCGCAGGAGTTATATGGTCGGGGACCGTTGGCGCGATATCAATTGCGGCCGGGCCGCCGGCTGTACCTCCATCTTCGTTGACAGGGGCTATTTAGAGCCGCTCCGTCAACCGCCTCACTATCGCGTCGGCGGCCTGGCAGGCGCTGCCGATGTCATCACCTCACTGGGCACAAAGGAGACTCACCAATGGGCTGCGCGACCATTCCAATTCCAAGCGGATCTTTAGTCGAATCGCCGATCGACATCAACCACCTGAAAGTCAAACTGTTCGCGGACGGGGCGGATAAGCAGTGCATACTGGCCCGGTATCGTGATCCGCACATTGCCGGATTCACGACCAATCCCACCCTGATGCGGAAGGCTGGCATATCCGACTACGAGAGTTTCGCTCGCGATATCCTCACCCACATTACTGACCGTCCAATCTCCCTTGAAGTCTTCGCCGACGACTTCAACGAAATGGAACGCCAGGCAAGGATCATTTCCAGCTGGGGCGAAAATGTCTATGTCAAGATTCCGGTGACGAATACTGCCGGAGTGTCGTCGCTTCCGGTCTATCAGCGATTGAGTAACGACGGCATCAAAGTGAATGTCACCGCGGTCTTCACCTTGCAACAGGTCGAGAGCATTGCCACCGTGCTTGCTCGCGGAGTAGCGGCGTATGTCTCGATCTTCGCGGGAAGAATCGCAGATACCGGCCGCGACCCTCTGCCTATCATGGCAGCGGCATGCGAGTTACTCGCCGATATGAAGGGCGTTGAATTGATTTGGGCCAGCCCGCGCGAAGTGTTGAACGTGATTCAGGCCGACCAGGTAGGGTGCCACATCATTACGGCTACAGACGACATTCTCAAAAAACTTGGGGCGCTCGGAAAAGATCTGACGCAATTCTCGGTGGAAACCGTGAAAATGTTCTACGACGACGCCCAGGCTTCCGGTTTCAAAATATCGTAGAGCCTGTTATCAACAGGCTCCGGCGTCACGCCGATCAGGCTCCTGATTTCGCGAACTACGCCTCGTGAAAAAGTCCACAAACTAGCAGGGACAACCTTCCCTGCGGCGGCCCTCAACATCATGTCCCGTTTAAATCACACCATCAAATTGAAGACCGTCTCGGCGCACATTGTATTTCCGGTACTGCGACTTATTGGCCTGCTTACGCGGCGCTTCAACTATCGCGGCCTCGGGCGAGCCGCTATTCTGCTTGGCCATGTGTTTCCGCCTGCCATGGTAGACGTGCGTCTTTCTCCCTCCACAACAATTCAGATCGATCTTTTCGATGACTATTGGCTGCGCCTGATCGTGGGCAGCTCATTGTACGAACCGGAGATCGAAACATTCCTCGATAAGCTCCCCCCTGACTATTACTGGGTCGATTGCGGCGCAAATATCGGGTATTGGAGCCTTCGCCTCTCGGAGCGTCTGCCTCCCGGCCACGTGGTCGCGGTCGAAGCGTCTCCTGACACGTTCAAAAGGCTGGTGACGAATAATCGCCTTTCAGGAGAGCGCTTTTGCGCCATTAACAAGGCTCTGAGCGAGTGCCCCGGCGAGGAAGTGCTCTTCAAGACATCGGGTGGTCATGCGTCTGCGCACATTGTTTCAACGAGCGAAGCGGCACAGGACCAGTCCACTCTTGTCAACGTCGAAACAACCACTGTCGATGAATTGATCCGATCGCTCTCTCCGAGGCCGGAGAAGGATTTGATTGTAGTCAAGCTGGATGTCGAGGGAGCCGAATGCGCCGCAATACGCGGAGCCGAAGCGAGCATCAATCGGTTTAACGTCATCTTCATATACGAGTGTCACGGGAACGATCTTCAGTGCGTAACGACGCAGCACGTACTTGAGGACGGGCGGTTCGATGTGTACAGCCTGGAAGGCAAAATCACGCCGGTCACATCGGTTCACGACGCGCGGGCAATAAAGACAGACCCTCGCAAGGGCTATAACTTTGTCGCGATTAAGAAGTCTTCACCACTCAAGCTGACTGAGAAGAAAGGCTGGGCCGACAGTTCTCACTTTTCTATGGTGAGTTCATTTTCGTGTGCGCGCGAGGGAGCATCGCGAGCCCAGGAACGCGCATGACAGTCGCCGACTCCACGGAGCGGGCGGGTCGTATTCGGAATGATGCGAGGTCTCGGAAAAAAGCCTTTTGAACATCAAAGCTGCGACCAATCCGATACGATTCGGCGGCCTGTTAGGCAATTCCATCTGGATGTTCTCCGGCCAGGTGGTTTCTGCTCTTTTTCAGGCCGTCTATTTCATTCTGCTCGGCCGATTACTGGGGAGTACCGAATACGGCATCTTCATGGGCGCGACTGCCCTGGCATCCATCCTGAGCCAATACAGCACGCTCGGTTCGAACTGGGTGTTTATCCGGTATGTAAGCCACGACCCGGAGAATTTCTCCCGCTATTGGGGAAATATATTAATCGCTACACTGAGCCTGGGCGCAATCTTTACAGCTGTGCTCGCAACCGGCGGACCGTATTTCGCTCATTCTTACTCCCGCCTGTTGCTCGTATGCATCGGGCTTGGGGATTGCCTGTTTATGCAACTGGCTGTGGCAACCGGCTTCGTCTTTCAGGCCTTTGAGAAAATGCGTTTAACGGCAGTAGTGAACGTGATTACAAACATGATGCGAGCCGCCGCTACAGCAATTCTCGCCCTTCACTTTCATCGAGTAAACGCCCGTGAATGGTCGGTCGTGGCCTGTCTTGTTTCCATGGCCGCCGCAATCGTCGCTGTCGGCATGGTTTCCCGAAATTATGGCCGGCCGAAGTTTTCGCTGAGTCTGTTGAAAGCACGGTCCGGCGAAGGAATGACGTTTGCATTTTCCAATTCAGCGGGAAATGTATACAACGACTTTGACAAGGTTCTCATGGGCCATTACGGCATGAATGCCGCCAATGGAACCTACTCGATGGCGTATAAAGTCATCAATTTATGTTCAATGCCGATATCCGCCATCTACGGAGCCGCAATCCCAAGAATCTTTCGCAAGGGGAAAGAGGGAGTGCTGGGAACCGGCCCATTTGTCTTCAGGCTCTTGAAGAGAACCGCCCTGCTCAGCCTTGGAATGGCCGGAGTGATGTGGCTGCTTGCTCCAGTCCTTCCGCGTTTGTTGGGGCCAAGCTTTGCCGATAGCACAACACAGTTGCGCTGGCTATGCCTGTTGCCTTTCTTTCGCAGCTTTCAATGGGGCGCAAACAGTGCGCTCGCGGGTGCGGGATATCAGAAACTTTGCCTGCGAGCGCAAATCGTTACTGCTGTCTTCAACCTGGGAACAAATCTTTATATGATTCCGAAATACGGTTGGTTCGGCGCCGTTCTCACCAGCGTGGCGAGCGACGCACTCG
Source organism: Occallatibacter sp. (assembly GCA_050014675.1). Classification (GTDB taxonomy): domain Bacteria; phylum Acidobacteriota; class Terriglobia; order Terriglobales; family Acidobacteriaceae; genus Telmatobacter. The sequence goes on along the minus strand of JBEKCW010000131.1, from coordinate 4,664 downwards.
TCGGAGTGCTGATCTCGATCACGTTCCTGTATGTTCGATCGACGGAACAATATGCAGCGAGTTAATCCGTGCCACGCCAGCAAAAAAGATGGCGCCGGCCTGAGCGGTTCGGCGCCAAAAAGCTGCAAGGCCGGAGACAAACTCGCAGTCACCACTAAGTAAACGAGAGCGTATCGGGATCGCCTGCCATTCGAGAATCTCCCGATCGACGATCGCCGTCCATAACCAGTTTCATGAACCCCTCCATTACCACCAGTTATCCGCCGTCACTTATGAATCCAGCCACAACTTAAAAAAGTAAACGCCACATACAGTCGATGCTGTTCGCATTTTTTGGAAGCCTGTAAGCGATCCAAATCATGCGATCTCAAAATAAAGAAGGGCCGGCCGCGGAACTCAAACCGCGAGCCGGCCCTTACTTTTTTCTGGCATTCGCGCAGATTCGCAACGGCTTCCGATAGCAAAGCCTCAGAACGCGCAAATGCAGCAGAATGGTATTCTTCTTATGTACTTCCTTGGGGTTTGCCGTTCGCATATCCCGCGTAGCAAGGTATGTGGCGGCGGATAGTTCGTGAAGCTGCAGACTGGTGATCTTACTCACCTGTGGTCCGGGGAGATGTTCCGTGATCGTGTCTGTCGGTGCAGTTCGCTTCAGGGTTTGTCCTTTGCTGTTTTCTCGATTCCTTACCAATCTGTGGAACCGGCGCGGTCCACTTGCCGCGTGCGCCCTGCTCACCGCGGCGGTTTGCGGTGCGGGCAGCTTCGCGTCGGCGCAACAGCCGTCCGCCAGCCTCTCCGCGCCCCAGTTGATCACCCAACCGGTGAACGACCTCGAGCGCACGGTTCTCAAGGGCAACACCCATCCCCTGGCTCGCGCCGCCTTCGATCGCGGTGCGGCTCCCTCCAGCCTGTCGATGCAGCGCATGATTCTGGTGCTTCAGCCGAGCGCCATACAACAATCCTCATTGCACGCGCTGCTCGACGCCCAGCAAACCAGGGGTTCCGCTACTTACCATCAATGGCTTACCCCGCAGCAGTTCGGCCAGCGCTTCGGCCCTGCCGACAGCGATCTTGAAGCGGTCAAGGCCTGGCTCGAATCCTCGGGCTTCAAAATCAACAGCGTCTCCAAAGGCCGAACCGCGATTGAGTTTTCAGGCAACGCCGGCCAGGTACAGGATGCCTTTCACACCGCGATGCACAGCTATCAGGTTGACGGCAAGCAGTACTGGGCCAATGCCACAGATCCCTCCATTCCGTCGGCCCTCGCGCCCGTGGTCAAAGGCGTGCTCTCGCTCTACAATTTTCCGCGCCACATGCAATCCACCATCAAGGGAAGCGCGACGCGCGCCGGCGACTCCGGGCTGCCGCTCTACACCTACTCCCAGGGCACATCCACCTATTACGATCTGGGGCCCACCGACTTCGCTACCATATATAACGTGCTTCCGCTGTGGAATGCGGGAATCGACGGAACCGGCCAGACCATCGCCATCGTCGGCGAAACCGATATCAATCTCACCGACATCGAGACCTTCCGCAGCCTGTTCGGATTGCCGGCCAACGACCCCAACATCATCCTGAACGGCACCGACCCGGGCATGACCGGCGACGAGCCCGAAGCGGATCTGGATGTCTCCTGGTCCGGCGCAGTGGCCAAAAATGCCACCATCGACCTGGTCGTTTCAGCCACCACGGCATCCTCGCTGGGCGTCGACCTCTCCGCGCTCTACATAGTCGATAACAACCTTGCCCCTATCATGAGCGAGAGCTACGGCGAGTGCGAGGCCACCCTCGGCAACGCGGGTAACCAGTTCTATAACTCGCTCTGGCAGCAGGCTTCTGCCCAGGGAATCACGGTGGTCATCGCCGCCGGCGACAGCGGCTCGGCCGGATGCGACGACTTTAACACCGCCCTGTTTGCCAGCGACGGATTGGCCGTGAGCGGATACGCGTCCACTCCCTACAACGTGGCAGTGGGCGGCACGGACTTCGACCAGACCGCAACCACCGTCACAAATTACTGGAGCGCCACCAACAATGCCACCACCGGCGCATCGGCGCTGGGATATATTCCTGAGACCACCTGGAACCAGTCCTGCGCAGGGCAGGGAGCAGCAAGCTGCCTCTCCACGTCCGATTACTTGAATATCGTGGCCGGCAGCGGCGGTCCCAGCAATTGCTCGTCCGTCGATGCAAATGGAAATTGCCTGGCTGGGTACGCCAAGCCCTCGTGGCAAACCGGCGCAGGAGTTCCGCAGGATGGCGTTCGCGATATGCCCGACGTGTCGCTGTTTGCAAGCGCCGGTTTCAACGGCAGCGCCTACATCATCTGCGAAGGCGACATGACGTTCTTCGGCATCAAGCAGGGGTACTACAATCCGTGCAGTCTCGCTAACCAATCTTTTTGGGGCATAGGCGGCACTTCCGCCGCCGCACCCACATTCGCCGGCATCATGGCGCTGGTCGATCAAAAGACCGCGTCGCGCCAGGGCAACGCCAATTACGTTCTCTACAGTCTCGCGGCCCAAAGCGGCGCAAGTTGCAACTCATCCACTGCCGAAACCGGCGCGGCTTCCAGCAAAAACTCCTGCGCCTTTTACGACATCACCAATGGCAACAATTCGGTGCCGTGCGCTGCTAATTCGCCCAACTGCGGAACCGCTCCCGCGGATACTTTTGGCATTCTGACCGATCCGGCCAATCCCAGCAATCCTGCCTGGATAACTACACCAGGCTACGACCTGGCTACCGGCCTGGGTTCAATCAATGCTGCCAACCTGGTCACGGCGTGGAGCGCGGCTACCTTCAACCCCACCGTCACCACGCTCACCAATCTCTCCCCGGCGAATCTTGTGCACGGCCAGTCCGTGAACGTGAGCGTCACAGTGGCTCCCCAAAGCGGAGCGGGCACGCCTACCGGCCAGGTCGCGCTGATGGCCGCGCCGGCCGGGAACTCGACCGGCATCACCGACCTTCCGCTGGTAAATGGCACGGCGACCGGAACCACGGCGTTATTACCCGGCGGAACCTACAACGTGACGGCTCATTACCCGGGCGACGGCAACTTCGCCGCCAGCGATTCAGCGCCAGTGCAGGTGACGGTAAGCAAAGAGAACAGCCTGACCACGCTGTCGCTCGAATCGTACAACACCACAACTCAAACATTCTCGCCGGCAAGCTCCATTGTCTATGGATCAATTTTTTACCTGCGCGGTCAGGTTACAGATGCATCCGGCACATCCTGCGGAACGAGCCCGCAGCAGTCGCAGATTTCGTGTCCCACTGGGAGCATCGGTTTCACACAAGGCGGCAAGCCGCTTGATGCCGGAACCTACCCTCTCAACACGCTGGGATATGTTGAAGACCAGACATTCTACGGGGAATTGACTGCCGTGGGCAGCTACGCCATTCAGGGGCAATACAGCGGCGACGCGAGTTTCAATCCCGGCAATCCAGCCACCATGAACCTGCTGGTCACGCCCGCGCCAACGGAGATGGACCTGCTGGAGAGCCAGGATCTCGCCCAGCAATACTCCCCAAACGGCCTCATCTATCTCGCCGATTCCGACCAGACGTTCACTATGGAGACGGCGGTAACGGCGTATAGCGTGCTGCCTCCCCCCACTGGCAACATCGTGTTCCAGGAGAACGGCGCCACAGCTCAAGGAACGATTGCATACACTCCGTTCAGCGGCAACCCCTACCCGTGGGCCTATCTCAATGGCCAGCTGACCACTACCATCAGTACGCCTGGCACCTACATATTTACCGCCTCCTATCCCGGAGACGGAAACTACATGGCAGCGCAGACTGCGTATTCGGTCAGCGTTGTTGTTTCCGATACCACCTTCAACATCACGCCGCCCATCCCCAATGTCACGATTGCTGCGCCCGGGCAAACGGGAACGACCACGGTAACGCTCGCCGCAGTGGACGACTTCGGCGGCGGGGTCAATGTGACGTGCACTTTGCCAGCTGCCATGACCGAGTCCACTTGCCCGGCAGTCACCACCGGCCTGGGAAACAATACGACTGCCACCGCGCAATTGACGATCACCACCACCGGGCCTCACTCGCTCGCGGCCAACCAGCCGGGCGGCAAGCGGATTTATGGCGCCGGCGCGCTGGCATTCGCTTTGCTGCTGTTCCTGCCAATCGTGCGAAAGAAACGAATCTTCGTGGCGCTGCTGGTGCTGGTCTCGATCAGCGGCTTTGCAGGTTGCGGCGGAAGTCTCGGCAGCGGGGGCAGCCCGCCGCAAGACCCCGGCACCCCGGCCGGTACATATACCGTGACAGTGACGGCAAGTTCGATGAATATAACGCGCTCCGGCACCTTTACCGTCACGGTGCAGCAGGCAGCCGCGAATCCCGCCAGTCAGTAAGTCGACCAGGCACGATCAGAGGGTGGGGAAGGCACAAACCTCAATCAACCCATCTCAACCCCGCACGAAACTGGGTGCCCCAGGTCCCTCGCATTTGGGGACCTGGGATAGCACGAGCCCCAACCAACCAATCTCAACCCCGCACGAACCTCGATCCCGTCCCCCTACGCAGACAGCAATTTCCCCAGATGCCCAGCCTCACTGCGCATCTGTTCTTCAGGCGTATTGCCGTACCCGAGAATAAAGCCGCTGCGCGCACCCGGCCCGGTCCAGCAGGGAGAA
>JBEKCW010000130.1:0-11970 GCA_050014675.1 Occallatibacter sp. | reverse complement strand
GCTGGCTTCGCCACCATCTGAACTCGACAGAAAGGAGGCAGCCCCGTCGACTCTTCCGGCGGCAAAGGTCTCGCGCTGGCGGAAGGCTGGAACTGCCCGGTGGTTACGCTCTCGGAAGAAATCGAAATCACATCTGGAAGCTTGAGATTCTGGAGTTTTTCACATGCTGCTGCAGCATCACTCGGCGCGGATGGCGCGTCTTGTGCAACTGCAAGTACAGGCGTGGCAATGCAAAACACCCCTAAGTAAATAAGAATGCTCATTACTGGCATCGGAATTCGGCTTAAGTTGCTGTGTTTCACTTTGCCTCCTGCGGCAACGCCGGATGAAAGACAAAATCAATGATGCCCCAGGCACTTACTTCGAAGCGGGCTCCGGTGTCTGATTGCTAGTTACTGGAGTTAGCGCAAAGGAATGAGGTTTGGGCGCGGCATCGGCGTAGATCTTGTCTTCCAGAGTGTTCTCGTACGCTTCGAGCACGTCGCCTTTTTCTGTAACGGGCCCAGTAGCTGACTTATCCATCATCATGACCATGTGGACCTGATCAACCTTTACGCGATCGGAGATAGACCAACTTACCCTCTGTGCCTGATCGCGCATCGGCGTGTGATAGTCCGCAAGGTTGACTCCGTTTGCCAGATCATCCGCTGAAAACACTCCCACTGCTTCGCCATCGATAGCAAGATTGAAGCTCCCTGCACTCAACCCGGTGATGCGAAGCGACTCCTGGTTCAATTGCTCTTGTACGCCGGTTAATTGAAGAATTCGCTGCTGGAATTCATTGTGCGCATCGAATGGCAGAGGTAGTGCATCCTCTGTTTCGCTCCATCGCAACGTGGTTCCATCTGCCTCCAGGTTCGCCACTGACGCGTTCAGCGACTGGTTAACATGTGCCGTAGGCGCGTCGATGCTAACCGAGGACACTCCAGAGGGCGCGTTCCATGCTTTGAGAATGGCCTCGGCCATGGCCCAATGCCCGATTGGCTCGGGATGCACGCGATCAGGAAGGATAAACCGTGCATACTCCGGGTCGACGGTTTGCGCACGCTGAATAAATGTCTGCATCGGGCTGTTCAGGTTTACAAACTCATCGCCATGTTCCCGCGCCAGATTCTGGTCCAGATCGGCATAGTGCTGCATCACGCCGTTGTAGCCACCAGCGAAGTTTGGAGCCCTGGTTATATCGTCAAACGGAGAGGGTCCCAGAACTACAACACGGGCATTCGGCGCCATTTCGTGAAATGAGTTCAAAATGTGTTCGTAGCCCTTAACGTATGTGCTTTCGGTGCCGCTGTCGTTGGGATGATAGCCTCCGTCATTCATGCCGAGCATGATGGTGATGACTGAAGGGTGATTCGAGAACACGTCTCTAGGGAGCCGCACATCGACCGGTCCCCCTCCCCCGCCGCTCACTCGATCTCCACCAACGCCGGCGTTGAAGAAGCGCACGCGCATGCAGGGAAATCTCGTGACCGTGTACAACTCGATCCATTGCGTATATAGATCCTGTGCTGTGATGCTGTCTCCATAAAACACCACAGTATCGCCGTTCTTGAGAAAGAACTGTGTTGGCTGGGCCCACAGTGATGTGGGCAAAAGCCAGGAAACCGCGGCAATAAGGAAGAACAGTGTTCTCATGCGCATTTTGCATTAACCTCTACTTGAAAATGTTTGGCAACAGCTGCTTTTGTTTTACTCAGCCGGCTATCGATAGCTTTATCGTTAACTGTCTTAACAATAATAACTCCGCGAAATGAGCGGTTGTCAACGCTCACCCGCATGCTGAGGATTCAATTAGAAGTGGTTTTACGCGTTGATCAAATAGTCCTTGATTGGTGATGGTAGCGCTTCAATCTCGCGCAGAAGGGCATTGGACGCAGCATCGCTCAACGGGGCGCGCGGCAACAGCGGGTCTCCGCACGGAAACCCCTGGTGTTTCAGAATCTGTCTGGTTGCAGGCAGAAGCCCCGCGTCGAAAATCACCTTCATAACGGGGTTCACGAGGAGTTGCAATTCAGCGGCTCTTGCCCAGTTGCCCTCTTGAGCAGACTTGAATATCTCGACAAACAGGCGCGGAAAGATGTTGTAGAAAGTGCCGATCCCGCCATTGGCCCCGAGCAGCAGGCCACCTGCGAGCTGCTCATCTCGGCCGTTGAGAACGATTTTGCCGCGGGCGCGTATCAACGAGAGCAGGAAGAGATTGAAGTCAGTGAATTTGAAGCCCATAACATTTGGGATAGAGCAAAGATCCAGCGCGTATTGCGGAGTGAGCGCAGGGCAGGTTTCAGGATGATGGTACAGCAGCACCGGGAGTTTGATCGAAGCGGCGAGGGCCTCATAGTACAAACGGATTTCTGCGTAGCTGTACGCCCCGATGGGAGGCAGGCTTGATACAGCATGCGCTCCACTGGCTTCTGCGTGCCTCGCCAGCTCTAGCGCGTCAAGTGTATTGCTCGCTCCTACGTGCACAATAATCCGCTTTTCAGGCGGAGAACATTTTACGGCAGCTTCCAACACCAGCTTGCGCTGGTCCACTGACTGCTGGGCCCCTTCGCCGGTTTGTCCCAGGACATACAATCCGTCGACTCCGGCATCGTACAGGCGCGCAATGAGTTTCTCAAAAACTGAGCCATGAAAGACGCCGTCGGCATGAAACGGCGTAACGATAGCCGGATAAATTCCACTCAATTCCAATGGAAAAGTTCTCCTCTCAAATTCTCCGGTCGAGGCGGCGATACGTTGCGCGTCATCTGCAATATACTGTCATGTCTCGCCCTTGTTAAAAGAATACGGTATGCATGCCGTATTCTGTGTTCACGCAAAAAAACCAGACTTTGCTGGCATCGCACGTTGCCTCGTCGATCAATGCGAATGCCGCGGGACTACTTTCCTGACGTCACGGTATTTTGTGGCAAATTCAAGACACCCGCCCGTCTCGAGTTGTCCCACCGAAGAGCGATAAAACTCCTCCCAGGGAGTGTTGCTTTGAATTGTATTGGGTTTGAGCAAGCTGCGCCTGCGCTCAATTTCCTCTGTCGGAACCAGCAGGTCTACTTTGCGATCCCTGATGCTGACTCTGATTTTGTCGCCGGTTTGAACAATCGCGAGATTTCCGCCGATAGCGGCCTCGGGAGAGATGTTCAAGATGGAAGGACTGTCGGAGGTTCCACTCTGACGCCCGTCTCCCATGCACGGCAGCTCTCGAACTCCCTGCTGGACCAGCCGGCCGGGAGGAGTCATGTTTACCACTTCTGCTGATCCCGGATAGCCAACCGGCCCGCAATTGCGAATTACGAGCATTGAATCAATGCCGATGTCGAGCGCAGGGTCTTCAATACGCGCACGGTATTCCTCCGGGCCATCAAAAACAACTGCCGTCGACGTAAAGCTCTCAGGGTCGTTGGGATCGGAAAGATATCGATCGCGGAATTGTTGACTGATGACCGAAGTCTTGAGCAGAGCGGAGTCGAAGAGATTTCCTGAAAGAACGACGAGTCCGGCATCGCGCACCAAAGGGTCGTCGTAAGTGCGGATCACCTCATGATCGCGGCTGCGGCTGGTTTTGCAGTTTTCGCCCATTGTTTTGCCGCTCACTGTTAACGCGTTGGTTTTGATCTTGCCGGCCTGCATCAACTCGCCGATGATTGCGGGGACCCCGCCCGCGCGGTGAAATCCTTCCCCGAGGTACGCACCAGCCGGTTGCACATTGGCCAGAAGATGGATGTGGTGCCCTACAACTTCCCAATCGCGAATGTCGAGTGGAACGCCGATATGGCGTGCGATCGCGTTGAGATGTATCGGACAGTTTGTCGATCCTCCAATTGCAGAGTTCACCACGATTGCGTTTTCAAATGCCTCTCGCGTCAGGATTCTCGAAGGAGTGAGATCTTCTTTCACCATTTCCACGATGCGAAGGCCGGTGAGATACGCCATTTCAGCGCGCTCTGCGTAGGGAGCGGGGATCGCGCCGCATCCGGGCAACGACATTCCGAGAGCTTCGGCAAGCGAGTTCATCGACAAGGCCGTGCCCATGGTATTGCAGTGCCCCGCGCTCGGAATGCCGCGGACAACATTGTCAATCAGTTGTGTTCCATCGATCTCTCCCGCGGCGAATTGCCTTCGGCCTTCCCACAAAACCACCCCCGTGCCGGCGAGCTTGCCGTTCACATAGCTGTCGAGCATCGGGCCCCCAGACAGCACAATCGCGGGAATGTTTATGGTTGCCGCTGCCATCAGACCGGATGGAGTTGTCTTGTCGCAACCGGTGGTCAGTACCACCCCATCGAATGGATACCCAGCCAGAACTTCGACAAGCCCGAGATAGGCAAGATTACGGTCGAGAGCCGCCGTAGGGCGACGGCAGCTTTCCTGCAATGGATGCGTTGGGAACTCGAACGGCACGCCGCCTGCATCACGGATGCCGTCTTTAACCCGATCCACAAGCGTCATGTGAATCCGATTGCAGGGCACCACATCGCTGCCCGATTGAGCGATGCCGATTATTGGCCTGGAACTCTGCAATTCCCGGCGCGTGATTCCGCAGTTATGAAATCGCTCGAGGTAGACTGCGGTCTCGCCTGGCTCATTCTCACCGTTAAACCAGATTTCGCTGCGAAGGCGCCGTGCCTTTTCATCGCTCATTGCACTTCCAATCTTTTGAAGGCTGGTTCTTTCCCATCTAGACTCACGCTGGCGCCTCCTCGATCAGCGGAACCTAAGAAGCTTTGAGGCACACTCAGAAATATCGATCCGACGATCTATAATCGGCTCAGTAAATGCAGCTATTAAAGCAATTTTGCTCGCGTTGATCTACCGATGTCAATTATACGGAATGAATGCCGCATAATAGATCGCTCCCGGAAATCCCTGCTTCCAAATGCAACGCCATCACTCTTGACTGGAAATGGCAGGGGGAATCCATCCCAGGGCCAGAGAAATGCGGCGAGCTGTTTCGCGGACGGCGACTCTGATCGATTCTCCCTTTGCGCCCATGCGAATTGACGGGCCGGATACGCTCATGCACGCCACTGCGTTGCCGTCTGCGCCCAGAAGGGCCGCGCCATAGCACTCCACTCCATCAACGTCTTCGTGGTTGTCGTGACTGACGCCCGCTTTGCGAATCTTTTCAAACTCGCGAAACAGCGCCTCTTGAGTGGTGAGCGTGTTGCGTGTGCGAGCAGGCAGGCCAAGCTTGAGGAATTCCTGCTGTAGCGTTGTCCGGCTCATATGGGAGGCCAGTGCCTTACCCATGGCTGTGCAATGAAGATACGACCGACTGCCCACAGTGGCCGCAGCTCTAAAGGGTTGCGGGCTATCGATCGTAAAGATAATCGCGACCATTCCTTCGTCATACACGCCAAGGTTGACCGATTCGTCGAAAGTCAGCACCAGGGAGTTCAAGTATGGGCGAACGACCGATATCAGGCGGTTATACGGCAATGTGCTGCCCGCCAGGTGAAAGAACCTGTCTCCTAACGAGTAACGCCCGCTTTCCTTGTTTTGATTCAGATAACCGCATTTTTCGAGAGAACTAAGCAGCCTGAAAGTTGTGCTCTTTGGCAGTCCGGTCTTGCGTGTGACCTGATCAAGTGTAAGTTCGCCTTCCCGGTAGCCCGTAAAGATTTCGAGCGTCAGAAACATCTTCTCCGCAACAGCAAGAAAACTCTTGTCGCCGCGTCTTTTGCTGACGGTTGCTCGCGAACTGCTCTTTGAAATCTTGGCGTTGATCGATTTCATGTCCGGATCATAACACCGGCCTAACATATACGAAACAGAAGATTTTCATCGCAAAAGGAACCGATGCTCGGGGGAGCCTCCAACTTCGGTCCTCATGGCAAAGACACTACCGGAAAGTCGATCGTTCGATCGGGCAGTTGTAATAAAGAGGGTCTTGAGGGCTTCTCCGCCGAACGCGCAACTGGTCGGGCGTAAGACCGGCAGATCGATGATGCGATCCACACAGCCATCCGGCGCAACACGAATAAGACACCCTGAGCCCGGGCGCGTGTTCCATAAGAACCCCTCGGAGTCTATTGCAGATCCGTCAGGAACACCATGCTGATAGTTGACAAGAAATGGTCTCTCATTGGAAATATCCCCGCTGCGCAAATCGTAATCGAATTGATAGATGGCATTCGCTGTAGTGTCGCCGAAGTAGAACTTCGTATGATCGGGGCTCCATGCCACGGTGTTTGAGATCCCGATGCCATGCTTCCACTTCGACGCATTACCATCCGGATCGACCCGGTAGAGCACAGCATTTTCGAAGGATACGTCGAGATCTTCGCCATCGGCCCCAACGTTGTTGCGCATGGTTCCAACCCAAAGCGATCCTCTTGGATCGACGCGGGCATCGTTGAAACGCATCTCGGGTGCGTCCGAAAGCCGAAAACCCGTCTCCACATAGGGATGCGTGCGTGGCGACCACAGTCCCACACACGATCCGAAAACGAGCAATAATCGGTTCGGATCCGTCGTGAGATTCACCGAGGTTACCGGCTCTTCGAATAACCACGTACGTGTGGCGCGATCATCAGGTGTAAAACGATGAACCAGGAATCGATTGATATCGGTCCAGTAAAGGGCGCGTTGTTCCGGGTGCCATACGGGGCCTTCCCCGCAAATATCACCTGAAGGGGCAAGACATTCAATCTCATTCGCCATCGTTGTCACAGATTACCCGACCGATCGATCCGGATTGTAAAATTCAGCCTGCGCATAGACCTCATCATAAGCAGATTCTGGGTCCGGATAAAGCCCACACCGCAGACTCGGCGCCCGGACCACCCACTGACCTGCTTAATCAGCTCTTCTCGACAGACGATGAATTGTTATCGTATATTGTCCGCATGCTGGCGGACCTCAAACTCGGCGCCCCCTACGATGGCCTATTGTTCCTGTCTGACTCCACCCGGCATCCCCAGGAGATTCATAGTCATCATCACCGCGAACTCGAGTTGAATGTGATTTTGCGCGGTTCGATCACATACGTGGTGAACGGACGGCGATTCACATTTTTCCCAAGGACCCTGCTCTGGCTCTTTCCGCACCAGGAACACCAATTGGTGGATCGATCGGCAGACGCTCAGCTTTATGTTGCCGCATTCAAGCCCGCTCTTGTGAACAGGTCTTGCCGCTCAGCGCTGAATCGGGGCCTCAAACAAAACTCCGATGAACATAACGGCGTTTTGAACACGCTGCTCGACCCTGATTCGTTCGAACTAATCCGCGGCATCATGGAGTCGTTGATGCTGGGCTCATTGGACGCAGATCTCTTGAATAAGGAGGCTGGATTCGGACCCGCTTCGGACTTCTGTTTCGAACATCGCGACCCCGACGCGTTGAATGCAGGACTCGCCTATTTGATGCTCATGTGTTGGCGGAACCAGCTCAAGGGCAAGGCAACCCATGATCCGATTGTTCTGCACCCCGTCATCCGTCGCGCGCTTCAGCACTTAAGCGAAGACGAAAAGGATGAAAGCCTCGAAGAACTGGCCAAAGCTTGTGGTGCAAGCAAGTCTTATTTAAGCAGGAAGTTTCACCAGCAGATTGGTGTGCCTTTGAATCGATATCGTAACTCTCTTCGACTATCCCGTTTTTTTCAGCATTATCGGCAAACTGACGGTAACACAATTACTGAGGCAGTGTATGCCGCGGGTTTTGGCAGCTACGCGCAATTCTATAAAGTCTTCGCGCAAGCCTATGGACAGGGCCCAAGAGAGGCGCTTGCCGCTAAGTTGCCGAGTGAATAGGCGATGTTCTGCGGGGTTCGAGCAGTTATTCCACCACTTTCAAGGTCGTCTCTTCAGTAGCCACCGAGTTACCCCCCACCCAGATTCTGTAGGTAGTCGGTTCCACTGTTCGCTTAATGTTTACATTGTAAAAATTCAGTTCATCGAAACCCAGCGGAAACTCGACGTGCTTCGTCTCACCGGCCCCGAGGGAAATCCGTTCAAAGCCTTTCAGCTCCCGCACCGGCTGCTCTACACTGGCCGCCGGATTTCGAATATAGAGCTGAACTACCTCTGTCCCTGCCACGCTTCCGGTGTTCGTCACATCCACGCCGACCGTAACAACCGGCTTATTCCGGGATGACAGTATCTCTCGCAAAGGAACTTCGGCGCGGCTCATTGTTGGCTGCGAATACTTGAATGTTGTGTAACTCAGCCCCCATCCAAATGGAAACAGGGCCGAGTTATCTTCATCAAAATATCGCGAAACGAATTTCTCTGCCCCATTTTCGGGCATCCGGCCCAGGTCCCCGGGCGACGGTCGTCCTGTCGGGAGCTGCGCATAATAGAGTGGCTCCTGCCCGACCGCTCGTGGGAAGCTAGCCGGTAATTTGCCCGAAGGATTGACATCGCCAAAGAGCACATCGGCTACCGCATGTCCGGCTTCCATCCCAGGACTCCATGCTTCCACAATCGCCGGCACATGCATCGCGGCCCACTTTAGTTCAAACGGTCGCGCTGCAAGAATCACCAGGATGACCGGCTTGCCTGTAGCCACAACCGCTTCGAGCAGACGCTCCTGCGATCCCGTGAAGCCAAGGTGCACCCGGCTCGATGCCTCGCCTTCCATCCAATTGGTTGGCTCGCCCAGCGCGAGAATTGCCACATCAGACTTTCTTGCCGTCTCCACCGCTTCAGCAATCGATTTGTCGTCGTCTGGCAACGGTTCGTCATGGTTTAACGCAACCTGCGGTCCGAGGAATCGCACCTGCTTCAAGACGTTCTCATCTTCGCCGCTCAGCAGTCCGCAACCTTCGGCGTAAAGCAGGCGATCTCCCAGCCGCTCCTGAAGCGCCGTTCGCAGCGTCACCACGTACTTGGGATCTCCTGACACTGACCAGGCCCCCAGCATCTCCAGCTGGTTATCGGCCAGCGGACCAATCAGTGCTACAGTCCTCCCTTCTGCCGAAAATGGCAGCAACTTACCTGCTCCCGCCACCGGCTCGTTGTTCAGCAGCACAATCGTTTCGTTAGCTACCTTGCGGGCGAGGGCTCTTCGCTCCGGCGTGGCATCGTATGGCGCTCCCGGCGTGGTATAGGGATGCTCGAATAACCCCAGCGCAAATTTGACTCGCAGCACTCGGCGCACCGCCTCATCCACTACGCTCTCCGGAATCTTCCCGCTCCGAACCTGCGGCGCAATAACTGACTCGTACAGGCCGTCTTCCATATCTGCATCTAATCCGGCTTCCAATGCCTTGCGCGCCACAGTGGGAGCGTCCCCGATTGAGTGATTAACAAGTTCGGAGACTGCGCCCCAGTCAGCTTCAACAAACCCGTCAAATCCCCATTCCTTGCGGAGTATCTGGGTCAACGTAAACGGATCGGCGGAGGCGGGAATGCCATTGATGGAATTGAAAGAGCTCATTAACGACGCCGCGCCGGCTTCAACCGCGGCACGATAAGGTTCCAGGTAAACTTGCCGCAGCGTAATCTCGCTCATGTCCGCCGCGTTGTAGTCTCGTCCCGCAATGGGCGCACCGTATGCCGCATAAGTCTTGACGTTGGCTGCTACGGAGTCGGGTTTTGAGAGATCGTTCTGTTGATATCCCTTCACCCACGCACGCGCCAGCACCGAGCCCAAAAATGGGTCCTCGCCCTCAGTTTCAACAATGCGTCCCCATCGGGGGTCGCGAGCAATATCTACCAGCGGCGAAAAGACCCAGTTAATGCCCTCGGCACGAGCTTCAACTGCGCCGGTGCGCGCCACCAGTTCTATTGCCTTCGGATCCCAGCTCGCCGCCAGCGCCAGCGGCACAGGAAAGATAGTGCGGTGTCCGTGAATCACGTCGAGTCCAAACAGAAGCGGAATATGTAATCGCGACTTTTCTACGGCAATGTGCTGAAAGTGGTCGGTTGCTTCCGCACCCACTACATTGCACATCGCCCCGACCTGCCCCTGGGCCACCAGATCATCCCAGTTCCGATTCGCTGCGCCAGGGCCAGCCGCATAACCCGGCGAATATTGCGACAGTTGGCCTAATTTCTCATCGAGAGTCATCTTCTTCAAAAGGCTCTCTACACGCAGATTCAATTCTTTCGACGCCAGTTGGCTGTTGGGGACGGGCTTTGACTGTGCCGCAGTATATCCAGCAAGACCAAAAAGGAGCAGGCATGCAGGCAACTTCAAGAAGACATTGTTTCGCATCCGATCAATACCTCGACTAAGCCGACCATGCGCTTGAGGTGAAATTTTCCATTTGGTCGATCACTCGCAACAGGGGTCAATTGTCCTTGATTTCGTGAGTGTCCAGATGTGGCTCAATTAGTCGTCACCCTTAGTTGCAGGAACAAGTCGCTTCGGGGCCGTCCAATAGGCCTCAATTTGCTCTAAATGTTTGTTTCTTGTCTCTGGAACATAAAGCAATGTAAAAATCGCTTGGGCAATGCACATTAGCGCTAAAAAGCCGAGCGTAAGAGCTTTACCCATGACATTGAACGCATAGGGGAACAACAGAACGACCACAGCATTGGCCACCCACTGGATGAGCACGGGGACTGTCATCGCCATTCCGCGCACGTCGTTTGGGAATATCTCTGGAACCAGTGTCCAAAATACGGGCCCGATACCGGCGTTGAAAAAACCAAGGTAGGCGAGCACAAGGACCACTACCATTGGGCCGTGAAAATGTCCGGCGAGTACAGCGACCACAAGCGCCAGTAATGTAGCGGCCATTCCGCAGGATCCGATGATATAGAGCGGCTTGCGTCCGAACCTGTCAATCGCCCACAATGCGACCAGCGTAAAAAGGAAATTCGTACAGCCCATGATGGCCGTTGAAGCCAATGCGTCATCGACCTTCCACCCTGCCGACTGGAAGATTGAGGGGGCATAGTCCACGATCGTATTCACTCCGGATATTTGAACCAGCAACGCAAGGCCGGCGCTCACAAAGAGCGCGCGACGGACTCCCGGCCTCAAGAGACCGCGCCAGGGGCTGGCTTCCTTGTGGGTAGTTGTCAGAATCTCGGACATCTGTGCATGAGCGACCTCATTGCCGCTGATTCGGGCCAGTACAGCAAACGCTTCGTCTCGCCTGCCGGTGATGGCCAGAAATCGGGGCGATTCCGGAGCGATAAGCACTAACACCAGAAATACGGCCGATGGAATCACGCCGGTGATGAACATCCATCTCCAGTTATTGGGACCTGTATTGCGGAGCATAAAATTGATGCCATACGAAATCATCACGCCAACAACAATTGACAACTGGTAGAGAGTTCCCAACCGGCCACGAATCGAGGCCGGCGCAACTTCCGCAACATACATGGGTGAGAGCAGCGAGACTCCGCCTACGGCAAAGCCACCAAGAAAGCGCGCCGTAATAAAGAAAGCAAAACTAGGCGCCAATGCAGTGGCAACTGATGTAGCCGCAAAAAGCACGGCAACCAGCACGAGAAGCCTCTTGCGCCCATAACGGTCTGCGAGCCTGCCTGTGATAGATGACCCCAACACGCAGCCAAACAACAATGAACTGAACGCCCAGCCGAGGCCCAGATCACCCAGGGAGAACTCATGCTTGATGAAGGGACCGGCGCCCGTAATGATGGCAATGTCGAATCCAAATAGCAAACCGCCCAGCGTAGCCGCACAAGCTAGAAACGCTACATAGCGATAGTTGATTGACTGTTTCAATTGGTCGCTCTCCTTGATTGTGAACGCTCGGCCTCAGCAAAGCAGGCGCGGGCCAAATCTCTTAAGAGAAGTGCTTGAAAGTAGCGATCTGATTCCTCAACTAGTTGACTATCCGCGTCAGGAAACATTCGCGCATAATAGTAGGTGCCCGATAGTAACTCCGGCGCAAAGACAAGAACGTCGCCCCGGCTCGCGTTCAAGAGAAATCCGCGCATGGCCCGTATCCATAACTCTTTGAAATGATCGAGAAAATTGATTTCGCCGTGGGCTTGCCGCGGCCTGGTGTTCAAATCCAAATCAATCGGCACCTGCATGCAACCGGGG
>JBEKCW010000129.1:0-12053 GCA_050014675.1 Occallatibacter sp. | reverse complement strand
TCCCGCACCGTCGATTATGCACTCGAATTCGACAGGAATGCTTTCGATACCCTCGCCTCGCTTGCATTCTCCAGAAGTTACAACACGCACCACTGCACCATCGACAGTCGCATCACAGCTTCTAAGTAGCCAGTGTGAAATGAGTGGGCCGGCACCGAAGTCCACATACGGGCCACCGGTTAGAATCGTCTGCCCGTCGAATACGGCATGGTCGATCAATCCTGTCGATTGACTGAACGTAATGGCAAAGTGAGACCCGGCGATGAGCAGGCTGTCGCCGTTACTTGTCAGGGTGGGAGCAGACGATGCGTGGGGCATGGGCAACTCTGGCCGCGCCGGGCTAATGGGCAGGTGAAATTGATCGATCAACGCGTCGCGAAGATAAAAGTCGAGTTGGACGACGTCGCCCCGCTTCCAGGATTGCGAGGGGATTTCGAGAGAACCAGACTGATGGGGAGGAATATCTATTGCATTGACACGTCCGGAAGCGGAGCCGCACGACCAGCGGATGTCCAATTCATCGAGGTTCGTGTGGTCGAAAGCGTTTCCAATGGGAATGGAGAGGGTGCTTCCGTGCTCGGGAAGTTCAAGGCCCGAGTCATCAATGCGGATGGGAGAGTAGGCCTTCTTTGTGAGCCAGTATTCCGGCTTCAGCCTGCGCCAGCCGTCAATAATGCCCCAAGGTCCATAGCCAACGGGACCGTCGGGCAACAGGAACACCTCGTCGATTCCGCCCCAGATGGACCCGCCCAGACAGCCATCGGCGGAGAGGAATTTTGCGCCGAATTGCCGAATGCTCTGTCCCCAGAACTCCCTGACACCCGGATCGAGGCGAAGCGTGTCGAGGTTATAGCATGAGACGTGCGCGTACTCGTCGTTCAACAGCGGCATTGAGCTGTTGCCCAGGTCGGAGTCAACTTCAGGATAGTGCTTGCTGTAGATTGCGAACGGCGGCACCAGCGGCGCCGAGTCAGGAAAACTGAAGATGGTGGGCCGGCTGGGGTCCGACTCGGCTGCCAGCTGCTGCTCAGCGACAAAATTCTCGCCCCAATGGCTCTCGTTACCCAGAGACCAGAAGAGCACCGATGCATGATAGCGGTCTCGCGAGACCATTTCCTCGAATTGGCTCAGGAAGCGGTTGCGGAATGCGGAATCAGAGGCTGTGCCGCCTTCCACAGCCGACCAGCAGACCGCGGTTTCCTCCTCAACATAGATTCCGTGCCGGTCGCACGCATTAAGAAACTCTTCGCTGGGAGGGTAATGCGAAGTGCGTACGAAGTTGACATTAGCGGCGCGGAAAAGCGTGGCATCCAGTTCGTCGAACGCTGTGGGCACCGCTCTGCCGAATGTCGGATGAATGCTGTGACGGCAGACGCCGCGCAGATTGACGGGCTGTCCATTCACCAGCAATTGATTGCCGGCGCACTCGATTGAACGAAAGCCAATCTTGCGCCGGATTGTCTCTGTCTGCTTCATATCGATGAAAAGGCTGACCTCAAGCGTGAACAGATTTGGATGCTCCGCATCCCAGCGTTTCGGGGCATTAACTACGACTTTCGCGCTCGTAGATGCACTGCCCGGTGAGAATGAAACCGTGTCCGGCCGCGTCGGAATTTCGGTTCCCGACTCGTCAGTCAGACGAAATCTTAGCTCGGCCGAGTCAAATTCTCCAGAATTGAGCGCTGCCGAAACACTGAGCGAGCCATCCCGGTACTGTGCGTCAAGCGCGGGCATCGTCGAGAGCTCGCGTAGAAAAATGCGCGGTACCGCAAACAACTGCACGTTACGAAGGATTCCTGCGATTGAGTGCTTAGCGTAGTAACTGGCTTGCGATATGTCGTCACTGCGATCGGTGACACCGATCACGAGGACCGCTTTCTGTCCGGGTTCCACATGATCAGTAATCTCACAGTCCCATGAGGTAAAGCCGCCGAAGTGGTCGCGAAGGAAAACGCCGTTAATCCAGACGCGGGCGTAGCCATAGACGCCGTCAAAGCGGAGGAAGATGCGCTGGTTCTGATACTCGGCAGGGATGAGCATCGTTTTGCGCAACGGATACTCCCGGTTCGGTGTGACCCGAAAGCCGAGCATAGCCAATTCATTGGGCATAGCCACGGCTGCCCAGGAGGATGTGTCCAAGGTCGGCGCCCAGAAATCTGAGGGTGGCTGGGCGTTGAACTGCCATTCGCCGGCGAGACTTACGATGGGATTGCGGATGTCACCAGACGATGCAGGCAGTGGCAACGGGCCTCGCAGGATGTTTTCGTCAGGGGACTGAGCCCCGGAAGGCTGGCCGTTGAGCAAGGCTGTTTTTTCCAAAAGATCTGTATTGGTCGCGAGATAAAAAGCGCTGAGTCCTTCCACAAACATTCGCCGATTCACAGTATCTCCATTCAACTCGAAAACTACATCGTGTATCCCGGAACCAATCGACTCAGGTCTTACCTGCGACGATCAGTTCAGCCACTGGCTGATGCGCACTACCAAAAACCCGTCAAAGCAATCCATGCCTGTGGCGCAGCTACCGCTTGCGATCGGAGATAAGGTCCAGCCCGACCTGATGAAGATGATCGAGCATCGCCTGCTCGGCCTTCTCACTCTCGCCTTTCAGAATGGCATCCACGATTTTGCCGTGAGATTCGACCATGCGATTGCGATCCGGTGCTCTTGCTCCGCTGATATCGCGGCTGCGGCGCAGGAGCCGAGTCAAGGCGCCATTCAGCGCGGTTAAGACCGGATTCCCCGCTGCGTCGATAATCGCGGTGTGCAACAGAAGGTCGTGCTCCGAGATGTCTGCCCAGGTTTTTGCCTTGTGGACTTTCAATCGTTGCGCCTCAATGCGCCGCAAATGCTGCTCGCTGGCTCGTGAGGCGGCGAGTTTGGCAGCCCTCGGCTCAATCATTTTGCGGACTTCAAGCAGGTCCAGTGCGTTGAATCCCCTGGCGCTGAGATCGATCGTTGCCGGCCATCCCACGCGAATTCCATCCAGTGACTTGAGGTACGTGCCGTCACCGCGGCGGCTTTCAAGCACGTCCAGAATGGTGAGGGCTTTGATGCTTTCACGAATGGCGGGCCTGCCCACCCCGAGCTTTTGGGCCAGGGCCCGTTCCGTAGGCAAAACCATACCCGGCACATAGTTTCCAGTCTCAATGAACGATTTCAGCAATGACAAGGCGTTTGAAGGGCCGGGACTGCGAATTTCCTTCTCGGCGATTGGTTGGTCTGACCTGCGTGTTCTTTTTCTGCCGGCCACACGTTTCTCCTTTCTTAAGATTACCGATCCTTGAACGTACCTAGCATAGACCAGCCGAACCAGGAAATACCAACAAGAAATGAGCTATTGCGCTGGAAAGTCTGGTGAGTTTCGATCAGCGGACGTAAGGCAGGGCCGATTGAAGATCCGTTTGACAGTGGAAGGGGAAAAGGTTCAGAATGCGGTTTGATTTCACGATTGGTCTTACCTGAGATCCTGTCAAGGAACGGTGTGAAGTGCGCATAACGCATGTCAAATGCTGGCTCGTCGAAGGAATCAAGTACAACTGGGTTCTGGTCAAGGTGTACACCGACGACGGCATCACCGGAATTGGCGAAGGCACCAACTGGCCCGGGAGCCCGACGGTGTATGAGGCTTGCAGGCATGTGGGCGAAACACTTATCGGCGAAGACCCGACACGAATCGACTACTTATGGTCTAAGCTGTATCGCGACTTTAACTGGGTGGGCCAGGCCGGGCCGATTCTGAATGCGATCAGCGCATTCGACATTGCCTTATGGGATATCGCCGGCAAGCGCGCCGGATTGCCCGTATACGATTTGTTGGGCGGGGCGTATCGCAAATCGATCAGACTCTACGCGAATTACTGGTTTCTCGGGGGAACGGGAACTCCGGATGAGTATGCCCGCCAGGCCGCAGACGTGAAAGCACGCGGATTTGCGGCCTGTAAGATGGATCCCTTTGCCCACGTCAACTACTGGTACGGCGAGTACCTGGCTGACAACCTGGGTCTGACGGAAGAACAGAAACAGGTTGCGATTGAAAGACTCGCGGCCGTGCAGAGTGCCGTCGGCCGAGATTTTCCGATTGCCGTTGAGACGCATGCCATGCTGAATGGACCGACCGCCGTTGAGATGGCCCATCGCATCGCCGCCGCGGGGATCAATTGTCTATGGTATGAGGAGCCAGCAGGACCGGAGTTTCCCGACGCGATTGCCGATATCCGGCAGAAGATTTCGCTTCCGGTGTGCGTCGGTGAGCGGCTTCACTCCAGGTTCATGGCTAAGACGATCCTGGAAAAGCGGGCAACCGATATTCTGATGCCGGATATTACGCGCTGCGGCGGCATCAGCGAGATGAAAAAGATCGCGACAATGAGCGAGGCATTCAATGTGCCGATCGCTCCGCACAATCCAAACGGCCCCATCTCGACAATTGCCTCGGCTCATGTGATGGCTTCAATCCCGAATTTCTTCCTGCAGGAGTTTATGGTCACAGATGTGCCGTGGCGAGACACGGTACTGGACAAGCCGTTGCCTGTGCGCAACGGATTCTTTGAGTTGAGCGACGTGCCGGGATTGGGTTTCGACCTGGTCGAAGAGGAATTGGAAAAGCATCCGGGCGTTACACAGCGTCGTCAAGGGTTTTACGTATGAACCGCATTGGCAACAGACTTTCAATCGCCGTACTCGCGGGGCCGATTCTCATATTGGTTACCGCTTTTGCAAACGCGAGTGCCAGCGAATCGGAATTGGCGGCCACGCCGCCGATGGGCTGGGCCAACTGGAACAGCCTGGGCTGCAAATACGATGAAGGAACGATTCGAGCGATGGCCGATCGTCTAGTATCGACCGGGATGAGGGATGTTGGTTACAGGTATCTCATCATTCAGGAGTGCATCGTACCCGCCGGCCATCGTGCCGCGGATGGAACACTGATTCCCGACCCCGCCAAGTTCCCCAATGGAATTCCGGCCCTGGTTGCCTACATCCACAGCAAAGGATTGAAAGCTGGAATCTACACCGACCTGGGGCCAAAGACCTGTGCGGAATATGAAGGCAGCTACCAGCACGAAGAACAAGATGCGCGCACTTTTGCGTTGTGGGGTATCGACCTTATCGAGGAAGATTTTTGTTACAAGCCCGAGGGATTCACGGCCGCGCAGCTCTACACGCGAATGCGCGATGCCATTGCACACACCGGCCGGCCGATGCTTTTCTACATCTGCAATTGGGGCCGCGAGCGTGCATGGACCTGGGCACCGGGGCTGAGCAATGCGTGGAGAAGCACGGGCGATGTCGGCGATCCGGGACATGCCGACTGGGACCGCATCCTGCGCAATTTTGACCAGAACGCGCTCCATGCAGCCAGCGGCGGACGCGATCATTGGAGCGATCCGGACATGCTCGAAGTTGGAGTACCAGGCATCTCTGAAGCCGAAGAACAATCCGTGTTCAGTCTCTGGGCTATGTCTGCCGCGCCGCTCTGGGCAGGAAATGATTTGGTCAAAATGTCCGCGCAGACGCAACGGATTTTGACAAATCGTGAGGTGATTACTGTCGACCAGGATCCTCTCGGACAGCCTGCAACCATGGTGTTGCAGGACGACCCAGGGCTTCAAGTGTGGGCGCGGCCCCTCGGGGGAAAGAGTTCTCCGCAGGCGGTTCTGCTCTTCAATCGAACCGCCCAGGCGGCGAAAATGTACGTGCAATGGGAAGACCTCGGGATCTATGGCTCCGTGGCGGCGCGCGATCTTTGGTCCCATCGCGATCTTGGTGTGCTTCCAAAGGGATACGAAGCGCTCGTTCCGGCTCATGGAGTTGTAATGCTCCGAATCGATCCGCAGCAAAGCAAATAGTTATTGCCGGCAAAATCGACAAATAGGAGGGGGGCAGATCAGAGAGATGACCGCGAGAACCGATCACGAGCTTTTCCAGGAAATGCGGGCGCGCCTGTCTACGGCGATTATCGGCGACGTCCTCGATCAGCACGGGCTGCATCATCAATTCCTGATGCCGCAGTGCAGGCCTCTCGACCAGAAGACGATCCTATGCGGGCGCGCGATGACCGTACTGGAAAGCGATGTTGACGGCATTCCGGATCCGCCATTTGGTTTGATGCTCAAGGCGCTGGATTCACTGAAAGAAAACGAAGTGTATATGGCGGCGGGCGCATCGCCACGGTACGCGCTGTGGGGCGAGTTGATGAGCACGGCGGCGCGGGCGCGCGGGGCGGCGGGAGCGGTGCTGGCCGGGTATACGCGCGATACGCATGGAATTCTCGCCATGGCGTTTCCGGTCTTCTGCTACGGCAGCTATGCACAGGATCAGAAGGGTAGAGGCAAGGTGGTAGACTTTCGCCTTCCGCTGGAAATCGAAGGAGTGCGAGTGCAACCAGGAGATATCGTTTTTGGCGATGTCGATGGTGTAGTGGTGCTTCCCCGCGAGTTGGAAGAGATTGTAGTGCCGCAGGCATTGGCTTTGGCCACCAAAGAGAAGATCGCTAAGAAAATGTTGCAGGAAGGCGCTTCGAGTGAAAGCGTGTTCAGCGAGACGGGCGTGCTTTAGTTGAGACCGCGGGGCCCCAATCGATTGACGTGTGCGCGGTTGCGGCAGAGCAAAGAAGTGGAAGTTGGGACATCATGATTACCGGAATCGGTTTTGTTGTTCTTGCGGCCCTGCTTCAGGGCATTTTTATGCTGCCTATGCCATGGATGCGGAATTGGAATTGGGAGCACATTTGGTTGGCTTTTTCGCTGGCCGGCATGCTGGTTTGTAACTGGATTTTCACCCTGCTTTTTGTTCCCCATGCCGCAGCTATCTTTGCTGCCGTTCCGCCGCGCGATCTTTTAATCCTTATCGGTTTTGGCATCGCCTGGGGAATTGGTGCGGTGATGTTTGGCCTGGGCATGGACATGCTTGGTCTGACTCTCGGATATCCCCTCATCATGGGACTCAACGCCAGCGTGGGCACGTTTGTTCCACTGGTTTCGACTTATGGACGAGAGATATTCGCGGGCCGCAGGGCTTTCATCGCGGTGGGGTTGGCAATTGCCATTGCGGGAATTTCGGCGTGTTCACTGGCCGGAGCCTGGCGGCAATCAACAGCGACAGAAAAAGAAAAAGTTTCCCGTTCTCGATTCACTTGGGGTCTGATTGTCGCCTGTGCCTCGGGCTTTCTTTCGTGCCTGCCAAATCTCGGCCTCACCTTTGGGTCGAGTGTCATTCGTACGGCGCAGCAGCAGGGCGTTTCGCCTGCATTTGCCGGCAATGCGGTGTGGTTCATTTTCTTCACTTTCGGCGGCATCATCAACGTCCTCTACTGTAGCTGGTTGATGAGTCGACGCAAAAATACCTTCCTGTTGATCGGCGCCGGTCGCAGCAAGAACTGGCTGTGGGGCCTGGTGATGGGCATCTTGTGGATCTCGGGTTTTTATCTGTATGCAGTGGGCACGGCCAGGCTCGGCACCGATGGGGTATCGATCGGCTGGCCGATTATGGTGGCTCTGTCGATGGGCGCTGGAGTTATGTGCGGCCTGAGTCGAGGCGAATGGAATGGTACGCCGGCCAGGGCGAAGGCACTGCTTTCAAGCGGCCTCGCATTGATTGTTCTCGCGGTAATCATTATCCCCATGGGCACAGCCCGATAGGAGGGCCTCGAAATTGAAGAACGCATCAATGAGATTCGAGCAGAAAGTGGCAATAGTTACCGGGGCCGGCTCAGGAATCGGCCGTGGGATCGCCGAGTGCCTGGCGGAAGAAGGGGCGCTGGTCGTGCTTAACGATATAAGGGAAGTCGCCGCCGAGACGTCGAAGCGAATGCTGTTGGAAATGGGATTCGCGGTAGAGACCCTAGTTGCCGACATCAGCACAGTGCAGGGAGCTACCGCTACTGTCGATGCGGCAATTCGTTTCGGGGGACGGTTGGACATCCTGGTCAACTGTGCAGGCCGCCAAATTATCAAGCGCATTGAACAACTGCTGCCCGAAGACTGGGACACAGTGCTTGGAGTGAATCTGAAGGGCGCCTATCTATGCGCGAAGGCTGCGCTTCCTTTCCTGGCCGAGCGGCGGGGAACTATCGTCAACATCTGTTCTGTGCACGCGCGAGCGACAATCGAAGGCTTCACGTCTTATGCGGCGTCGAAGGCCGGCATTCTTGCACTGACACGGGCTTTGGCGATCGAGTGCGCTCCTCGCGGCGTGCGCGTAAACGCCATCAGCCCCGGAACCATCGACACTCCTTTGCTCCAGGATTATTTCGACTCGTGCCCCGACCCAGCCTTTGCGCGCACAGACTTTCTGAAATTTCATCCGATTGGTCGATTCGGAACACCCCGCGATATCGGGGAGATGGTAGCCTACCTCGGCAGTGACGCTGCCGGGTTTATCACCGGAACTGAGATCGTGATCGACGGCGGCATGACGGCCCTGCTATTTAAACCGTGAGAACGGCGGCCATCGGACCCGCGCGAGCGGGCAATCCAGAACCGGGTATGGCCACCAGGCAAGAGAAATGAACAGACGGGACTCAATCCAACTCATGGTGGCGGCAACGGGCGGCGTCCTTTTATCGGCCGGTGACGTTGCAATGGGGCAGCCGGCCTCGAATCCAAAATCAACTGCTCCAACTTCAGCATCCGGGTCTCCATATTCCGCTGCTGGCCACGTGCAGCCCGCTTTCACACCACTCGAGTTTGGTGAAGTCAAGCCCCGTGGCTGGATCCTTGCCCAGATGCGTCGCGATTTGCAAACGGGCTTTGCCGGCTGCCTCGATGAGTTGTGCCATGAGGCATCGAGCGATATTTTCGTCTCCGGTCGCAACCGTCCGGGAATGACCAAC
The DNA here is from genome assembly GCA_050014675.1 of Occallatibacter sp. GTDB lineage: Bacteria > Acidobacteriota > Terriglobia > Terriglobales > Acidobacteriaceae > Telmatobacter. Next base: position 3,217 of record JBEKCW010000129.1, on the reverse strand, counting down.
AACGGCAATGCCGCCAATGACTCCTGGTGGAATGGTGAGAGCGAAGGCAACTGGCGCTGCGGTTTTATCATGCTCGCCTGTCTCACCCAGGATTCCGAGGCGATGGCCAAGGCCGGCGCGTACGTAAAGCATATCCTCGCGTCGCAGGACGCCGATGGCTACATCGGCATCTTTTCTCCCGAACTCCGATATCACGGGAATGGGGAGCTATGGACACAAACCTGTCTTTTTCGCGGTCTGCTTGCCTATGCCGCAGCCACGGCGGACGAACAGTTATTCGCCGCGTTGAAGCGCGCCGTGGACTGCACGATAGCGGGGTATGCGGAACAGAACAGCATCAACCTTACGCAACACGACGCCATGTACACTGACATCCTGGAGCCGCTTTACGTCAAAACCGGCGACAAAAAATATATCGAGTTCGCTCTGAGGCTTTATCGTGAGCGGGCGAATCTTGCGCAGTTTTTCCGGCAGCCGCTCGATGGCGAGAAGTTTCAGCGCTGCTATACAGATGGTCACGGCGCCACAGTCGCAGAGAGTATGCGCATGCCCTTCTGGTTCTGGACGGCGACAGGCGATCGGGATTATCTGAAAATGGGCGTAAATGCGATTGCCGCTATGAACGCTTTCGCCATGCCCAGCGGCGCTCTGGTGAGCGAAGAAAGCGTTGACAGGCCGCCGCATCCATGGCATGTCGGTTACGAGTATTGCGCGATCTTCGAGCGGCAATTCTCGCTGATCAACGCTGGACAAAAGACTGGAGACGCAGCTTATTTCCAAGCCGCCGAGCACCTCTGGTTCAATGCAGCGCAAGGTTCCCGCGAACCGGATGGGTCTGCAATTCTATATTGCTCTGAAGAAAACCGCCTCTCCGTTCACGACGAAATTGGTAAAAGGCAGCGATTCTCGCCAACGCACCAGCAGATAGCAGTTTGCTGCGTGCCTAATTCCACTCGTGTTGCGCCCTATTTTGTCAGCAATGCATGGATGCGGCCGGAGGGTCCTGAGCCATCTCTTGCCGCCACACACTACGGGCCATGCGAAATCAAGACGAGGTTGAATGGCGTCGCAGTCGAGATCGAAGAACGAACTAACTACCCGTATTCCGGTGATGTGAGATTCACCCTGCGTCTCGAGACACCGCTTCGCTTCTGCCTGTGGCTCCGAGAGCCCGAATGGTCAAACGGGACACATATTGAGTGCCACGAGGTCGATATTCACCGCGCCGGTTCATTCTGGCAGGTGCGCAAGGAATGGAATTCCGGAGATTCGATTTCTATCCGCTTTGGACAGACAATCCGCGAGGTTCCAGCCTTCGATAACGAGTTCGCGCTCCAATATGGTCCGCTGCTGTATGTGCTGCCGGTGAAGAGCGAAACGCAAACGGTGAGAACCTATGCGCGGCCGGAGTTCAAGGACTATTTCGCCACCAGAACCCAGGATGCTGAGACAGATTTTGCGTTGTCTGCGGATAGTGATTCCACAGGATATGGTTTTGCGCCCGAATCACGCGCCGGCTCGAGTCACGATTATCCGCTTGACAGCCCGAGCATGGTTCTTTCAGGCAGGATGATTCGCAGTAATGGTGCATCGGCCGCTGTCACCCTGGTCCCCATGGGCGCAAGCAATACACGCCTGCGGCGGGTCACCTTTCCCAAGGCCAAACGAACACAAATCTGACGGAGCGTGCGAAGCTATGATCGGGACCCACGAGAACTGCTTAACGCACAGACTGCGCGGGGTGTAAGGATGAATGGAAAGCAAAGAATCGCCGCAGCCCTTAACGGAACATGGCCCGACCGCACCCCCGTGACGCTGCATAACTTTATGATGGCGGCGCGTGAAGACGGCTTGTCGATGCGAGAGTTTCGCGAAGACCCTCGGAAAATTGCCCACAGCTTAGGTGTTGCCGCTGAGCGCTACGACCTCGATTGCATCTTGGTCGATGTTGATACCGCAACCCTCGCTGGCGCCGTGGGCGTTCCCGTCGACTTTCCTGAGGACAGCCCGGCGCGCGCCCATCACGCCGCACTTAGATCAATCGAAGCGGTGCGCGATCTCGCACCGCCTGAAATCGCCAGCGATCGAAGAATCCAGATTTGGACTGAGGCCGTGGCGATCCTGGTGCGCGACTACGGAAGAGATCTTTGCATACGCGGCAACTGCGACCAATCGCCGTTTTCTTTGGCCGGAGCGATGCTCGGTCTTGACCAGTGGCTCATGGATGTTGCAAGTGGCGATAACGACGAACTGGTCCACCAGCTTTTGTCGCATTGCACGAAAGCCACCTGCCAATTCATCCGATTGATGGCGGCGACGGGGGCGCATATGCTTTCCAACGGAGATAGCCCTGCAGGGCCTGACATGCTGTCGCCGCGTTTTTACACCACGTACGCTTTGCCGTACGAAAAACTCGTCGCCGAATGCTCTCGCCAAGCTGGGCTGCCCTATCTTCTCCACATTTGCGGCAAGACTGACCGAATATTGGAACAGATGTTGGAAAGCGGCGCAGACGGACTGGAAATCGATTTCAAAACCAATGCCCAACTAGCCCATGATGCCTGCAAGAATCGAGCGACGTTTGTAGGCAACATCGATCCAACTGGCGTTCTGGCGCTCGGGACCCCCGAAATGGTGAAAAATAAAACGGAAGAACTCCTGGATATCTTCGCGGACACGCCCCGATTTATTCTCAATAGCGGGTGCGCACTCCCCGCATGCACACCTGAAGAGAATGTCTGCGCCATGCTGGCGTGTCGACGCGCTTACTGACTTGGCAACGAGACCAGCCGGCGGCAGACGCGTCGCAGGCCGAACCCGTCCATGGGAAAGTCCTGAGCCGGCGTACGAATCTCCGAGGCTACGAGCGTCGCAATTTGGAATAGAGGTACTTATCGAATGAATGCTTCAGACTTTTCATTTTCCGTTGACGCAAAGCAGGAGCCAAAGTTCAATCGACCTTACATCTTTGCGATTGCGCTGACTGCCGCTCTCGGTGGCTTGATGTTTGGCTACGATTGGGTTGTCATTGGCGGCGCGGAGCCTTTCTACGAGAAGTATTTTCATTTGCAAAGCCCGTTGCAGATTGGCTGGGCCATGAGCTGCGCGCTGGCCGGCGCCCTCATTGGGGTAACTCTCGCAGGTGTATTGAGCGACAAATTCGGACGCAAGCCGCTTCTGCTTGTCGGAGGGTTTCTATTCGTTCTCACGTCTGTGG
>JBEKCW010000128.1:0-26253 GCA_050014675.1 Occallatibacter sp. | reverse complement strand
TAAAGTACGCATCGTAAACCGGCTCGCGGAAGTACTTGTCCGCATTGCCGAACGCGATGGAACTGGTGTCGGGAATTCCGATGAGAAAATCGGCCAGGTCGGAGCCGGTGGTGGTGCTTTCGGGCGAACTGGCGGTAGCTACGCCGGTAAATGCAAACGAGCCGCGCGGATTTTGCTCAAAGAAATCGTTATATTCCTGGCGGCGAAAATCACCGCCTGCCGTAATGTTGTGGCGGCGCTCATAAATGCCTGCGCTGACTGAGACGCTGTTAGTCTCATTGCGATTGAAGGCGCTGTTGCCGTCGGTCAGTCCGGCGATGCCGCTTGAAAAGCTCAGGCTGGGCGGACCCCAGTTTGAAGGCGTCTGATCGTTGCCGGCGATGTTTGCGTCGTTCGGTCCTGAGACGTTGATGCGGTTGGCGAAGTTCGGCGTGGTTTCAGTGCGGTAGCGGCTGAAGTTGTAGCCCGTGTTCAAAAACAAGTGGCCGCCGAAGCGATGCATCCAGTGCACATCGCTGCTGAGGCCAAGAGTGCCGGTGGCATCGACAAAGTCAAAGAGGCTCACGGAGTCGGAGCGGGTGCTCGAAAAGTTGAAGCCGCCGTATAGCTCGTCGCGGCGGCCGAGTTGCTTGCTGAGGCGCGACGACAACGCGTCGGAGTGGGTGGCGTTGAGCTGCGGCGACTGGTAGTTGTAGCCCGAGGTGCTGGGAATGTTGGGATTGGGCATGGGGTAAAGCGAAAGCAGCGCTGCGGCTTGTGGGGTGACGGGAACCTGATTGCCTTGATACGCAATGCCTGTGGCGGGATTGTAGATGGTGACGGGCTGGCCCGCGGCGTCAAGCAGCCCGGAGAGATTTCCGCTGCGCTCGTCGAGCGTGGGCACCAGGCCTGGGTAGATGGCCGCATTGTTGTCTCTCGTCCACGTGGAGTCGAGATAGAAGTTGGGGCCGCGCGGCAGCAGATGCGGAATCTTCAACGGGCCGCCTAAGTAAATGGAGTTGGTGATCAGGTCGTACGCGCTCTGGGGCGCCGAAACTCCGCTGACGGAATAAGGCCGCGCATTGAGCGCGGAGTTTGCAATGTTGACCGAGAGGCCGCCGTTGTAAAGGCCGCGCGATCCTGACCGTGTATTGCCGAAGGCCGGATTGGTGGAGTAGCGCGAGGTGGCGGCGTTGTTCACGCTTCCATTCACAAGATAGCCGTCGTTGCTCTGGTCGTCTCCGTTTTCGGGCGGTTTGGGCATCTCGGGCGGTGGCTTGTTGGCGGCCTGCTCAGGCTTTTTCTCGTCAGTGCGCGGCTTCAGCTCGGGAGCGGGGAGGATTGGATTCTGTATCACCTTGGTCTTCGCCATCAACTGATCGACGGGAAGCAGCTTCATTTCAAAATTGCCGGGCTGCGCGGTGGCGCTGACTGTTACCTGGGACTTGATGGGCTCAAAGCATTGCATGTCTACCTGGATGGTCCATGCGCCGTCGGGGAGATCGTCGAAGTGGTAGAGCCCGCCTTGATCGGTGACCGTCGTAAATTTTTTGCCGTCTTGCGTGGCCATGACCGTTGCGCCCGGCAGCGGGAGGCCGCCGTAGGTGACTGCGCCGTGAAATGCGCTCGCGAAGACGCTAGCGGCCGAGAGCAGCACCAGCGAGCAGAGCATGGGGATTCTGAATGTGCGCAACCAGGTCAACGATTCACTCCAGTTACTTAATCTCGCAGTGCATCAGTTTGCCGAAGGCTGTTCGATGTGGTCGATCACGATCACTTCTTCCTGACCTTTGGCCGATACGAGTTTCAATCCGAGCTGCTCTTCAACCGCGGTAAACAAAGTTGGACCGCCGGTGTTGTCATTTGAATTTCCGCTCGCATCCGGCGGACCACCCGGTGGGCCCTCGCCCGGTTCCGTCGGGTCGGGCGTCCAGCTGAGCGTGAAATCGTATTCGCCAGTGAGGCCGGTCTTGTCTACGACTGTTCTTTCCAGCTGCCGCGAAAGTTGGTGGGCCAGGGGCTCTATCTTCATGGCCGTTGACTCGATTTTGCCCGGGCCCCCGAACATCATCATGTGACGCGCATTGGCCGAGTCCTGCTGCTTTGCCGGCTGCATTTTGACGCCGCCCTTGGCTATCACCAGCTCGTAGATTGGCAATTCGCGGGTCTCACGGTGGTACTTCAAGCCGAACCGATCTACCAGCAGCTCCACCAGCATTGCTCGGCGCTGAGGGAACTTCATGTCCTTAAGTTTCGGCGCATCTTCAGGCGAGACTTTTGCTTCAATGTCGTACCGGCTCGACTTGACCCACGATGGCAAGCCGATAAGATGGTCGTCTTCGGCGTTGAACCCTTCGCGAAAGATCATGGTGAGCGGAATGCCCGTAATGGAGACGCCATCCGGCGTAAACATCAGCATGGATTGTTCGGGGTCGGGCTTGCTGACTTTGATGGTGGCGACTTCAAACGGTGGCGGAGGGCCGGCAGGCTGTGCGGCAGCGGACGACGGTTGCGCATCAGGCGATTGCTGCAGCATCTGGACTTTTCCCGGAGAGGCAGGAGGGGCGGCCGCAGCGGCCTGAGGTGGGGCTTGAGGCGCGGCTGGAGGCAAGGGCTGATTGGAATTCGATTGAGCGGTGAGCAGCGGTGCTGCAATCAACACCGTGGTGAGCGCTGAGACGAATAGTCGTTTCCCGCGCGGTCTGCACATTGCTGTTGCGGCCATCAATGGGAACCTCAGTTGGTTTGAGTTCGGCTGTACAACCTGATAGACGCATCAACTAAAAGATTAGTTAGCTGAAGAGTCTGTGCAACAGCGGGAGGTGAGCACTGGTTTCCTGCCCGGTCTGCACCTTGCTGTTACGGCCACTTTAGGGAACCTCTATTCGTTGAAGGATACTAACTGGCCGCCAGAGCTCAATTCGCCGATGGCTTCTCTACGTGGTCGATCACGATTACATCGTCGGGGGCCGGGATCGGTGTTGGGTGGTGTATTCATGGGCACTGCGCCACGGAATTGCTGGAACTGCGAGTCGTCGGGGGTCCACTTGAGATCGAAGTCGTACTTGTCTTTGAGCCCGGTTTGATCGACCACCGGTTTATCCATCACGCCTGACTGCATCCACGAGGCGAACTCCGCCATGTTCATGTTGCGAACGATCAAATCGCCGAGGCCGCGGAAGTTAAACCCCTGCTGATTGGGGTCGGTCATTGTGGTCTTGGTCAGTTTGGGACCTCCGGGCGCCACAGTGATGGCATATACCGAAAGTTCGCGTGTTTCGTGATGGAATTTCAACTGGCAACGATCGGCCAGCAGCTTCTGCACCATGATGCCCATTTGTTTGAGACTGGGCTGCCCGGGCGCATCGGGCACGCCGTCGATGTCGTACATCTGCGTGGCAAACCAGTCGGGCGCGCCCATGATCTGCTTTGCATGCAAGCCATAGGCAAAGGCGATCAGATCGTTCATGTTGGTGTTGAAGGTGAGAAAGTGTGTGCCGCGAAAGCCAAATCCTTTGCCCTGGCGCGATGGGTCGCTGGGTTTGATGGTGGCCACATCCAGACTCGGGTCTGCATCTTTGGACATCGGCGGGACTGGCTTGGGTGCTTCCGGAATGGACCACTCCGTTGCGGGCGTCGTGCGGGCCAGTGTGAGCGCCAATGGATTCGGCCCCTGGCTCCATGAGCCGTCAATGGTCTTGCCATCGCCGCTCAGCTTGCCTTCGAATGTTCCGCCAATCATTTTGATCGCGAGCTTTACGTTTGAGCCGTCAAGCGCGATTGAATCAACGGGAAACGGCCGGCCGGTTTGATCGATGCTGAAGAAGTTGGCCTTGTAAGCGCCCTTGTCGTCTTTTGTGACTTTCAAAACAAGGCGCAGATCCTGGCCGGCATGCAGCGTTCCCTGCCAATCTCCGACAATGTCTTTCGGATGAATCGGCGCGCTGCTTGCAGGGGCAGCCGTTGCGGCCGGGACAGGCGCGGCCTGGGCGCGGGCAAGTTTCGCTCCCATCAGCGCAAAAGCTACGGCCATTAATGCAGCCGACATCAGCAGGAACCCCAGCTTGAGCCAACGTTCGGGGACGCGCTCAGACGAACGTGCGATTGCATGAGACTTCATTACGGCCAATCCTTCTCTCGCCACACACACGCCCGGCGCCGGCTCAATTCAGATGGTTAGATCAAATCCGGGGGAGAATTCAGTTATATGACGGAATACGAGCGGAACCGTTCACGTGTTCCACCAATTTTGTGACGATTCGGTTGGTTGCCGATGATTTCGCGTTTGATCTGCCCGTCAATATTAACCCGGGTGATTGAAAGGCAAGATTGAGCCTGCCACGAGAATTGACGCTGCTGCTTCTATTGTTTTGACACCGGCCCAGTAGCAATTGTTCCCTGCTCGCAAGAACGGCGCCGCGGCCGCCTACTGTCCGATTTCGAACACTCGCGCCGCGTAATCGGTCAGTTCGAGACGGCATTGCGCAATCATCTGAACCGGCAATCGCTTAATTTATCAATGGCTTGCGGCAAAACCTCCAATGGCAACCGAGATGCAGGTTAAATAACGCAATGGATATCGCCCGCCCTGACATCAGGAAGAAAAAGAACCGCCGGTTGCTGGTTTACGCAGCCGGGGCAGCCCTCGTCCTCACAGCCCTTACGTTCATCGTCATGCGTCTCAAGCCGGCAGCGCCCACGGTCGATCGCTCCACCATCTGGACCGACACGGTGAAGCGCGGCCCGCTCGTTCGCCAGGTGCGATCGTCGACCGGCACGCTGGTTCCGCGCGAGGATTCGATCGAGCTTATCCCCGCTGAGACCGACGCGACGGTGCTGCGCATTCGCGTGCTGCCCGGCACGCAGGTGACGCCCGACACGGTCATCATGGATCTTTCCGATCCCACGCTGGAGCAGCTGGTGCTGAACGCGCAACTCGGCGTGAAACAGGCACAGGCCGATTACAAGAGCCTGCAGGCGACGCTGCAAAGCACGCTCATGGACAAGAAGACCGCGGCGGCGGCGGTAAATGCCGATTATGCGCAGGACAAGCTGCAGGCGCAGACCGACAAGGCGCTCTACCAGCTGGGAGTGATCTCCGGACTGGCTTACCAGAAGTCTGCGGGCACGGCCGACCAGTTGAATACGCAGCACGATTTGAGCCAGCAGCAGCTTGAGGTGAACCAGAAGGCCATTGAGGTGCAGCTGGATTCGCAGAAGACGAAGATTGAACAGGCGCAGGCGCTGCTGGATTTGTACGAGAAGCAGCAGCGGGCGCTTGAAGTGAGGTCCACGATTACAGGCACGCTGGCGCCGCTGGCCACGCCGGTGGGGGTGGGCCAGCACGTGCTAACGGGCACGTCGGTGGCCGAGGTGATTCAGCGCGACAAGTTGAAGGCCGCGCTGCAGATCGCCGAAACCCAGGCGCGCGACATCCAGATCGGCCAGCCCGCGTCCATTGACACTCATAACGGCGCCATACCCGGGCATGTGACGCGCATCGATCCCGCGGTAGTGAACGGAACGCGCACCGTTGACGTAGCTTTAGATGGGCCGCTGCCGCCGGGAGCAGTTCCGCAGCTGAGCGTGGATGGAACCATCGACCTCGAACGCATGAGCGATGTGCTTTATGTGGGCAGGCCGGCGCTGGGCAATGAAGATTCCACGCTGAGCCTGTTCCGGCTCGATCCCGACGGCAAGGGAGCGACGCGCGTACCGGTCAAGGTGGGCCGCGCATCGGTTGAAGATATCCAGGTGCTCGAGGGCCTGAAAGAAGGCGACACGGTAATTCTTTCGGACATGTCGCGCTGGGATGGCATGGATCGCATTCGGCTGGAGTGAAAAGACAGGACTAGGGAATAGGGACTAGGGATCACCAACTCATCGCCGCACACACACGAAGGGGAGGACAGAATGGCAACCGCCAACACGTTGATTGAAATTGAAGATCTGACCAAGGTGTTTTACACCGACGAAGTGGAGACGCACGCGCTCTCCGGCATTCACCTCAACATTGAACGCGGCGAGTATCTGGCCATGTCGGGGCCGTCGGGCTGCGGCAAATCGACGCTGCTCTCGATTCTCGGCCTGCTCGACACGCCCACAGGCGGCCGCTACCTGCTGAATGGCAAGCCGGTTGAGAATCTGAGCTTCAGCGAGCGCTCGCGCATCCGCAACCAGGAGATTGGTTTCATCTTCCAGAGTTTCAACCTGATCGGCGATCTGACGGTTGAGGAGAATGTGGAGCTGCCCCTCACCTATCGCGCCGGCATGCCTTCGGCCGAACGGAAGAAGCGCGTGAAGGAAGCGTTGGAACGCGTGAACATGGCCCATCGCATGCGCCATTATCCGGCGCAGCTCTCGGGCGGTCAACAACAGCGCGTAGCCGTTGCCCGCGCACTGGCCGGCTCGCCCAGCATTCTGCTGGCTGATGAGCCTACCGGTAACCTCGACTCGAAGAATGGCGAGGCGGTGATGCACCTGCTGGCCGATCTGCACCGCGAGGGCTCGACCATCTGCATGGTGACGCACGATCCCCGATTTGCCCGCCACGCCCAGCGCGAAGTGCACCTGTTCGACGGAAAAGTAGTGAGCGAGCAGGAGCAGAAAAAGATGGAAGAAGAGGCGGAAGCTTAAGGTCAGGGGTCAGGGGTCAGTGGTCAGTGATCAGGGGTCAGGGGCTGTGGACCTCTGGCGACGCGTCACTAATCGGGAACCACGCGAGGAGCGCTTCCATGTTGGTTCAGGATCTTTCTTACGCGCTCAGGCAGCTTCGCCGCGCGCCGGGTTTCGCTATCACGGTGATTGCTACACTGGCGCTAAGCGTGGGCATTGCCACCGCGGTCTTCTGCGTGATTGACGCCGTTGTGCTGCAGCCGCTGCCCTATGCACAACCCAGCCGTATCGTCGACTTCGAAACGCACAGCGGCGCCGGAGGGTACAACCAGCCGGCGTCATGGCCGTCTTACCTCGACGAGCGCAAGCAGTCCACGTCGTTCAAGGCATTGGCGGGTTACCTCCGCTGGAGAGAGTCGGCAGCGGAGACGCCGGCCGGCCCAGCGGTTCTGCAGGTGGTTCGCACCAGCTCCAACTTCTTCGACGTCTTCGGTGTCGCTCCGATGCTGGGCCGCGGATTTCTGCCCGGTGAAGAGCAGACCGGCAAGAACGACGTTGTTGTGCTCGGCTACGACGCGTGGATGAAGCACTTCAACGGTTCGCCAAAAGTAGTAGGTACCGCAGTCCGGCTCGATGGCCGTACCTATACCGTCGTCGGCGTCATGCCGGCAGGGTTCCGATTCCCGCTGAATACGCACGACGGCCTTTACACGCCCGTCCACCTCGACGCCGCCACCTGGATGACGTCGCGCGGCGGCCATTGGCTGAGCACAGTCGGAAGGCTGAAAGATGGCGTGAGCGTCGATCAGGCACAGGCCGACATGCAGCACGTCTTCGCCAACCTCGGCAAGGCGTACTCCGACACCGATGAAGGACGCACTGTGCGTCTGCAGCCGCTATCCACGGCAGTTGACGAAAAGAGCCGCGGTCCGCTGTGGGTTCTGCTTGGCGCTGTGTTTGCAGTGCTGGCAATCGGGTGCGTGAATATTGCCGGACTATTGTTATCGCGTGGCGTCAAGCGCCAGCGCGAGATGGCCATGCGCGTGGCCATTGGCGCTGGACGCGCCCGGCTGCTGCGGCAAATGCTGACCGAGGGCGTGCTGCTGGCGCTGGTCGGCGCGGGTTGCGGCCTGCTGCTGGCCTGGTCGGTTCTTGACCTGATGCGCACGTTCCTCATCAAGGCGCTGCAGCGCGGGGCCGACGTTCATCTCAACTGGACGGTCTTGGGCGCGTCAGTAACTTCGGCCGTTGTGGTCAGCCTGATAGCGTCGCTCTATCCGTCACTCAAGCTCTCCGGTGTCAATCCCAACACCGCGCTCAGAGCCGGGGGCAGCGCAGGCACGGGGCGCAGCGAACACCGGCTGCGTGCGGGATTCGTGATTACGCAGGTGGCGCTCACGTTGGTCCTGCTGGTTGTGGCGGGATTATTGATGCGCGTTGTAACCCGCTACCGGCATGTAGACCTGGGATTTGATCCAGCCCACATTCTCGCCGCCGACCTGCATGTTGCGCCGGTGCGCTACGACGGACGCGATGTTGTGGCCGATTTTTACAAGCCGCTGCTCGATCGCGTTTCGCACATCCCAGGGGTTCGTGCCGCCGGCGTCATCGACATCCTGCCCATCGATGCCTGGGGCTCGAATCGCGACGTGCACATCGCGGGACAGCCGCCGTATCCGAAAAATGCCGAGATGCTGGCCGAGACACGCATGGTTTCGCCCGGCTACTTCGATGTCTTCGGACTTACTGCACATGCGGGAAGACTCCTTAGTCCGAGTCTCGATCGGAGCGACAACAAGGCTGGGACTGTGGTGGTGAATCAGGCATTTGTCAACAAGTATCTTCCCCACGGCATGGGCGGCTCCACGCCGAAACTCGATGACGCGAAGGACCCAGACGAGTACACCCAGATTGTGGGCGCGACCGGCAACATACGCCAGGACCTGCGCGAAAATCCGCTTGCCGAGATGGATTATCTGATTGACGAGATTGAACCGGCGCAGCGCGGCGCAGCGCTAACGACCATGGTACTGGTGGTGCGCGCCGACGGCGATCCGCACCAGTTGATCGAGCCTCTGCGGCAGGCGCTCCACGATGTCGATCCCACCGTTCCGCTCGACGATCCGCGCACCATGACCGAGGTAGTCAATCAAGAACTGGTCTTCGACCGCATGGTGGGCTGGCTGTTCGGCATCTTCGCTGCCATGGCACTGCTGCTGGCGCTGGTGGGCCTCTACGGTCTGGTGAGTCACGAAGTGGAGCAGGGCAAGCGCGAAATCGGCGTGAGAATGGCGCTTGGAGCAACGCGCCGGCACGTGCTTGGCATGGTGCTGGGCCGCGTGGCGTGGATGCTGGGTGCCGGGGCTCTAGCCGGCCTGGTGCTGGCCATTGCCGCGCGCAGGCTCATCGGCATCGTGATTTTTTTCGACGCGCAAAAGGAATCGGGCAACTTATTTGCCTTTGCAGCGCTGCTTTTCGTGGCTGGACTGCTGGCCGCGCTGATTCCGGCGCGCCGAGCCGCATCCATCGAGCCTATGCAGGCGCTGAGTGGCGAATAGCGATTTGGGGAACGGCAACGGAGAAAGTAACGCGATGAAAAATTTGTGGCACGATCTTCGCTACGCGTTGCGGTCTCTGCGCAAGTCGCCCGGCTTTGCACTCACCGCTGTGATTACGCTGGCCTTCGGCATTGGCGCTACTACCGCCATCTTTTCCATCGTCGAGGGCGTGCTGCTGCGGCCATTGCCGTTTCCTGCGCCGCGGCAACTGGTAGCGCTGGGAGACAGACTCGAGGGTGTTGACTACGGCAGCGATATGTCTGGAGTGACGGCGCCTGGGGTTGGCACTTATATCCGGGACACGCATGCATTCTCCAGCCTGGGTGGCTACACTCCGTCAGCCTATGAACTTTCAGGCCTGGGCAATGCCGTGCAAATCAATGCTGCGCGGCTCACGGCCAGCATGTTCCCTACACTCGGCGTCCAGCCGCTGATGGGACGCGCCTTCACAGAACAGGAAGATGAGGACAGCCAGCAGGTAACGATTCTCAGCTATCAAACGTGGCAAAGTCGCTTCCATGGCGATGCGCGGATCCTCGGGCAGAAGATTCTGCTAGACCGCAAGCCCTACGAGATTATCGGCGTGATGCCGCGTGAGTTCGAGTTCCCGCTGGTGCCGGGGCAGCTCAATCGCAGCGAGCTCTGGGTGCCGATGAGTTTTACCCAGGCGGAATTGATTCAGGGCTCGGGAGCATGGGCCTACTACATGGTTGGCCGGCTAAAGCCGGGTGTGACCGCGATGCAGGCGCAAAAAGATGCGGCCCAGGCGGCGCAGGAGATTATGCGTAATTTCCCGCCGGCCCTGTCGAACCGGCGCATTCATCCGTTCGTGCAGCCGCTCGATGAGAGCACGGTGGCGCAGGCCCGCCCGCTGGTGCGAACACTGTTTCTGGCAGTCTGGGTGGTGCTGTTTATTGCTTGCGCCAATCTTGCCGGCCTGTTGCTGGTGCGCGTAATTCGACGCCGCCGCGAGATTTCGGTGCGCCTTGCTTTAGGCGCCACAGGCGCGGCCGTGCTGCGTCAGTCTCTTGTTGAGTCGTTGCTGCTGAGTGTAAGCGGCGGGCTGTTGGGACTGGTTCTGGCTTGGGTTGCACTGCGCGTGGGCGTCGGCTTGCTGCCGGAGACACTGCCGCGCGTAAGCTCCATCGGGCTTGACTGGCAGGTGGTTGCATTCGCTTTGGGGTTGGCCGTGCTCACCGGACTTTTCTGCGGGGTCATTCCAGCCGTGGCTGCGGCGCGTACCGGCGTGATCGAGGCGCTCAAAGAAGGCGGCCGCACCGGCACCTCGGGCAGCGGTCATGCGCGTCTGCGATCGGCACTGGTGATTGCCGAGCTCGCAGTCGCCCTGGTGCTGCTCACAGCCTCGGGACTCCTGCTGCGCAGCTTTGAAAAAATGCGCTCAGTCAATCTCGGCTTCCGTGCCGATCATTTGCTCACCGCATCCTATAACCTGCCCCGCGAGCAATATTCCGCCCAGGCATCTGTTGATGACTTCAACCTTGCGCTGCGCACGAAACTCGAGCAGTTGCCCGGTGTGCAGGCGGTGGGAATGACGACCATCCTCCCCGCATCCGGTAATGAGTACCAGGCAACCTTCACGCCCGAGGGCTACGTTCCTCCGCGGGACGCCAGCTTGAATCTGGCATGGGTGCCGCAGGTCATCGGGAGTTACTTTCAGGCTCAGGGCGTCCCGATCATTCGCGGCCGCGACTTTAACGCGGGCGACAACGCTAACGGCCCGCTGGTGGCCATTGTCAACCGCACTCTCGCCGAGCACTATTGGCCCGGACAGGACCCCATCGGCAAGCGTTTGCATCGCGGACCGGAACGGGCAACGACACTGCCATGGCTCACCGTCGTGGGAGAGATCGGCGTCGTAAAAGAGCTGGCTGCCGATTCGCCCACGGCCAACCAGATATATCTGCCCGCAAGCCAGGCAAGAGCCGATGCGGGATCGTTTGCGACGCCCTCATTTCTCTCCGGCAATGCCGGCTTTATCGTGCTGCGCGCCGCCATGCCGCCGGAGCAGATGCAAGATTCCCTGCGCGACGTTGTCCGCTCTATCGACGCGCAACTGCCGCTTACGCAGGTGGAGTCGATGGACCGCGTGGTGAGCGAAACTGAAGCGCCGCGCCGCTTTAACACCGCCCTCATTTCGAGCTTCGCGGTGGCAGCAGTGCTGCTGGCTTTGCTGGGCATTTACAGCGTGATTGCGTTTTCAGCCGCGCTACGCACGCATGAGATGGCGATTCGACTTGCTCTGGGCGGCCAGCGCTCAAACATTATGCGGCTCATTTTGGTTTCAGCCGCGAAGCTGGGGCTGATCGGATGCGGGCTCGGCGCTGTTGCGGCTCTGTTCGCCACGAGGCTGCTGCGCACGCTGCTGTTTGAAGTCGATCCGCTCGACCCGGCGGTGATTGTGCTTGCCGCATTGCTGATATTTGCGCTGGCGCTTGCGGCTTCGCTTGTTCCCGCGCGCCGCGCCGCGGCCGTCGAGCCCATGCAGGCACTGCGCACCGAATAAGAACGCCCGGCAATGGCCGTGAAGGAGAATGCGATGAAGAAAATCCTGATCGACGTCCGCTATGCGCTCCGGCATCTCGCCAAGGCCAAGGGCTTTGCGCTCACTGCCGTGCTTACGCTGGCCTTCGGCATCGGCGCTACCACCGCCATCTTCTCCATCGTTGAAGGCGTGCTGCTGCGCCCGCTGCCATTTGCCGATCCTTCAAGGCTGGTGGCCTTTGGCGACAAGCTTGCGGGCACGTCGCTTAGCCCCACTGGCATTGACGGCGTCTCCGGTCCCGAGATGGGCGTATATGCACGAGAGGTGCAGGGATTCACGGCGCTGGGCGGCTACTCCCAAACCGGCTATGAGCTTTCCGGAGCGGGCGCGCCGGCGCAGATCAACGCCAGCCGGATGACGGCAAGCGTCTTTCCGCTGCTCGGCGTTTCGCCACTGATGGGCCGCGTATTCACGCAGGCTGAAGACGATGGCAAGCAGCAGGTAGCCGTTATCAGCTACCAGACATGGAACAGCCGCTTTCACGCCGATACTCACCTGCTGGGCTCGAAGATTCTGCTTGACCGCAAGCCTTACGAAATTATTGGCGTGATGCCGCGCGAGTTCGAGTTTCCGCTGGTGCCGGGGCAGTTGAACCGCAGCGAGCTGTGGGTGCCGGTGAGTCTTCGACCCGACGAGCTCACGGGCGCGGCTGCCGCGAGTTGGAACTACCAAATGGTAGGCCGGCTCAAGCCCGGCGTATCCGCGTCCCAAGCCCAGCAGAGCGCGGAGCGCGTAACCAGGCAGATCGAGAAGGGCTTCCCCGCCTTCATGACCAGCCTGCACATCGATGCCGCGGTTCACCCGCTGGCTGAGGACACCGTGTCACAGGCTCGTCCGCTTATTCGAACGCTGTTCTGGGCCGTGATGGTGGTGCTGTTTATCGCCTGTGCCAACCTGGCGGGATTGCTGCTGGTGCGCGTAATTCGCCGCCGCCGCGAAATTGCCGTGCGCCTGGCGCTGGGCGCGAGCGGCAGCGTGATCCTGCGCCAGACGCTGATTGAGACACTCGTGCTCAGCACTGCCGGGGCGCTGCTCGGACTTGGCCTGGCCGCGGTTGCGCTGCGCGTCGGCGTAAGTCTTCTGCCTGAGACGCTGCCGCGCATTGACTCGATCGGAATTGACTGGAAGGTAGCGGGCTTCGCTCTTGCCGCGGCGCTCCTCACTGGTCTCGGGTGCGGAATTCTTCCGGCTCTTGCGGCGGCGCGCACCGGCGTGAATGAAGCATTGAAAGAAGGCGGACGCACCGGCACTTCGGGCAGCGGCAATGCGCGGCTTCGTTCAGCGCTGGTGGTTACCGAAATTGCGGTTGCGCTTGTATTACTGATCGCTTCAGGACTGTTGCTGCGCAGCTTTGAGAAGATGCGCCAAGTGAATCTCGGCTTGAATCCGGATCACATGCTGACCGCCATTTATAACCTGCCCCAGCGCCAGTACTCGACGCAGGCCTCGATCGACGCATTCAACGACACGCTGTTGCGCCGGCTCGCTATTTTGCCGGGCGTCAAGTCGGTGGGCATTACTTCGAATTTGCCTGCCTCAGGTTTAGGAGGCAGTACGGCATTTGTTGCTGAAGGTTACGTTCCACCCAAGGGAGAAGCTCTGAGTCTCTCGTGGCCTTCGCAGACCAACGGCGATTACTTTGCCGCGGCGGGCATTGCCATTCTCCGCGGCCGCGATTTTACGCCGGCAGATTCGGTCAAGTCTCCGATGGTGGCGATTGTGAACCGCACGCTGGCCGATAAATTCTGGCCGGGGCAGGACCCGATCGGCAAGCGCATCAGGTGGGGCATGCAGGAAACGCCCACGCCGTGGATGACCGTGGTGGGCGTGATCGGCGACGTACGGCAATCCACGCCCGATGCTCCCGTCGGGTACCAGGTTTACCAGCCGGCCAGCCAGAACGCCGAGTCGTATGGCATGCTCGCTCCGGCCGGCTCGCTGAACGCGCAGGGCGGTGCAATTGTGCTGCGCACTTCGCGCGACCCCGAGCAGAGCATCGAGGATTTGCGCGGCGCTGTGAGACAGATCGATCCACAGCTACCGCTGATCCAGGTGCAGTCAATGGACAAGGCGGTGAGCGAATCGGAAGCGCCCCGCCGCTTCAACGCCGCCCTGATCTCGAGCTTCGCCGGAGCAGCGGTGCTGCTGGCTTTGCTGGGAATCTACAGCATCATTTCGTTTTCAGCGGCGCTGCGCACGCAGGAGATGGCGATTCGGCTGGCTCTCGGCAGCCAGCGCTCCACCATCCTGCAGCTGATCCTGGTCTCAGGCGCGAAGCTGGCGCTGATTGGATGCGGGCTTGGCGCTGTCGCGGCTCTGTTTGCCACCCGGTTGCTGCGCACGCTGCTGTTTGAAGTGGATCCGCTCGACCCGGCGGTGATTGCGCTTGCCGCTTTGTCGATTTTTGCACTGGCGCTGATAGCTTCTTTCGTCCCCGCGCGCCGTGCAGCAGCCATTGAGCCTATGCAGGCATTGAGAACAGAGTAGCGGTAACAGAGGAATGTGTTCGGAGGTTGGATGATGAATTCACTGGTGCTCGACATTCGATTCGCACTGCGCCAGATGCGCATGTCGCCTGGTTTTGTGACCACGGCTGTGCTCACGCTGGCCCTGGGCATCGGCGCCAATACCGCGATCTTCACGCTGGTGCACGCAATTCTGCTGCGGTCGCTGCCGGTGACCAAGCCGGCCCAGTTGTGGCGCGTGGGCGACAACGCCGACTGCTGCGTTGAGGGCGGATTTCCGGGGGGCGCAAGCGACACAGGCGATTACACCATCTTCTCCACCGATCTCTACAACTATCTGCGCGCGCAGACCCCGGAGTTTGAGCAGTTAGCCGGAGTGGAGGCAGGGGAATGGCTATGGGCAGTGCGTCACGGTGAGGGGTTGCCGAAATCCCTGCACGGCGAATTCGTCTCCGGCAATTACTTTCAAACGTTTGGGCTCAATTCCTTTGAGGGCCGGCTGTTCAGCGACTCAGACGACACGCCCAGCGCGCTTCCAACCGTGGTGATCAGCTACCAGGCATGGAAGAGCGAGTATTCATCGGACCCCGCCGTCATTGGTTCCACCATTTACATCCAGACTCGTCCATTCACAGTTGTGGGCATAACCCCGATTGGATTTTACGGCGATCGCGTCTCCGACACGCCTCCCGATTTCTGGATGCCGATCAACACCGAGCCTTACGTGCGCGGCGCCAGTTCCATCCTCCATCACAGCAATTCCAGCTGGCTCTATCTGCTGGGCCGCGTTCGTCCCGGTACCAGCGTCCCTGCCCTTCATCGCTGCGCCAGTGGCTTTGGACCCAGCCCTTGCTGATCCAGTTCGGCGGAGCAAGCCTTATTCAAAAGATGCACGTGATTCTTACGCCCGGCGGCGGCGGAATCCAGCAGTTGCAGGACTACGTGGGCCAGGGGCTGAAAATGCTGATGCTGCTCTCCTCGATTGTGCTGCTGATCGCCTGCGCCAACATTGCCAACCTGATGATGGCGCGCGCCACGACCCGCCGCGCTGAGCTGGCGGTGCGCATGGCAATCGGCGCGGCCCGCAAGCGAATCCTGGGCCAGATTCTTACGGAGAGCGTGCTGCTGAGCTGCATTGGCGGCGCGGCCGGCCTGGCCGTGGCCTACGCGGGATGCCGCATGATCCTGGCCCTTGCCTTCCCCGATGCGCGCAACATGCCGATCGACGCGAACCCATCGCCAATCGTGCTGGGATTCACATTCCTCGTCTCGCTGGTTACAGGCGTTCTGTTCGGCGTGGGTCCGGCCTGGCTTTCGATGCAATCGCATCCCGCCGAGGCGCTGCGCGGAGTGAACCGCAGCACCAGCGAGCGCTCGTCGCTGCCACAAAAATCGCTGGTCATCTTTCAGGCTGCGCTTTCGGTGGTTCTGCTTTGCAGCGCAGTTCTCATGACGCGCACCCTCAGCAACCTGCAGGATCAGAACTTCGGCGTCCAGACGCACAATCGCTACATTCTGCACTTCGATGCGGTCGGCGCCGGATACACTACGGACCGCCTGCCCGCCTTGTACAGGCAGATTGAAGACCGCTTCTCTGCCCTGCCCGGAGTGCGCAGCTTCAGCCTTGCGCTTTACAGCCCGCTTGAGGGCGACAATTGGAGCGACGACGTCATTCAGCAGGGCCATCCCGCTCCCAAGCCCGGCGATAATAGTGGCGCAACCTACGTTCGCGTAAGCACGCATTACCTCGACTCCATCGGCGTGCCCATTGTGCGCGGACGCAACTTTAACCAGCAGGACACGGCCACGTCGCCCCAGGTTGCGCTGGTAAACGAGACCTTCGTCAGGCGCTTCTTCCCCGGCAAAGATCCCATCGGCCAGCGTTTCGGCATGCGTTTTCCGCAGTACTCCGGCGCATGGCAAATCGTCGGCGTATTCCGCGACTTCAAAATGAATAATCCGCGCGACAAAGTGCACCCGGTTTTTCTGCGTCCGCTCACGCAGCAGTATATGGGCTACAAGGAGTCCGACATGATTGGCGGCGAGGTTCAGTCGATGAACATGAACGCGATGATCATCGATTTCAATGCCGCTCCCTCAAATGTCGACTCCCTCGTTCGCCAGACCATGAGTTCAATCGACCCGAACCTGACCGTCACCGATCTACGCTCATTTGAAGACCAGGTGGAGAGCAACTTCAACGCCGAGCGCATCATCGCGCGCCTCACCACTCTGTTTGGCATCATCGCTCTTACGCTGGCGTGCGTGGGCCTTTACGGCGTGATGTCGTACCTGGTTGCACGGCGCACCAGCGAGATCGGCATCCGCATGGCGCTTGGCGCAACACGGGGTTCGGTGGTGTCGCTGATGCTGCGCGGGGCCTTGGGTCAGATTCTCATCGGCCTGGCGCTGGGTATTCCCGCATCGCTTTACCTCGGTTACCTGATGAAGAGCATTCTCTATGGCGTTGGCAGCTACGATCCGTGGGCGCTTACGCTTGCGCCGCTGATGCTGGTTATCTGCGCCACATTCGCGGGGTTCCTGCCCGCCCGTCGCGCTTCATCCATTGAACCAATGCAGGCTTTGCGCATCGAGTAACGCGCGCCGGGTAATAAAGGAGTTTTGCAATGCGATCGTTCGTTCAGGATTTGCGTTACGCGGTGCGGCAGTTCCGCAAGTCGCCCGGCTTTACGGCGGCGGCGGTGCTCACGCTGGCGCTGGGCATCGGTGCGAGCTCGGCCATCTTCTGCCTGATTGACGGCCTGTGGATGCACCCGATGAGCGTGGCTCGCCCGGGTCGAATCGTTCGCCTCTTCAGCACTACGCCGCAGGATCAGCAAGGACTGTTCAGCTACCCCGAATTTCAAACGATGGCGCAGCGTGCAACAGCATTTCAAGGGCCCGGTGCAGGGTTAGCGGCAATCGGCGGGCGCGGAAGCCTGATGCCGCGTCCTGATGGAACCTCGCAATTGCTGCTGACCAATGTGGTCTCAAACAACTTCTTCTCCGTGCTCGGCGTACATCCGTTAATGGGCAGGTTCTTCACCGCGCAGGATGCCGCTCTGCTGCGCACGCATCCAGCAGTTGTGCTGGGGTTTGATTGCTGGAGGAAAGACTTCAACGGCGATCCAAACATTGTCGGGAAACAGATTCCTCTGCGCCACGGCAAAGATCGGATTAACCAGGTGGATGTTTGGGGCGTGCTTCCACAGTCGTTTCGCGCTATCGATCCGGGCGAGAGCCGCGACCTGTGGATGCCGGGTGAAACCTGGGCCGCCATTACCGATCCGGGGCAACTAACCTCGCGTACATTCCGCTGGTTCAATCTGATCGGACGACTTGCGCCGGGAGCTACAGCTGAGCAGGCCAATCATCAGGTTGCCGCGATTGCCGGCGCGCTTGCCGCTGCCGACCCGGCCGACAACCATGACCGCGGCGCGCGAGCTGTGTCAGACTTCAGTTACCGGATGAGCCGGGCGGGAACCAGCGGTCTGCTGCTCTTCGCCATTGTGGGCGGAGTGGTGCTGCTGGCGATTGTGAACGTGGCTCAACTGCTGCTGGCGCGGGCTCTCACGCGCGCTCCTGAAGTGGCTCTGCGCCTCTCGCTGGGAGCGCGGCGATGGGCGGTTGCGCGACAGTTGCTGATCGAGAATCTATTGCTGGGGGTCGTGAGCCTCGCGGCCGGCCTGGCACTTGCCGCAGCCCTCGCTGAGGTATTGCCGCGCTTGTTAGTCGAAGAGCCTGTCATGCTGCAGACTCTGGGCTCCGGATTGCAATTTCATCTTGATGGGCGCGTGCTCGCTTTCGCTGCATTACTGGCGCTGGTAACAATTCTGCTGCTGGCATTTGTGCCATTGACCCAGGCTGCGCGCAGTGAATTGCTGCCGGTGTTGCAGGCCAATGCGGTCACGCGGACGGCCGGTAAAGTTCCATTACTGCGCCGCGCCGCGGTGTGGCTGCAGATCGGAATCTCGTTCGCTCTGCTGGTCTCGATGGGCGCGCTGGTGCGCAGCTTTATCAATACGCGCACCGAAAGCATTGGCATCACGCGCAACCAGGTGCTGGCTGCATTCACGCAGGATCCGGATAATCCGATGCGCGATGCGGTGATCGCAAACTTGCGCGCGCTGCCCGGGGTCGAGAATGTGGCGTACGGCATTCGTTCGCCATTGATGCCTTCAGAGGGCGGCTTGCAGGCCAAAGTCATTCTGCCCAGCCACCCGGAATTGCGCAATCCCGTTGAAATCAAATTCAACGCTGTGAGCCCCGCTTTCATGCAGGTGGTGGGCACTCCAATACTGCGCGGGCGCGGCTTCAGCGCTGCCGACGACACAAATGGTCCGCCGGTGGTAATTGTGAGCAGCGCGATGGCGCAGAAGTACTGGCCGGGCCAGGACCCCATCGGACAAGTAGTGAAGCTGCCGGGCTTCAGCACTAACGATGACGGCAAAGGGACGGATCTCGAAGCCCGCATCGTCGGCGTGGCTCAGGACGTTCCCATCTATCAACTCGGCGAAATCCCCGAGCCTTACATGTACGTGCCCTTTCATTTCGTTGACTATGGCGAAATCACATTCGTGATTGGTACGCACCAGAATGCAATGTCGATGGCCCAGGATGCGCGCCAGGTGCTGATTCACGCCAACCCGCTGCTCGATCCCATGATGGTGACCTCGCTTCCGGAATTGATTCGTTACTCGGCGGGCAATTACCAGATGATGGCCGAGCTGGTGAGCGCGCTGGGCCTGATCGGGCTGGCGCTCACGGTGGTCGGCTTATATGGATTCCTGGCCTTCCGCGTAACGCAGCGCCGGCGCGAGATCGGCATCCGCATGGCGCTGGGAGCTACGCGCGAGGCCACGGCATGGTTGATTGTTCGCGACACCGCGCGGATGGCTGCCATTGGCCTGGCGCTGGGAGTTCTGTTGTCAATTGGAGCAGCGCGGGTTGAGACCGCGGTGCTGTTTGGAGTGCGGCCGCTCGATGCATTCTCGTTTGCTGCCTCACTCGCAATTCTGTCGCTGGCGGTGATGGCGGCCGCGCTATTGCCCGCTCGCCGGGCCGCGTCCATCGAACCCATGCAGGCTTTGCGCACGGAATAAAGAGGAGATGAAACGGTAATGCACTCATTTCGCCAAGACATTCGCTTCGCGTTGCGCCAGTTGCGCAAGTCGCCGGCGTTCACCATCACGATTGTGCTCACGCTCGCACTGGGCATCGGCGCCAATGCGGCCGTGTTCACGCTCTTTGACCAGGTACTGCTGCGGCTGCTACCGGTCTCGAATCCGCACGAGCTGGTGCGATTTGAGTGGACCGGGGGATTCTCTGGCGACGGCAGCAGCTTTGGCGGCGACATCACCAATTACTTCTCTTATCCGGTATACAAGGACTTGCGCGACCGGAACCAGGTCTTCTCAGGCCTGATCGCTGCGGACCGCGCTTCTTCCGGCGTGAGCTGGCACAACCAGGCCGAGAACGAAGACACCGAAATCGTTTCAGGCAATTACTTTGAGGTGCTTGGCCTGCATCCGGCTCTCGGGCGCCTTTTCGGTTCTCAGGACGATACTGCGAAAAACGCCAACCCGGTCGCAGTGCTGAGCTACGACTATTGGAAGTCCCGGTTCGCGAGATCGGCCGACGTAATTGGCCAGACGCTGCTGGTGAACGGGCACGCCTTTACCATCGTCGGCGTAGCTCCCTCCAATTTCCAGACTGCGATCGGCGGCTACCGCCCTGGCATTTTCGTGCCCCTCAGCATGTCTGAGGTAATCATCCCAGCGATGGCGCCCAACGACAATCTCAATAGCCACCAGGCCCTCTGGCTCACGCTGATTGGCCGGCTCAAGCCCGGCGTGGCCCGCGAGCAGGCCCAGGCCGGCCTGGCTTCGTTCTGGCATTCTGAACGCACTTACGAACTGACACTCTACAAAAATCACACTCCGCGTTTCGACAGGAACTTTCTCGACTCGCAACTCAAAGTTGTGGATGATTCCGCCGGCTTCAACCCCGGCCGCGTCGACATGAAGACGCCCCTCGTGATCCTGATGAGCATGGCTGGGCTGCTGGTGGCCATGTGCGCCATCAACGTGGCCACGCTGCTGCTTTTGCGCGCCACCGCGCGCGCTCGCGAAATGTCGATGCGCTACGCGCTGGGCGCAAAGCGCAGCCGCATTGTGTCGCAGCTGCTGGTTGAAGGCGGCGTGCTTGGAATTACGGCTTGCGCCATCGGCATGGCCTTCGCGCCTGTGGTCGCACTGTCGCTGGTCCGCCTGATGACCGCGTCCGATCCCGGCACCGAGCCCTATTCCACGGCAATCGATTCGCACGTGGTTCTCTTCACACTGGCGGTCTCAATTGTCGTGAGCCTGCTGTTCAGCATCGCGCCGGCCTTTCATTTTCTTCGCCCCGATCTGGTTCAGGCGCTGCGTCAGAATATGGGCACGGCCACGCGGCGGTCACAGCTATTCCGCAAAATCGCGGTCGGCATGCAGATTGCGCTCAGCGTAATTCTGCTCGGCGGCGCCGGCCTGTTTGTGCGCACGCTCAGTCATCTACGCGATCAACCGGTGGGGTTCGAGACGAAGAATCTCGTCACGTTCGCGCTCGATCCCACGCAATCGGGTTACAGCGATGAGCGGACCGCGCAAACCGTTACTGGTGCAATCGATGCCATCCGCCGCATTCCCGGCATAACCATCGCGGGCGCCACCAGCGACCCTGAATTGTCAGGAAATTCGAGCCGGTCATCCTTTTCGATACAGGGCTACAAAGCCGCGGAAGAGGAGCGGCTTCACTTCGAAGAGCCGTGGATCACGCCCGGATATTTCGCGGCGCTCAATCAGCCTGTGCTTGGCGGCCGCGAATTTACAGCGTCTGACGCCAAGGGGCAGCCGAAAGTGGCCGTGGTGAATGCGGAGTTCGCCGACAAGTACTTCGGCTCGGCGCGTAACGCGCTTGGCCGCATGCTTGCCGAGGGCCGCGGCCCCGACATCAAGTTCGACACCACCATCGTTGGCGTGGTGGGCAACGTAAGGCACCAGGACCTTCGCACCGATATTGGGCCCGCGGTCTACCGTGCCTATCTGCAGCTCGACCACCCTGCAGGCGTGCAGGTCTATGCGCGCATCGTTGGCGCGCACGACGTTATTGAACCGGCCATCCGTGGAGCCGTTCATCAGCTCGACCCCACGCTGGTAGTCGACAGCCTGCGCACCTTGGACGCGCAAATCGACTCAAGCGCATCTGACGCGCGGGCGCTTGCGTACCTTGCCATTGGATTCTCGGCGCTGGCCATGCTGCTTGCCGGGGTAGGGCTCTACGGTGTGCTGGCCTACGCTACTGAGCAGCGCACCCGCGAAATTGGCGTAAGGCTGGCGCTGGGTGCACGCCGCTGGTCGGTGGCCTCGCTGGTACTTAAAGAAATGGCTCTCATCGCGGCCATCGCAGTGGTTGTGGCGCTGCCGTCGGTGGTTGGCCTGGGCAGGCTCATCGGCAGCCAGCTCTACGGCATCACAGCCTACGATCCGCTGGCCCTGGCTGCGGCTCTCGCGCTCACTCTAATCTCGGCGTCGCTGGCCGCTGCACTGCCTGCGCTCCGCGCGGCACAAATCGAACCCATGCAGGCATTGCGCTCGGAATAACCCTGGCCGGATTACCGGCTGCAACTTTGGAGTCATACACCATCATGATCGAAATGAAGAACATTGAACGAAGTTACAAAACCGGCCACACCGAGACCTGGGTGCTGCGCCGCATTGCGCTCACCATTCGCGAAGGCGAGTTGATCACCATCATGGGCCCTTCGGGCGCGGGCAAATCGTCGCTCCTGAATGTGCTGGCCATGCTGGATGACGGATGGCTGGGCGAGTTTTGGTTTGACGAGACGGCCGTGCACAAGCTGAACCGCAAACAGCGCGCCGACCTTGCCCGCCAGCGCATCGGCATGGTCTTCCAGAGCTATCACCTGCTCGACGACCTGACCGTCGCCGAGAATATCGACCTGCCGCTGAGCTACAAGAACCTGCCCGTCAAAGAACGCCAGGGAATGGTGGCCGATATCCTCGATCGTTTTCAGATTGTGGCCAAGAAGGACCTTTACCCGAATCAGCTCTCAGGCGGCCAGCAGCAGCTTGTGGGCATTGCCCGCGCAGTGGTTCACGCACCGGCCTTACTGCTTGCCGACGAGCCTACGGGCAATTTGCACTCGACCCAGGCCCGCGAGATTATGCAGCTCTTCTGCGAGCTCAACCGCCAGGGCACAACCATTGTGCAGGTTACCCACTCTGAAGAGAACGCACGCTACGGCAAGCGCATTGTGGAACTGCGCGACGGCTGGCTCACGCGCGACGAGCTGCTTGCAGCAAATACACCGGAGGTTGGCGCAAAGTGAAATATTCCATTCGAAGTGCGGCAAAGCCCGTCCAGGCCGTAGCCGCCATCATTCTTCTCCAGGTCAATCTCCTCATGGCGGCCACACCGCAGGAACAATCTGCGCCGGCAAACGGCCAAGCGGCGCAACAGACACCCCAGGCCCCGGCCCCCGTGCCCGCGCCAAACAGCGCCGCCGCGCCAACGCCTACGCTTGCGCAGCAGATGCAGGAGAGCGAACGCAATGCGATTGCTCCGCTGCGGCCATTTCATATTGATTTGCCTCACTCGCATAACCCGCTCGCACCCTACAGGCCCAGCCAGGCGCCTCCGCTGGACCTCACCAACAGCCCGCGCCTCGATAACCTGGTCCACGATGGCAAGCTCTACATCTCGCTGCACGACGCCATCGCCCTGGCCATCGAAAACAATCTCGATATCGCATACTTCCGCTATAACTTCCCAATTGCGCAAACCGATATTCTGCGCACCAAGGCCGGCAGTCCAGCGAACGGCGTCGATACCTCCATTGTGCAATCGTCGACACAGGGCGGCTTCAGCGGGGGGAATGCGGGTGGTGGTGGTGGCTCAAGTTCGGGATCGGCCGCCGCAGGTGCCGGCGGCATCGTGACCTCAACCCTCGGCGCGGGAACCCTGGTCTCTTCCTTCGATCCCTATCTCAATTTCAAAGGTTTCGCTGACCACACCGTCACCCAGGAGGGCAACGCCTTCAGTTACGGCGTTTCCACTTTCAAGGAAAACACCATCGAGGGTCTGGCGAATTACTCGCAAAACTTTCCCATGGGAACGGGCTTGCAGGTCAACTACGAAGGCCAGCGCTTTGCCAACAACAGCCCATACGAAGCCATCAACCCCTCACTCTATTCGAGCTTTCAGGTAATCCTTAGCCAGCAGCTGCTCGCTGGTTTCGGCATCTCAACCAACGAACGCTACATTAAGATTGCAAAAAAGAATCTCCAGATCACCGACCTCGCTTTTCGCGCGCAGGTGATCGCGACCGTCACGCAGGTTGAAAATATTTACTGGGACCTCGTGAACGCCTATCAGGACGAACAGGTCAAGGATCGTTCGCTCGCATTTGCGCAGCGCACCCTGCAAGACGATCAGCACCAGCTTGACCTGAAAGCCATTCCCGCCATGCAGGTCATCACAGACCAATCGCTGGTTGCCACCAGCGAAGGTGACCTTACTGTTTCGCGCGCTACGCTTCGCTTGAATGAGCTGCTCATCAAGAACGCAATCACCAAGACTGACAGCCCGATCATCGACGAAATTCCAGTGATCCCGCTCGATCACGTAGGCGCGGCCGATCCCAACGCCTCCAAGTCGATTGACGACCTGATCGCCGAAGCCGAGAAGAACCGTCCCGACGTTGCCGAAGACGATATCGCGATGCAGAAGCAGCAAGAGAGCCTGAAATCAATCCGGAACGAGCTGTTGCCCCAGTTGTACGTCTATGGCTTCTACGTGGGCTCGGGCATCGCCGGGCCGCCCAACCCCAACTGCGACCTGTCAACCCCAGGCGAGTGCACCTCCGCTCTGCCAACGGGGTTCAGCGGCATGCTGCAGAACACGTTCAACTACTCCTCTCCCGAATATCAGTTCGGAATGAATCTATCCATCAACCTTCGCAACCGCCAGGCCAAGGCTGACCAGTTTCGAGCGGTGCTGCAGTACCGGCAGAGCCAGATCACATTCGAAGAGCAAAAAAAGAGCATCCGTTTCGACGTGCGCAACTCGCTGTTCGCTCTGCAGCAGGCACAGGCTCGCGTGGACGCCGCGACCAAGGCTCGCGACCTGGCGCAGCATACCTTCGATGTGACCCAGCAGGAGCAACAACTCGGAGCCAAGTCGAGCAGCGATACGCTGGCCGCACAGCACGAACTGTCCATTGAAGAGTCCCTGCTTGCGGCCGCGCAGGCCGCATTTGAAAAAGCAAAGGTTGATATCGACCGTGCGACCGGAGAGACGCTGCAGCAAACCGGAGTCTCGATCGACGACGCGAAGAACGGGGTCGTGACGCGTGAGCAGTAGACAGCGCGCAGCATCCAGGCCTGTTGCGGCCTCGTCTCTGGCGAATGCGGGAGACTTATTGGATATGATGCAAATGAAGCTGCAGATTCAATTCCATGGCATCTCAAGCGGGGATGCCCGAGCCGCAATTGCGGAGGCGAGCCATCGTCAGCAATAGTCAGGACAATCGCGAAAAAATCCGGGTTCTTGTCGGCGACGACCAGCCGTCGATTCTTGAGGCTGTGGAACTGCTGCTCAGTCCTCATGGAATCTCGGTGGACCGCGCGCGCTCGCCGCAGCTGGTGATGGAGGCGCTGGGCCAGTGTGACTACGACGTGGTGCTCATCGACCTGAACTACACTCGCGATACCACCTCGGGCCAGGAAGGCCTCGATCTGCTCGCCCAGATTCGCGAGTTCGATGCGCGCCTGCCGGTCATTGTGATGACCGCGTGGGGCAACATTGACCTGGCTGTGGAGAGTATCAAACGCGGCGCGCGCGACTTTATCCAGAAGCCCTGGGAAAACGAGCGGCTGCTCTCTCTGATCCGCGTGCACGCCGAGCTCTACCAGGCCATTCGCCGCGCCCGCCAGCTTGAACTTGAAAACCGTTTGCTGCGCGCCGAAGGCATGCCCGAATTTATCGCATCGTCGCCGGCCATGCAGCCGGTGCTGGAGCTGATTGCGCAGGTGGGCCCGTCTGACGCCAACGTTCTCATCACCGGCGAGCATGGGACCGGAAAAGAAATAGTGGCTCGCCTGCTGCACACCGCTTCGCCGCGGGCGCGCATGCCGCTGGTGGCCGTAAACGCCGGCGGCCTGCCCGAGGGCACCTTTGAGAGCGAAATCTTCGGCCATGTGAAGGGCGCATTTACCGATGCGCGCACCGACCGCATCGGCCGTTTCGAACTGGCCAATGGCGGAACGCTCTTCCTCGACGAGATTGCCAACGTGCCGCTGCGCCAGCAGGCCAAGCTGCTGCGCGTGCTTGAAACCGGCGAACTGGAACGTGTGGGCTCATCGCAAACCCGCCGCGTTGACGTGCGCATACTTTCAGCCACCAATGCTCAACTGCAGGAAGAGGCCACGGCCGGCAACTTCCGCGAAGACCTGCTCTTCCGCATCAACACCGTCGAGATTCACCTGCCCGCGCTGCGCGAACGGCGCGACGACATTCCTCTGCTGGCCCAGCACTTTCTGGCTCGTAACCGTGCGCGCTATCGTAAACAAGTGGGCGGATTCTCTCCGGCTGCCGTGCAGGCGATGATGCAATACCCATGGCCGGGCAACGTGCGCGAGCTCGAGCATGCGGTTGAGCGCGCAGTGCTGCTGTGCCGCGGCGATGAGATCGATCCCGCCAACCTTATTATTACTTCAACCCGCACCGCCGCCCAGTCATTCGACAACATGAGCATCGACGAGGTTGAAGCCATGCTGATTCGCAAGGTGCTGCGCCGCTGCGATGGCAACATATCGCAGGCTGCCGAGGCACTGGGCCTGAGTCGCGCCGCGCTCTACCGGCGCATTGAAAAGTATGGCCTCTGATGCACAGCTCCGTCGCGCGCGGCGTTCGGCATTTCGCCGCGTGTGGCTGTTTTCACTGCTGCTCGGCCTGCCTGCGCTCATTTTCCTGGCAATTTTCCTCTACCAGCGGCAGATAGGCGTCGGACCGG